>JBLHKZ010000061.1:0-24510 GCA_047618185.1 Limisphaerales bacterium
CGGCAGCGGCGTCGACGCAAAGAACGTGGAGAAACTCCTGCCCTTCGCCAACGGCGTCATCGTCGGAAGCTCGCTCAAGGTAAAAGGAAAACTCGACAACCCGGTCGATGAGAAACGCGTCAAAGCGTTAAAGAGAAAACTCGCGGCCTGGAAATGAGGCGAAACCCCAAGGAGCGGCGATCCCACGACTGCGGGATCGCAGATGACCCTGAAAGGGTCACACTTCCGGCGCTCATCAAATCCGCTACGCGGCTTTCGGCGACAGGAATGTCGCCGCTCCTTGTCGGTGGAATGCCAGGATCGTTGCCAGGTTGCTCCTGACGATTCCTCCGCCTTTCTCCGTTATCTCTGTTTCCTCCTGTAAGAAAAAAGAGCGAGCCTCCTCGTTCAGCCTACCGAAATCCGCCCTTGCCGCCGCCCATCAGGCCGCTCATGCCGCCGCCGCCGAGCTTGCCCATCATCTTCGACATCTTGCCCATCTTCTTCATCATCTTCTGCATCTGGCCAAAGCGCTTCAGCATGCTGTTCAACTCAGTAACGCTCACACCCGATCCCTTGGAAATTCGAATGCGGCGCTTCGCGTTCAATACCTGCGGATGGCGGCGCTCCTTCATCGTCATCGAGCAAATCATTCCCTCCATCCGGCGAAATTCCCTCTCGCCCTTATCCAGATCCGCGCCCTTCAACTGACCGGCCACGCCCGGGATCATGTCGACCATGCTTCCCAGGGAGCCAAATTTCTTCATCGTGCGCAGCTGATCCAGAAAGTCCTCCAGATCGAAGCGGCCCTTGCGCATCTTCTCCTCCAGCCGCTTCGCCTCATCCTCATCGACCGCCTCGGCGGCCTTCTCAACCAGCGTGACCACATCGCCCATGCCGAGAATGCGCGACGCCATCCGCTCAGGATGAAAGGCCTCAAACTCATCAAGTTTTTCACCGACGCCCGCGAACTTGATCGGCTTGCCCGTGACTTCCTTCATGCTCAACGCCGCGCCGCCGCGAGCGTCGCCGTCGAGCTTCGTCAGAATCGCGCCAGTAATGTTCAACGCCTCGTCGAAATGCTTCGCAACATTCACCGCCTCCTGACCGATGGCCGCGTCCATCACGAGCAACACTTCGGAAGGCTTCACTTCGGCCTTGAGATCGACCAACTCCTTGACCAGATCCTCATCAATCTGAAAGCGGCCGGCCGTGTCGAAAATCACCGTGTCGCAGTCGATGGTCTTGGCGTGAGCGAGCGCCTCGCGCCCGATCTTGACGACATTCTTTTCGTCCTTGCGAATGAACGCTGGCATCTCCAGCTGCTTGGCCAAGGTTTCCAGCTGATCCATGGCAGCGGGACGATTGACGTCACAACCGACCAAGAGGGGCTTGCGTCCCTGCTTGTGCAGCAGCTTGGCCAGCTTGCCGGTGGAAGTCGTTTTGCCCGAGCCGTGCAGGCCGACCATCATGATGCAGGCCGGCTTGCCGGTCAGCTCCAGTCCTGCGTTGGTCGAGCCCAGCAGCTCAACCAGCTCGTCGCTGATGACCTTGATGATCTGCTGCCCGGGCTGAATGCTCTGGACGACCTCGACGCCGAGGGAATTCTCCTTCACCCGCTTGATGAAATCGCGCGCAACCTGGAAATTGACGTCGGCGTCCAGCAGCGCCATACGGACTTCGCGCAGGGCCTCGGTGACATTTGCCTCCGAGATCTTGCCCAGCCCGCGCAGGTTCTTGAACGTTTTTTGCAGTTTTTGACCGAGAGATTCAAACATGAGGGCGGAATCTAAGGCAGCGGACGCGGGTTGACAAGCGCCGGAGGCTCTGATTAATTCCCCGCTCCTTTGGAAATACCGGCGTGGCCGGAATTCCCGTGTGGTGGGATACCGAAGCGGTCAAACGGGGCAGACTGTAAATCTGCTGGCTATGCCTTCACAGGTTCGAATCCTGTTCCCACCACCACTTTTTCTTTTTCCAGGAACGCAAACTCGAAAGACATATAACTCATGGCGGTTGTAGCGACAAAATTACGAAGAGGTCAGGCCATTCGCGTCAAGGGTGACACCGGGATCATCCTGGAACTCGTGCACCGGACTCCGGGCAAGGGCAACGCGTTGATCATGGCCACCGTCCGGTCTTTCGGCAACGGCCGCACCAAGGATATTCGTTTCACTCCCGGCGAGAAGGTGGAGGTTCTGATGATCGAGCGGCTCAAACTCGAATTCAGCTATCAGGATGGTTCTTCCTTCTTTTTCATGGACCCCGAGTCCTTCGAGACCGTCGAGCTTCCCGGAACAATGCTCGACGAGGTCAAGGATCTCATCACGGAGAACACGGTCTGCGAGGTCATTCAGCTCGACGGTCAGGCGGTCAGTGTCGAGCTTCCCGCGACTGTCGACCTCAAGGTCACCGAAACAGCCGAGGGCTTGCGCGGCGACACTGTCAACAACCCGCAGAAACCGGCCACGCTGGAAACCGGCAAAGTCGTTCAGGTCCCGCTTTTCATCAAAACGGGCGAGGTCCTCTCCATCGACACCCGCACCGGGAAATACCTCGGGCGATCCTGATTTTCTGATTTCGGCTCCCGCAAGCTGATCTCAACGCTTGCGGCGAAGATTTTCGCGTGTCCGATTTTGGTCATTCGCCGGAGGGTTCGCTTTCTGTCACTTCGTCTTTTCCGGAGCGCTGACTAATTCCTCGATCCTCAGAATTTCCGAAACGGGCGAGATTCCGCTCCACTTCCGGATTGCTAATCACAGTTTCCTCAAATTTCCTCTTGCGTTTTGAATGAACCAGTTGCACCATTACCCTACATGGCACATATGGTTCATCACTGCTTATGGAAATAATCATTAACATCGACGATCCGGTCCCCGTGTTCTCGCAGCTGATCATGCAGATCAAGAACGCCGTTCTCCGCGAGAAGGTTAAGCCCGGAGACGGCTTGCCCTCAATTCGGCAACTGGCCAACGACCTGGAGCTGAATCAGAAGACGGTGGCGAAGGCCTATCGGCTGCTGGAACGGGATTCCGTGATTCAAACGCGGGGATATCGCGGCACCTTCGTTCACCCTGACGCGAAGGAGAACAGCAACGTCGATCTGAATGAGTGGGTGACCACGAAACTCAGCGAGACGATCGCGGTCTTCAAAGAGTCGGGCGTCACGGATTCCGAGATCCGCATCGCCTTTGGAAAACTGATGAACAATCGCAACCTGTAAGAAAACCGACGTTAACCGCTACTAGTAAGGAAACAGACATGACAGAACACGCCCTATTTCACCTTTTTCTTTTGAGTCAGATCCTCGTGATCTCATTCTACTATCCAAACCGATTGCTGGGCCGGTTGAACCATGTGTTCGAGACCTATCCGCCCGCGACGCATCCCCGGCTCTACCCGAAACCGATCGAGTCTTACCGGACTTCGCATCGCAACTACATGATCGCCAACCGGATCATTATCCTGGCGGGGTTTTTCCTGCTGGCAGGGTTGATAATCACACCGCGCAGCGGCGACTGGGACAAGGCGATCCTCACCTGGTTCTTCATGCTTCAGATCGTACCCCTGTTCCTGCTCGATCTGGGAGCGCTCAGAGAATTCAAGTTGATGCGGAACGCCAATCCCAACGCGACGCGCAGAGCGGAACTGCGTCCCCGGCATTTGTTCGATTTCGTTTCACCCGCCTATTTGGGTGTGGCTATCGCGACATATATCGCCTTTGCAGCGTTTATCATTTTCGTCAACCAATTTGAGTTTCCCTGGTTCGGTGGCTACCAAAATGTCGTTGGAATAACGGCGATGAATCTGTTCTTCGCAGGAATCGTTCTTTGGAACATGTACGGAAAAAAGCCAAACCCGCTTCAGGCCAACGAAGACCGAATGCGGCAAATTGAGATGTCCGTGAAGGTATTGATGTTCACGAGCATCGCCGCGACTATTTTTATCTCCCTTTCCATCGTGCTCTCAGCGTTCGAACTGAATCATCTCCAGGCTATCGTGCAGGCCGTGTATTTTCAGATCCTGGCCGTGGCGAGTTTCCAGTGCTACCTGCAGCCGTCCACCAATTTCGAAGTTTACAAGGACGACCCCGCGCTTGCGTAGGCGCCCATGTCCGATCGCTGCCGACGCCAATTCGCCATGAATCTGCCGAATCCAATCTCCGCTCCGCTGGAAACCGACAGGTCCCATCGGAGCGCGCGGATGGACCGGACGGAGGCGACCGTGAGCCGGCGACGGAACTACGGGGCGCTGCTAATTGCCCTGCTCAGCGTCGGCATCGGCTATGGCGTGGGCGCCGCCCGCCACGGCGCCGTCGCGCGAAATGCGCACGCAGGTTTCGGATCCTCACAAACATTCTCAGAAACTGGTTATGCCCGACAGATGCTGGAGGAAAGCAGTCGCGAGTTCCTGGTCGATTGGAGCGTTCGCTACCTGCGCCCGACCGAGGACACCGAACACTCAATCGCCTCAGAAAAAGCGATCAAAGCCGACCTGTTGATCGAGGAGCTTCGAACTGGCTTGTGCGAATTCAGAGGAACGCGCCAGGAATTCATTCTGCTTCGTTTCCTGTTCCATGCGTTGGAACAACATGTCGATCGGGACGCCTGGTTGGACGAATATCTGAGCCTGCTTTACGAAGATCCGGGCAACGAACTCGTCGTTTCACTAAGCGAGCGAGCCCTGAATATCGCCCTCGCCGTCAATCGCGAGTCCGACCTTTGGGAGGGCATGGATCATTGGTCCGCCATCCCCATCGGATATGCGGGGAAGGCAGCCAATCAACCGCCCACGTTGCCGCTGCCAGATGACGACGGGACCGAAGCGTCCGCCTCAATCCCGATGGACGCCAACATGGCGCACCATCGCCGCAAACTCTAATCCGAACCCCACCTCATGACTGCCACTCAACGGAAGCGCCGAGCAAGATTCACCGGATCCCGGAGTTTCTGGGCTTTGGTCGTCGGCGTGATTCTTGGACTGGCATGGATCTTCCAACGTCATTTCGCTCTGGTCGTAGTCGTGGGGAGCAGCATGCAGCCGACTTTCGATGGCGGCGACATCCTGATCGTCGACAGGCAGGCCTATCAACAATTCACCCCACAGCGAGGGGAAATCGTCATCGCCAGGAAAGACGCCGACACCGTCGTCAAACGCGTCGTCGGGCTGCCGGGAGAGAAGATCGAGATCTGGGCAGGCGCGCTCATTGTCGACGGGAAGAATGTTGCCGAAGCCTATTCTGTTCGAAAGGGATCGCTCACGATCAAAGAAGGCCGACTGGGCCGAAATCGCTTTGGCCTCGTGGGAGACAATCGCGGCACAGCCGGCTCCACAACCGCGGTGATCGCTGGGACTCACGAATTCGTCGGACGAGTCCTGGGCTGCGTTCCCTTGACGCCAAAGCCAAACCAGCAATAGGCGGCTCGGGGAAGACGAACAACCATTAGTTGTTGGAATACTCAAGGGCTTCCAGACGTCCCGAAAACCATCGAATCAGGCTGCCAATCTACGGCGCCGAGAGGGTCGAACGGATGGGACCGATCCGAAAGTTGCAGTCTGAGAGACTGACTTTGAATGAGATCGCGAAGCGAATTCGGACGGACTGAAAACGGGCGGAAAAACGAATTATCGAGCGCGCGAATCGACCCAATCCGTTGTATCAAAAGCCAAGAACTGACCCCGTTACGAAGTTAAAAGGACGGTTGACGTCGCAGCTCAGGATTGATCAGATTCAATGGATTGTCTCATAACGATGGCGAAGAAAATCAGGCCAGTGAGTACGAGCGTCACGGCCGGCGCTTCTGGATCCTTTTCACAATTTTCACGGAACTAAAGGAGACCACAAAGAGGAAACCCGCATGACACCCAGTCTCTCCATCTTGCTGATCGTCGAAATCACTTTGCTAACGGCGGCCGCGCAAGACTTGGCAAGCCCGCAGTCAAGGGCAGAGGCAATCGACATTGGTTCGCAGCGTGAACTATTCGTTGAGGACGGCCTGATCGACCGGCTCGTCGGCAAAGCGGAGTTGCGATTGCATCATCCTATTTCACAAAAAGTCGTGCTGAAACATGACGAACCGTGGGAAGGGAGCGGCAGTGTCTATCACAGCATCTTCAAGGACGGTGACCGATACCGAATGTACTACGCAGCCGGGCAACTCACCGTCACCTCGAACGGAGTTGATGCCAGCGCTCACAGTCAGTTCTGCTGTTATGCGGAGAGCGACGACGGCATCCACTGGCGAAAACCAGCCTTGGGACTCCACGAGTTCCAAGGCAGCAAGGCCAACAACATCGTCATGGTCAAACAAAGGGTCGGGGATGCGATGTCCGAGCCGAGCGAGCCAGCCGTGTTTAAGGATGAGAATCCCGACGCCCCGCCGGACGCCCGCTACAAGGCGCTGCTTCCGGCCAACTTCCGGCCGAAAGATTTCCGTCGCGGATTACTCGTATTCAAGTCGCCCGACGGGCTGCGCTGGTCACCGATGAGCGACAAACCAATCCTGACTGACGGGGCGTTTGACTCGCAGAACCTCGCGTTCTGGGATGCTCAACACGGCCACTACCGCGCGTATTGGCGTTATTTCACGAAGGGTGGCTACGAAAAAAAGGACGTGTGGAATCCGCAGGGACATCGTGCCATACGCACGGCCACATCCACGGACTTCCTCAACTGGACGGACCAGAAGGACCTTCGCTATGTCGATTCGCCATCGGAGCAGCTCTACACAAGCCAGGTCAAACCCTACCATCGCGCGCCGCATTTGTTGATCGGCTTTCCGACCCGCTATATCGAGCGAGGCCACAATGACGGCCCGGACCATGAGGCCCGCGCAAGCGCTGCCCCGGATCGCACGCGCCGTTGGTCCGCATCGCTGCGAGCCCTCCCCGAACTGGAACATCGCCTCTGGCGCGCCAAAGGGAGCGAACGCTACGGTCGAGCTTTGACCGAAGGCTTGCTAATGGCGAGTCGGGATGGCGTTCGTTTCAAACGCTGGAACGAAGGATTCCTGCGTCCTGGAATCGAGCGCAAAGGAACGTGGAACTACGGACATCAATTCATTGGCTGGCACGCAATTGAAACAAAAGGAACACTCGAAGGCGCCCCGAACGAACTCTCACTCTACGCGGTCGAAAGTTACTGGACCGACGACTTCGACCTGCTGCGGCGCTACACGTTACGACTGGACGGATTTGTCTCCGTGCAAGCTCCGATGAGCGGCGGCGAACTTGTCACGAAGCCAATTTCCTTCACGGGGAAAACGCTCCGTTTAAACTTCGCCACATCCGCCGCGGGAAGTCTCCGGGTCGAATTGCAGGATGAGCAAGGCAAACCACTTCCCGGCTTCTCACTCGACGATTGCGAAGAAATATTCGGCGACACACTCGACCGCAGCGTTCAATGGAAACCGAAGGCCGATCTTTCCCCGTTGATTGGCCAGGCGGTGCGAGTTCGGTTCGTACTCAAGGATGCCGACCTGTACTCCTTCCAGTTCCATGACTGACCGAGAGTTGCCCAATTAGATCGTGTTTTGAGGACCCGTTCGGCACAACGCTACGAAGGACGATGCGTTGTCAGCACAACATGTAATTCGCGTTGCTTCGATGGTTCCAAACGCAGCCCAAAAAACAAAAATCTATCGACTGACGAACCAGCGCATCGAATGCTTGGCGGTCGATTTTTCAAATTTCAATGTGTAGGGATTGCATAGCCAGCGTGCCAGGCGCCCGTCGCTTCGTGGCATGAGCCAGCCGAAATCCCAGCAAGAGGCGCCATAGCCGAGGGGAATCGATGGCCGCGTGCGCACCACGGGATTGGCGGACGCCATGAATTGTTTTCGCTCGGTGTAGTAGTAGCCGGCGCCGACATGCACAAACACCTCATGTTCGTATTGAGTTTCCTCTGGGCTGGTGAGGTCGTTGCAGAGATTGCCAATGGCGACTTTGATTTCACGGCCCTCGGAAAATGCGTTGACCAAGTCGTCCAATGATCCTGAGTTGATGCGACCTTCTGCATCGTGTGAGAGGACTTCTTCCCAGGCATCGCGCACGAAATAGCGGAAGTATTCAAATTCGTAGACAAAGTTACTGCTTGGCGCGTTGGTGTCGGCGTCCCAATTTTCCAATTCACGGTACTTGGGCATCCCGGCATGTTCGTTAATCGGCGAAGGGCCAGGCTTGCCAGGCGAGTGTTGACCATCCAGATGAGGTCGAGCGATCGCTTGATGGCCATCCTGATTGTAGATAAAGAATGACATCGAAGCCCGTGGGCCAAAACCATCGGGCAAAGCGATAGGCATGCGAAGAGTTTCAATACCCGCAACCCAGCGGTTGGCCAACAAGTAGGTCACCCGAAAGTCCATCACCTCGCGAATCAGCTCGTTGCAGTCAGACGTGATATCGATATGCTCGTTGTGCAGAAACCCCGTCCCAACACGTAAATCTGCGCCGGCGGCGATTGCATCACGCAGCGCGGTCTCGCTGCCGTCGACTCGTTGACGTTGACTATCCTGCTCCAACACACAAGTCCATTTTGGCATCTGATATCCTTTCCGCAGTAACGTAATGGGTCTACAGTTTTTGACTATTGATACTCTTCGCTCATCGCCCTAGATCCCCAGCGCCTTGTCCATGCGCTCGACGACTTCGCGGAGGCGTTCTTTTCCACCGCCGCCCACTTCGGCCGTTGCCCAGCCGGTGAAGTTCTGCGCCTTTAGCTCCTTGCGAATCTTTGCCCAATCGACGTGGCCGTCGAAGAGATTGCAGTTCTTGTTCTTGTCCATGTTGCGGTCCTTGATGTCGATCTTGACGGTCCGCAGCCCGAGCGTGCGGATCCAGTGATCGGCGCCGCCGTAGCCGTGATGGTTGCCGATGTCGAAGAAGGCGCCGACCCAGGGGCTGGCGAAGGAATCGAGATACTCGGCCCATTGTTGGGCGTCCGCACAGAAGCCATTGCCGACGTTTTCACACAGGATGCGCACGCCGAGGCGGGAGGCGAGGGGGATGGCCTTGCGAATTTGCTCGGTTGAACGCTGTCGCACCTGTTCGTGGTTTTCGTTCTTCGGATCGGTGACTTTGCCGATCACCAACAGGATCGAGCTGGCGCCGCAGTCGGAGGCGTAATTCAGCGTGTCCTTCATCGCCTCCAGGGCCTTCGCGCGGACGGCTTCATCGGGATCGGAGAGGCGCACCTGCCAATGCACGGCGTCGTTGACGTTGTGGATGCGCAAGCCGGTGATGTCCTGCGCGCGCATTGCCTCCCTGAGATCGAAACGGCCCGGCGCCATGAGGCTGATGCCGTCGAAGCCGACGTCCTGCGACATTTTAAATTTGTCGAGCAGGGGCATGTCGCCGCGGATCATGGTCGCCTTGACGGCCTTGTAGATTTTGCCGGTGAAGGGACCGGCCACGGCGGTGGAGCCGATCAGGGGCAGGGAAGCGGCGGCCAGGGCCCGGCGACAGAAGGAACGGCGATCGAGAGGAGCGGTGGGATTTGTCATCGAGCGGAAATATGCCCCCGGCGCCCGCGTTTGTTAATCGAATACTTTTCGATCCGTGGGGGGAGAAATCTTCGAGAAATTCGACGAAGCAGCCTCAACCGCCCGCGTTCAATTGCGCGTCGTCATCAGCTTCGGCGTCGATCAGGTCGCTGGAGAATTCCCGTTCTTCAAAACGCTCGTCGGGCGCTTCTGAATGGATCACTTCCATTTCCAGCGCGCCCTGGCCAACCGGCGGCGACAGGGAAACAATGTCCCCTTCCTTCAGGCCGGAAACGATCTCAATATTCCGATCGTTGAACACGCCCGTTTTCACGGGCTTCAGGACTTGTTCCTCGCCGACGGACACGAGACAGACACGCAGGCCATCGACGGAAGTGACCGCCTGCAAGGGAACCGTCAGAACATTTTCCAGCCGGGCGATCTCGATCGTGACTGAGCCTGACATTCCGGGTTTCACCTCGGGCAGTTCATCCTCGATCACCACCTCGGTGCGGTAGACCTTCAACTCGGGCCGGTAGTAGGACGTTCCGCGATCCGGGGTCAGCCCCACCTTCGCCACACGCCCATTGAATAACTGGCCATTGTAGGTGCCCAGTTCCACTTGCGCGGCTTGTCCGAGGCTCACGCGATGGGCGTCGGACTCATGCACCATGAACGCGACCTTCATTTTGGATATGTCCGGAATTTCCACCAGCGCCTGTCCGAAGTAGACGGTCACGCCGGCCTCGATCATGCCCTGGCTGCTGGAGTATCGAGTCTGCGGGTAGACCACCATGCCGTCGGCTTTGGCGCGCACCTTGGCGACTTCCACCTGCTTTTGGTACCACTCCAGCCGGTCCATCTCATTGTCGAAATGGTATTCCCGCTTTTTCAGACTTCCTTGATATTTGGCGATGCGAGCGGCGCCCTGATATCCCTCGCGCTCCAGATCGATCTCCGACTCCTGGACAATCGATTCCAGTTTCCGCTTTTTGGCGGGATGATCGTAGGTCCGAGCAATGCGCAACGTCTCATTCGCCTTGTCCAATTTTGCGGAAAACTGGGTGACCTGGAGGTTTTGCTCCGCGAGCTTCTTCTTCGTCTCAAAGCCCGCGTCCTCGAGCTTCTCGCTCCACTCCAGCTGATCCTTCGCCAGCAGCAACTCCTCCTGGACCTGCTGGATCGCCATTTCATAGTTGCGCTCGGACTGAGGCCACAGCCCGTCCACATATTGCTCCAGATCGGTCCGCGCAAACTCGAGTTTCAGTTTCGCCGCGCGAATCCGGCCTTCGACCGAACTCTTCTCGATCGAAAGCGTTTCCTTCGCCTGCTCCAACAGGAACTTGCTTTCCTCGACATCGAGCTCCTGGCGCTCCAGCCGGTCCGAGACATAGGTCGCGTCCAATTCGAGAACCAGATCGCCCTCCTTGACGATGGCTCCCTCCGGCAGGGCAAAAAGGACTTTCGTGGAATAGCGATACTCGTTCTCGGAAACATGTTTCCGGATCGGCTCGAGCGTGCCGTCACCCTGGATCAACGCCTGAAGATTGCCGCGTTTGACGACATGCAGGGAATCGTCGGTCTCCGGCTCGCCGTTGGACAGGAACGAGCCCGTGCCCGCCAATACCAGCGTCGCGGCCAGGGCGATCATACCTATGGCCATGGCCCGGGCGGGCGTCTTGGATCGTTTTTTCTGTTCAGTCACAACGTTGTTTAGGACGGGTTCTTTTCCCAAAAGGAAACGCCTATACCGAAATCGACATAGGCACGCAAGCACTGACGCCCAATAACCCACTCTATTCAAACCGTTTACGGCTCAAACTCAGGCTCAATTTGGCCCGAAAAATTCCGCAATAAACGGATGTTCCCTCGACGCAGTTACCAGGGAAGAGCGGGGCTTACGCATCGGCTTGGCTCAAGAACAACGCAACGCGTTGATTGCCCGGAATTCCGGGAACCGAACAGGAGAAAACAGAGAAGGCGAATCAGCCGAGGAAAGAGTGGCGAACCATTTGAGGTCGGCGCACGAAGCGGCAGGCCCGACATATAGCGGAAGCGATCCAAAAGGCGGTGGTGCAAGAGTCCTCGCGAGCCCAAATCAGAGGTCCGAAGGAATGACAGAGTCGGGCGCGCCTCAACTGTCGTCATCTATTTTCCATCCACGCGCGATAAAAACCCCTTGGCCGCGAAGCTCACGAACATGGCCAGGTCCTGCTCGCCGGATTGCACCACGGTCGGCGGCGTGTCCGGCGGCCGAATCTTGTCCGCTCGGGCGACGACCTTTTTCATCTCGGGAACGGCCGCGCGCGCTTCGGCGCCCAGAAGCTCGATCGTCCGCGCCGCGTGCAGCACGACATTCAGATCCTTGCTCTTCAACGCCTGGATTAAAGTCGGCATCGCTGCGTTCAAGTTGCCGTGCCGTGAGAGCGCATTGGCCGCCTCGACACGGACCGCGTGCGACTTGTCTTTCAGCGCCATCAAGAGGCGACCGCGCGAGGAGCCGGAAAGCTCGGCGCTCGCGGCGAGCCCGACCGCGCCCCAGTAGCGCACCGCAGAATCACGGCTGCCAAGGTTCATGAAATAGTCCGTTTCGCTCCCGACTCCGACTTGCGCGGCGGCGCGATGAATCGGTTCCAGGTCAATCTTGCCCTTGCGCGCCGCGTCCCAGGGCGTCTTGCGCGCGAGCCTTTTCCAGGCCTCGCTCTCCGGGATAAACCCCAGGTCCAACGTATCGCGCAGGTGCTTTCGATGCGCGACGCGCATTTGACCGAGCACGATTTGGTGGTCCTGAGAACCGGCGAGGTTGTTCAGATTCTGGGGATCCTTTTCGCAGTCATACAATTCCTCGACCGGCTTGGTTGGCCCGGCGAATTGCCATTGCGCGTCGGTCATTTTCTCCCGATCGGTCAGCCGGTAAAACTCGGGACGAATCTCGCCCAGATCCGGCCAGGCGGTCGGCTGGTTGTAGCTCAAGTGCGGCATGTAATTGCGGATGTAGAGATAGCGCTTGTCGCGCACAGACCGCGCCAGATCCGAAACTTCGTCCACCCGATCACGATGACCGAAAACGTAGCGTCGCGGCAGTCCGCCCTGTCGACCGAGAAACGGCGCTCCCTGCATTTCGTCGGGAACGTCGACATTGGCGAGGCTCAGGGCCGTCGGGCCAAAATCCACGAAACTGACGAGCCGATCGATCGATTCTCCGGCCTGGGCGGGCGCGAGATGCTGGAGCTTTTCGGGAAAGCGGATCATCAGCGGCACATGCATTCCGCTGTCGAGCAGGGCCCGCTTGTGACGCGGCATGCCGGATCCGTGATCAGAGTAGAAGAACACGATGGTGTCATCGGCGAGGCCGTCATCCTCAAGTTGCTTCAGAATCGCGCCGACCTCCTTGTCCATCGCCGTCACGCAATCATAGAAGCGCGCGACCGTCTTGCGAACTACGGGGGTATCAACGTAGTAGGGGGGGAGCGGAGCCTTGGCGGGATCGTGAATTTCATCCGGGCTCAACTTGCTTTGAACTTCGGCGACAAAGCGCTCGTAGGGCCAAACCATCGTGCGGCTCTGATGGGAGGTCATCAGATTGAAAATGCTGAAGAAGGGCTTGTCCTTTCCGCCCTGTCCCCGCCAATGAGCCGACGGGCTGCTTTCATCCCAGGAGGCCTTGATGATCTCTCGCCAATTGCCGTTGTTGTAATCCGTTTTGACGTTGTTCGAGGCGTAGTAGCCGCCCTGCCGCAACAGCGCCGGAAAGCCGCGCATACGTTTCGGAATCGGAAACGCCGAGCGCATCTGTTGCGTGCCCAATGAAGGCGCGTAGCAACCCGTGATCAGGCAGGAGCGCGACGGCGAGCAGACCGGCGCCGAAGCAAAGGCGTGCGTGTAGCGAACACTCTCCTTCGCGAATGCGTCAATGTGCGGCGTGGTCGCGTACGTGTCGCCGTAGCAGCCGAGCGTCGCGCTCATGTCCTCGGCGGTGATCCAAAGAATGTTGGGCCGAGCGGGGGCGGCGTGGACAATTGCGACGGCGAGCAGCAGTGAGGCCAGACCGGCAAGGAGAGGTTTGTTCATGGTTGCTTTGGAAAAATGGTTCGAGCGCGGACGGACTGCTGACATGAATGAGAACGTTAAACGTGAAACTTTGAACATCAAACGTGAAACGGCGCGATTGCCGACACATCACGTATCCCGTTGGGATAGACGCTATCACGCCAACACATCCCGCAGCACGTTTCCATGCACGTCGGTAAGGCGCACGTCGCGGCCGGCGTAGCGGTAGGTGAGCGCTTCGTGATCGAGGCCGAGCTGATGCAGGACGGTCGCCCAGAGATCGTAGATCGTGCAGGGCTTGTCCACCGCGTGGTAGCCAAACTCATCGGTCGCGCCGTAGGCCGTCCCGCCTTTGACACCGCCTCCGGCGAGCCAGACGCTAAAGCCGAAGGGATTGTGATCGCGCCCGTTCGAACCCTGCGAAAAAGGCGTTCGGCCAAATTCGCCGGTGAACACAATCAAGGTCTCCTCCAGCAAGCCGCGTGATTTCAAATCCTTGATCAGGCCGGCAATCGGTTGGTCGACCTGGTAGCCCATCGCGGCATGGCCCTTCTCCAACGCGCCGTGCTGATCCCAGGGATTGGCCGCGCCGCCCGCGCCGATCTTCTTCGTCAGGCAGGAAAGCTCGATGAAGCGAACGCCCTTCTCGACCAGCCGGCGCGCCAGCAGCGCCTGCCTTGCGTAAGCGGCCTTCTCCGGATCCTTGTCGTCCAGCCCGTAGAGTTTGCGCGTAGCTTCGGACTCACCCGTGATATCGCAGATTTCCGGCACCGCGGTCTGCATGCGATAGGCGGTTTCGTAATTTTGAATGGCCGCCTCGATGTTCGAATCGCCTCCGACCTCGGATGCGAATCCGCGATCGATGCGATTCACAAAATCCAGTGACCCTCGCTGAAGCTCCGGCGTCTGACCGGGGCGGATGTTTGCGACGGCCTCTTTAGCGTCGGCCTTGAGAATTGAAGCCTGGTGCTGCGCGGGCAGGAAGCCGCTGCTGAAAAGCCCGACGCCGCCGTGCGGGGGGACCGCATGCCCGCTTTGCAGCGTGACGTAGCTCGGGAGATTGTCGTTCGCCGATCCGAGGCCGTAACTGACCCACGCTCCGGCGCTGGGATGGCCGAGAAAGGGAAATCCCGTGTGCATTGCGAAGTTGCCCTGCGCGTGCTCATTGACCGGCGTCGTCATTGAACGAATCACCGCCAGATCGTCCGCGCAGTCGCCAATCTCCGAAAAAATATCACTCACCGGCAATCCGCTCTGCCCGCAGTTCTTGAACTCGAAGGGGCAGGCCATGACGTTCCCGTTCTTGTTAAACTGCGTGCGCTCGACCTTCACCGGCATGGGCTGGCCGTGAAGTTCTTTGAGCCTTGGCTTGGGATCAAAGGAATCGATATGCGACACCCCTCCCGACATGTAGCAAAGAATAACGCTCTTCGCTTTGGGCGCGAGATTCAACGCGCGGTGACTTCCCGTTGCGGGCGCCGCGGCCGCGGTTCTTGTCCGCCCATCCGCGAGCAGTCCGGCCAGAGCCAGCATTCCGAAGCCGCTGGAGCCACGCTCCAACATCCGCCGTCGTGAAATTCGTCGATCCTTATCGAACATAGATAAACTCCTTCATGTTGAAGATAGCCAACGCCAGATCGGCCCAGGTTTGATCTTTTCCGGCGGAGGGCCATGCGGCGCGATTTGCGGCCAATACAGCATTCGCTTTGGCAATCTCCTGTTTGTTTTGTTTCCACTGATTTCTCCGCTCTTGAGGAAGGGCCGCCAGCAAGTCCGCCTCTGAAATAAAGTCCGCGTCGTTGTTTGCCGCGGCTGCAATCTCCTCGCCCGTCAACGGGCGATCGTAAAGGCGCGCTTCGAGAATCCGCCCTTTCAACATCCGATTGCCGCCGCCGCTTGTCCCATGACGCAGGCCGAATACAACCTCGGCCTCATCGGCTTTGAAGGCCTGGAGACCGGAGCTTTTGTAGCCGTCGCCATAACGGCGTCCGTTCCGATAGCCGACGATGGTTCCATCCGCCCGATAAACGATCGCGATGTGAACCGGCTCTTGAACCGGCTCCGCCTCTCGCTCGCCGCCAAACGATTCGGTGCGCCGAAAATTATTACTGCCCGCCAGCCATTGCTCGGGTTCTTTCTCGCCGAAGACGATGGAATCGAAGGTCACGCCGTCGCGAGTCTGCACGGTCATGACGCCAGCTCCACGCTGAGAGAGGGTGTCGAGTTGGACCCAGGCTTCGAGGGTTTTCTCCCGCAGGTCGCGTTTCAACGGCGCGCTCCGAGCGAAGGTCGCGCCATCCAGGACCAAAGCGCCGTTCCGGATCCGGGCGCCCCCGACCAGCGCGCAGTCCAATCCGCCAATGCCGTCTTTCGCGTCGCCGTCAAACTTCCACTCGGCGATCGGTTTCAGAATTTGCGCGGATTCGGCGGCGACCGCCTTGCCGCGCTTCGCGTTGATATTCCTTCGCGCGATAAACTCAAGGTGTGAAAGTCGGACCTGCTCGTTTCCGCGGTCCAACAGGGCTCCGGCCCTCTGGCCCATCATCGAGCTATATGCCTGGAGCCGGGAACTCATGAAATCGAGGCTGCCGTCGATTTCCTCTTGCGTCGGTTTCCGCGCAAAAGCAGCAAGCCAATAGCGCGTCACGAACGCGTCGTCAAGAGGGCCCGCGTCCTCCATCCGCTTGCCCCATGCCCTGGCCGCGTCGATCGCGAACTTGCCGTTCATCATCGTCAGCGACTGGCCCGGGACCGTCGTCACATCGCGGCGGCCTTTGGAGGAAAAGGGGACCGGCGCGTCGAAGGTCGTGAGAAAGGGATCGAGCCGATTGCGAATCACATTCACGTAAATCGAACGGCGGGGGGAGCTTCCATTGACCGGAGCGCCGAACAGCTTCCGATCGAGCTTCCCAGAAACCTGCAGCAAGGAATCTCGAATGGCCTCCGCCTCCAGGCGCCGCACGCTGAAATGCGAGAGCAGCCGATTGTCGGGATCGGTCGCGGCGGCCTTCTGTGAAGGGACGCTCGACTGCCGCCATGTCTCGCTGGTGACGAGATAGCGAACGAGGCTCTTGATCGACCACTGGTCCACGACCGAGAAGCGCGTCGCGAGGTGGTCGAGCAGCTCGGGATGGGACGGCCTGGAGCCGAGGCGGCCGAAGTTGTCCGGGGTGTCCACGATTCCGCGACCAAACAAATGATGCCAGATGCGATTGACGATGACGCGGCGCGTGAAGGGATTGTCCGGGCGCAACAAATCCTCCGCCAACTCGCGCCGCCCGCTCAATTCCGTCTCGTAAGGCGTCGCATCGATCGCTTCCAGAAAACGGCGCGGGACCGTGTTCAACGGCAGCTTGTGATTGCCGCGATCGAACAGCGGCTGATCGGCGCCCTTCCATTCAGCCAAAGTCGGAACGCGCGTGACGACCGGAACCGCCTTCTCAATTCGGCGATATTTGGCGACCGCTTCCTTGGCGATGACGAGTTTGTCGAACTCATTCTCCAGAAGCCCCTCGCGCAAACAGGCGTCCAAGAACAGAGCCTGGGCCTCGCTGGCATTGTTTCCAACCCACGCCTCAATCGCGTCCTCTATGACGAACGAGTAGACCCGGATCAGATCGTTCGGGGCGCTCGGCGCGCGTTTCGCCGCCTTAAAAATCAGATCGAGAGCGCTGACCGGATCCGAAACGGAAGGCGCGGGCTCGCCCTTTTTCTGAAGCACGGCCTCGCGAATCCCAAACCACGACCGGTCCTTGTTCTTCACCAGCAGCGGCGCGTCATTCGCCGTCGTCAGCTCGATGTGAATGTCGTCCCCCTTCCAGTAGGCAAGATCGTATTTCTGCCAGCGCCATTCGCCAGCCTTGTCGTCCTTGAGTTCCGTGACGGGAAAGACCGTGCCGTTGCGCGGATAGTTCTGCACGACGTAGCGCGACATCGCGGAGCCGCCCCCGGTGATCCGCAGCCAGAGTTCATATTCTCCGTCGAGACGAAAGTCCGGCGAAGTCAAACGCGCGCCGTGCCTCGTGGACAGAAGATGGGAATAGACGCCGGCCGGATAAATGCCCATCAACGCCTGCTTGCCGTCCGAGGCGATCGCAAAATCGCCCGACTTCGACGCGCGCTTCTGCAAGCCATCGCCGTGCCTGAACCAATCCTGATACACCCTGTCGTCCGCAAGCCGCCAGCGACGCTCGGGTTTGCGAGTCTCAATGGCGTCACGCCGCTCGCGATCCTGTTTCCATTCCTCCACGAGCTTGGCCCATTCGGCCGCAAAGCTCTTCGGGTCTCCTGATTTGCCCGACAGCAACGCCAGCGGGCGCAGGATTGAGGACATCGACTTCGCGCTTTTGGATGGCTTTAGCTCAGCCAGTATTTCCCGTTCGAGGCGACCCAGGGATTGTTTCCATTCGTCGGCCAGCGCGTTTCTTACTTCATCCTTTTGCCCCGCCAACAGGGCCATATTGGAATTCCTTATCTTCGAAATCTCAATCGGCGCGCGACCCGGTCGGGTCGATCCGAAGATCCCAAACAGCGCGTAGTAATCAGCCTGACTGATCGCGTCGAACTTGTGATCATGACAACGCGCACAGGAAACCGTCAGCCCGAGAAAGGCCTTGGAGAAAACGTTGATCTGGTCGTCGGTGAAGCGGACTTTTTCATCGAGCGCGTCAGTGGGGGCAAAGCCGTGGAACACCATGCGCCAATGCGCCGTGCCGATGAGCGATTCGTTGATTTCGAGCTCGGGGTTGATTCGGGGCCTGTCCAGAAGATCGCCGGCCACGTGTTCGCGAAGCAGTTGGTTGTAGGGCACGTCGGCGTTGAGCGCGCGAATGAGGTAGTCGCGATAAAGATGCGCGTTGCCGATCTTCGGATCGCCCTCGGAGCCGTGCGACTCGGCATAGCGAATCCAGTCCATCCAATGCCGCGCCCAGCGCTCGCCAAAATGCGGACTCTCCAGCAACTCGTCCACCAGCGCCTCGACGGCTTTGCTCGGATTGGCCGAGTGCGACTTCTCAAACGCCGCGACCTGTTCCGCCGTGGGCGGCAAACCGATCAACGCGAAATAAAGCCGTCGGACGAGCGTGTTGGGGTCGGCCGGCGGGCTTGGCGTGAGACCGGCCGATGGCAGACCCGCGCGGATGAAGCGATCGACCGGATGTGGGGAAGTCCCGCTCTTCGGCAGGGCGGGCGCTTTGATCGGCTGAAAGCTCCACCAGGCTTTGCGCCGTTCGAGGACGGCGGCCCAGTCGGTGTCTTTCGCGAGTTCGGCGTCGCTGGGCGGAGCGTCGCGCGGATCGGGCGCGCCGAGATTCACCCACTTTTCAAAATCGCGGACAATGGCCTCGTCCAGCTTGGCGCCCGCTTTGGGCATGGCCAAATCCTCGTCGTCATGACGAATGGCCTGAATCAGCAGACTGGCCTTCGCATCGCCGGGGACGATCGCCTTGCCGGAATCTCCGCCCTTCAGAAGCGCCTCGCGATGATCGAGGATCAAGCCGCCCTTGGCCTTGCCGCGACTGTTGTGACACTCGTAGCAATCCTGCGCCAGCACGGGCCGGATGCGGGACTCGAAAAACTCGATCTGCTCAAGGGATATCTCCGCGGCGCCGAGACTGCCGGCACAAATGAGCGCGACGACGCCGGCGACCGCGATTCGAAGTCCTGACCGGCGCCGATAAAATTCAGAAAATTCAGGCATAAATCGACAGCTTGCTGTCGCGCGCCAATCGAACCGCCTTGCCGCCGAGTGTCAACGGAATTTGCGACCACTGGTCGATCTGGCTTGTCGAACGGGGAGGGGCTATTCTCCCACTCAAATAGCGGCAGGCATCGCCTCCCGCCGAAACCATTCAAACAAACAACTAAAACGAAAGGAACCGACATGGGATTATTCTGGGACTTGATGCAACAGAGCCAGCTCTCCAACCAGGACCAACGAACACAGACCGTTGAGAACCGCGTTCAGCGACTCGAAAGGGAAGTGCGCGAAACCCGCGAACTTCTTCACAAGCTGATCTCCGTTCTCGAGCGCGAATACGGCAAGGACCTCGACGGCGACGGCCGCGTCGGTTGAGCCTCGAGCCGCTTGTTCCATCGAATCAAAGTCGTCCTCGACACGACTCGCCGCTCCGTCGCAATCGCTTTTTGATTTGCGGAGCTGTGTTCGGTTGAGTTTACTCCGCGCCAATCTCTCCAAAGCTATGTTGCACTTTCACTACTTCAAAAACACAATCCTCCGTTTCATCGCCGCCCTGGCGATTCTGGCCTGCGTTTCAATGACCGCAACGTTGAACGCGGCCGACGCCAAACCGAAACCCAACCCCGACAAGAAACCGGCGCCCAAGGTGGAACCCAAGGCCAAACCGGACGCCAAAGCCAAGCCGGCAAACAAACCGATCGCGACGGTTGACGCTGACAAGAAAGCGAACCCCAAGGCGGCGAAGAAACCAGAGCCCGCCAAACAGCCGACAGCCGAAGCGAAGGCCAAGGCCGACGACAAAGACAAAGCTGCGAAGAAGCCCAAAGCCAAGGACAAGACGGACGCCGAAAAGAAGGCCAGAAAGAAGAAGCGGGCCGCCAAAGGCAAGGGCAAAGGCAAGGCGTCCGCCAAGGCCCGGCCGGCGCCGACGCTGGTCGCCGCCGAGAACAATGAAGTGACGATTCCCAAGAAGGCATTCGGCCGGGAGTACCTGATGTCCGGCTCCGTCATCCCGCAGTCCGAAGCCGCCACGAGCACGGGACTCGCCGGCAAGATCGTTCGCTTTGAGCTGTTTCACGACGGCGTCGATCTTTACGAATCCACCCAGGGGCTCGTGGTGACCGACGAGCTGCCCGCCCGCCGATTGATCACAACCTTCCCGATCACCAAACAGGACGAGGCGTCGGTGACGATCGATTTCAACAAGGGCATGCGCCGCGTGTTCAACGACATCTGGTATTCCACTTCGGGGCGATTCAGTTCGCGCGGGCGGGACTCGGTCGCGGAGCTGACCATGAGCCGCGTTTTTTCCGTGAAGAAGGAAGGCAAGCGGCTGACGATTCGTCAGGCGGCGCAGGTTCGCGATCGGCAGCGCAGCCAGAACGAAGAGGCGCGCTTCGAGATTCGCTATTTCATCTCGCCCTACATCGCCAAGAAATTTGCGGAGAAGGAAAATACGAACCAGGATTCGCGCTACGTCCGCTTCTTCGAGACTCAGACCCAGTTGGAGCTGTCCACCGGCCGCGCCGTCACCAAAATCGCGCGCTTCGATTTGAAAGAGCCGATTAAGTTCTACTACAGCGCCAACACGCCGGCCGATTACGAGCAGGCAGTGAAGGACGGCATCCTTTATTGGAATCGCGCCTTCGGAAAAGAAATCATCACCGCCCAGAAAGCGCCCGCCAATGTGACCGCGCCCGACGCCGGCCGCAACCTCGTGCAATGGGTGCCCTGGGACAGCGCCGGATTTGCCTACGCCGACATCCTGGTCGACCCCCGCACGGGCGAGTCCCGCCGCGGCCAGGCCTACATGACCAGCGTCTTCGCCATCAGCAGCAAAGCCCGGGCGCGCCGCATGCTGAGAGCGATGCAGGAAATCGCCGACAAGAAGAAGAAAGATGACAAGAAGGGCGACGATAAGGATGGCGACGACAAAGACGGCGACGAGAAGAAGCAGGACCACAACCACGCGCACGGCAACGCGCTTTTCCCGGCCTCGTCCGTCTGCCAGATCGATCGAATCGAGTTCGCGCGCCAATACGCCGCCGGCATCGCCGAGTTGCTGGTCAACGATGAACTGACCGACAAGGCCGTGCTGATGGCCTCGCAGGATTACGTCCGTGAAGTCGTGGCCCACGAAGTCGGCCACGTGCTGGGGCTGCGCCATAATTTCGGCGGCAGCCTGGCAGCCACGATGAACCACAAGGAGCTCGGCGAGTGGTTCAAGATCTACCTGGCGGGCGGGGATCTCTCCAAATTCAAGGACAAGCTCAGCGGCAACTCGATGATGGAGTACACCGCCTTCAAAGGCTCGGCCTTCGTCGGCTGGAAAATACGCGCCACCGACACCGTCCTGCCGCACGACAAGGCCGCAATTCAGTGGGGCTATTTCGACAAGACCGACGCCCGTGAGAAGAAGATGCTCTTCGCGACCGACGACGACATGGGAACCTACGGCGACGTGCACGTGTTCGACTACGGCGTCGAGCCAGTCGTGGGCTCCTATTCGGAGCTGGCCTCGACCATCGACAATCTTCCGAATCGCTTCATCGAGGATTTCATCGCCGCCAAGGCGCCGCGCGACCCGCGCGACACCATCCCCCTCGAGGCGGTCAACCAGTCGCCCGCCAGCTACGCGTTCGCGATACGAATCGAATACAACAACATGCTCAAGTGGTTTCGCGCCAGCTCGCGATCCCTGAAGGTTGAGAATCAGTTTCCGTATATCGGCAGCCTGAACCGCAAGGACCGCGTCAAAGCGCATTGGCACAGCCTGACCAATCAGATCACAAAACTGGGCGGTGTCGACAACGCCTTCTTCGCTTATCTGCCGGCTGGATCGGAACAGAAGACCGTACCCAAGCTCAAGGGAATCGATCCCGCAAAGAAGGTGGACGCCAAGGCTCTACAGGCGCGATTGGTCAAACTGCTCGATTCCCCGGCCTACAAGGAATTCACCGGGCTCGACGACAAGAAGCACAGCTTCACGAAGAAGGAAAAGGAACTGATCATCAAGCGCGGCGAGAAGTTCTTCGCGCAGGTGGAAAAGGAATTCGTGAAGGCGATTGTGCAGACCTACGAGCGAACGACGCGGGATATCGCGTTGGACGCCAACGAAGTCCTCGACGAAAACGACGTTGTCACCCAGCTCGAGAAACGAATCATCGCTCTGGCGAAGGTTGTTATCACGACGAAGGACGAGAAAAAGAAGATCTCCGGGAAATTGAACGAGGGTCTGGTCACGGTCACCGACTACAAATACGACCTGGCCACGCGGCAGGCCGCCGCCCGCTCGTTAAGCGACACCGCCGGCTCCTTTCCGGGATGGTCCAAGGAGGCGAAGGGCAAGATCAACGCCGCGCTCAGCGGCGATATCGCCGCGATGCTCAACAGCTCCAACCTGAAATCCTTCAACGATTCAATGCTCACGCGCCCCCTGCGGGAATGGTACCTGAAGCAGCAAACCATCCTGAAGTATCTGCCCAAGGTCCGTCCGCCGACTCCCGCGGCGACGCCCGGAAAGAAGTAGGCGAGGCCTCCGTCGCCAATGATTCGCGCGAGGCGAGTCGAATGGGCGGATTGCCCTGTTCCCGACGACCGACGGTCGTCGGTCCTCTTGTGCCCGCTCCGCGTGCAAGGCGGCAGGAATGCCGCCTCTCCCTGGGTTGAAGCAACCGCCCAATGTTTTGCCGACCCTGCGTGAATCGGCAGCATTCAGATACTTCCAATGCTCCTGATCAGTCGCCAGCAGTATAGTCTTCCCCGAAATCGAATTGCGTTGAGCCGACGTTCGTCTCTGCCTACGTTTCACAGCCATTCAATTGACGCTTATGATTTCCAAACGTTTCCCCAGTCTCCCGATTCGCCTCCTCGCGCTCGTTCTCGCTTTCTCAAGTCTCACTCAGGCCGCTGAGCTGCCGCCGGGGCGCGTGATCGATGCAGCGCACTATCACCTCGGCGACAACGACGTCGATCGTTGGCCCGAGGCGCCCGTCAAGCCCAGCGGCTTCAATCTCGACATCATCTTCGACGCCAAAGCCAATCCGAAAGAAGCCCTGCTCGGCCTCACCCACCGCGATGTGGACCTGCTTTGGATCATCCGGCTGAACGGCAAGAAGATCGGCGAGCTGACGCGCGCAAAAGATCGGAAACAGTTCCATTACACGATTCCCGCCAACGCCCTGAAGGACGGCGAGAATCGCCTGAACATTTCAAGTCGCTCGAAAGACGACATCTCGGTCGGCGGGGCGACGCTGTACGACGCTTCCTATCGCGAATTGCTGAATCTCCAACCGGTGACCGTGACCGTCGTCGATCAATCCGGCGCTCACTTGCCGGCGCGCATTACGGTGACGGACGCGAAGGCGAACAAGGTCGCTCTCTACTACGCCGAGGCAGGCGACACGGCGGTTCGCAAGGGTGTGCTCTACACGCTGGGCAAGCCGACCCGGATGGAGTTGCCGGCCGGGGTTTACCTCGTCAGCGCGACGCATGGAACGGAATGGAGCATGGACGAAGCGAAGCTGAGCGTCGCCCCGGGCAAGACGTCGTCCGTCCAGCTTTCTCTTCGACGCGAACTCGAAACGCCCGGCTTCGTGGCGGCCGACACACACATTCATACGTTGACCTTCAGCGGCCACGGCGACGCTTCGGCCGAGGAGCGCATGGTGACGCTCGCCGCCGAGGGCGTCGAACTCGCGATCGCCACCGACCACAATCACCAGACCGACTTCACGCCCTTCCAGAATGAGCTGAAATTGAATGGCTGGTTCACCTCGGTCACGGGCAATGAAGTCACCACGCAGAACGGACATTTCAATTCTTTCCCGCTGAAGCCGGGCAAGGACATTCCCGCCTATAAGGAGGAGGATTGGGTAAAACTTGTCGCCGGCATTCGGGCCAAGGGCGCGCGCGTCGTGATTCTCAATCACCCGCGCTGGCCGGACATCCCGCGCGGCCCTTTCGGTCGCTTCGGCCTGAATCGCGCCTCGGGCGAACGCGCCTCGGGCGGCGCGTTCACCTTCGACGCGATGGAGCTGATCAACTCCGGCGTCCTCCAGCCCGACCCGCTATTCATTTGCCGCGACTGGTTTTCGCTGCTCAATCACGGCGAGAAGATCACCGCCGTCGGCTCCTCCGATTCGCACACCGTCGACAACATCGTAGGCCAGGGGCGAACCTACGTCCGCAGCTCAACCGACGATCCCGCGAAGATCAACGTCGACGAATCCTGCAAAGCGTTTCTCCGCGGCGACACGACCATCAGCCTGGGGATCTTCGCCGATGTCAAAGTGAATGGATCCT
>JBLHKZ010000062.1:0-24354 GCA_047618185.1 Limisphaerales bacterium
CGCCCAAATCGCCGATGATTGGCGCAACACCTTCGGCGTTGAAAATGCTTCTTGAACGTTGTTCCCAGGGTAGGTCGTGCCTCCCAACCCTGGGCTTTGGGGCGGAATCCCGTTGGGATTCGAAGGCACCGATTCGAAAACTTATGGGTAATGCACAGCTCCTCGGAGGGCCCCAAGGGTGGGTTTTCAACTCTGGATTCAGTTAGATCCAGAAAACTGCAAAGGCGATCGCCCACCGCAACCACGTCCGTTTGAACTTGCGCATTTGCGAGCGATTGGGCTTGTTCTCCCGCCTTATGTTGAAAGCTGGAATCGTCGGACTGCCCAACGTGGGCAAATCAACCTTGTTCAACGCCGTCACTCGCACCCACAAGGCAGAGGCGGCGAACTATCCCTTTTGCACCATCGACCCCAACGTCGGCGTCGTGATCGTACCGGACGATCGACTCGAGAAGCTGTCCAAGATCGAGAACTCCGAGCAGATCCTCCCGGCCGCCTTTGAATTCGTCGACATCGCCGGCCTGGTCAAAGGCGCGGCCGACGGCGAGGGCATGGGCAATAAGTTCCTCAGCCACGTCCGCGAAGTTGACGCCATCATCCAGGTCGTGCGCTGCTTTGAGGACGGCGACATTCATCATGTCACCGGCGCCATCGATCCCATTGGCGACATCGAAACCATTTTCACCGAATTGGTCCTGGCCGACCTGGAGTCGGTAAACAAGCAACTGCATCGCATCGGCAAGGAAGCCCGGCGCGGCGACAAGGAAGCGGCGGCTCAGGAGGAAGTCCTCAAGAAACTCTCGCCGCACCTGGACGCCGGCAAGCCCGCAATCACGCTGGAACTCACGCCCGAGGAAAAAGAACTGGCGAAGCCGTTTTTTCTGATGACGAGCAAGCCGACCATCTTCGCGGCGAACGTGAAGGAAGCCGATCTGGCCGACGCGGACAACAACCCGTTTGTCCAAAAAGTTCGGGAATACGCCGACACGCACATGGCCTGCGGCACCGCGATCGTCAGCGCCCAGTTCGAAGCGGATCTGGTCGACCTTTCCCCGGAGGAAGCCCAGGAATTTTTCGGAGAAATCGGCGTCGATGAATCCGGCGTCGGCGGATTAATCCGCGCAACCTTCGATCTGCTTGGCCTGCAGACCTATTTCACTTGCGGCCCCAAGGAAACGCGCGCCTGGACGATTCACAAGGGCGACACCGCGCCCGTGGCCGCCGGCGTCATCCACACGGATTTCGAACGCGGCTTCATCAAGGCCGAAACAGTTTCCTACGACGACCTGATTGAATGCGGCTCCATCGCCGTCGCCCGCGAACGCGGCCTCTACCGCCAGGAAGGCAAGGAATACGTGGTCAAGGACGGCGACGTGATCCTGTTCAAATTCAACGTCTGATTGCAGGTAGGGATGGCTCGCCGAGCCGTCCCATTCCAACCCGACGCGAGGCGAGTTTGGAGTGCGGCGACTTGTCGCCACTTTGGTTATTGTGACTTGTCGCAATCAATATGTTCAGTGAGGTCGGACTTCGGACTTGGCGACAAGTCGCCCAAACTGAAAGCGGCGACAAGTCTCCGCACTCCAAAAGGTCCCGCGCCTCCCCCTCGCGTTTTCCTGCTCATGCAAGTTCGTCCTAGGGGTTCCTTCACCGCGGCATTGATGCCCGGAAGCTGATTCGTTATATTTCACGCCGTGATTAAGAATCGATTCCCACTTCTTGCCGCCGCCCTCGCCGCGCTGCTCATTTCCACATCCGTCGCGAGCGCCGCGAAGTGGCGCACATCCACCTTTGCCGGCACGGGTGTCGCGGGGCATTCGGGCGATGGAGGCCCCGCAACCCAGGCGCAACTCAACAACCCCTTCGGCGTCCTTCGCGGCCCGGACGGCCTGATCTATTTCTGCGAGTACGACGGGCATGTCATTCGCAAGGTGGACGACAAAGGCGTGATCACCACCATCGTCGGCACAAGCGCCAAGGGCTACACCGGCGACGGCGGCCCCGCCACGAAAGCCACACTGAACAAACCGCACGAGATTCGCTTCGACGGCGCCGGCGATCTTTTCTTTACCGACATGGCCAACCAGGCCATTCGCAAGGTCAACATGAAGACCGGCATTATCACCACGGTAGCAGGCACGGGCGAGGCGGGCTTTTCCGGCGACGGCGGCCAGGCCACCAAAGCCAAACTCAAGCAACCTCACAGCCTCGCCTTCGGCCCCAACGGCCACCTCTTCATCTGCGACATTGGCAACCACCGCATTCGCCGCGTGCACAAGAAGACCGGCGTCATCCAGACCATCGCGGGCAATGGCAAGCGCGAGCGCACGCCGGACGGCGGCAAATTCAAAGACGCCCCGCTCAACGGACCGCGCACGATCGATTTCGACAAAAAGGGAAACTTGTGGCTGGCCCTGCGCGAGGGGAACCAGGTCTTTCGACTCGATATGAAACGCGGCACGATTCACCACATCGCCGGGACCGGAAAGAAAGGCTTCACCGGTAACGGCGGCCCGGCAAAAAAGGCCACGCTCTCCGGCCCCAAGGGCATCGCCATCGCGCCCAATGGCGACGTCTACCTCTGCGACACCGAGAGCAACACCATCCGCATGATCGACGCCTCGACCGGCAAGATCGAACTCGTCTGCGGCGCCGGCGAACAAGGCGACGGCCCCGACGGCGATTCGTTGAAGTGTAAGATGGGCCGCCCGCACGGCGTCTTCATCGACCACGACGGCTCCGTCTTCATCGGCGACAGCACAGCCCATCGCGTGCGCATCTTGCGACGCGCGGACTGACACAAGAAATGCATTAACCACGGATGAACACAGATGCACACGGATAAGAACTGAACAGGAGGAAACAGAGAGAACGGAGGAGAGCTTCTTTCTCTGTTATCTCTGTTTCCTCCTGTTGAAAATCGACGCCGTCAGGCGTTTTAGAAATGCTCCGTGTTATCCGCGTTATCCGCGGTTCCCAAAGCGCTCGAACTCGCCGGCATTCATGCTATGTTGATCGGCGTCCCGACCTCTCAATCCCCCCGCGCGAGAAAAATGCATTTTTCCGTTAATAAGTTTCCGCCGGCCGCGTCGTTGAAGATGAGCGCCCGCTTTCGCTCGACGAAACGACGAGCTGTTGAGAACGGGCAATACGCAGTGAAATGACCCCGGACCAGACAGCGCTCGCCATGTCAGGCAACGACGGGCCAAAGACGCCGGAAGCCGCCACCCTGGAAGGCTTGTTCGCCGACCTTGAGTCGCCGTTGCACGGCTACGCCCTGAAGCTGACGCAACGACCGGAGATTGCTCAGGACCTGGTCCAGGAAGCTTTTATGAGATTGCACGCACGATTCAACGACGTTCGCCAGCCGCGACTGTGGCTCTACCGGACCGTGCATAACCTCGCCATGAATCACCACCGCGCCGAAAAAAAGATCGTCGCCGTCGATTTCCAAAGCGAGGGAGAGGAAAACGTCGCGACCGTCGATCTCGACGCGACGCCCGATGAGCAGCTCCAACGCTCGGAGGCCATCGAGCGCGCACGACTCGGCGTGGCGGGACTTGATGAGCGAGCGCGGGAATTGATCCGGCTCAAGTTCGACGAAGGCATGTCCTACAAGGAAATGAGCGCGCGCACGGGACTCAGCGTGAGCTACGTCGGCAATCTGTTGCACCACGCGATTCATCAACTCGCGGAGGAGATCGAAAGGGACGGAGGCCTGTGATGAAGCACGCGCGACAAAAAGTAGAACGGAATTCATTCCGTTACAATGCGCGTGCGCTTGGACACGTCGGTAGAGGCGGGCAGGCAGGATGCCTGCGCTACGCAGATTATCCCGCGCATGGGCTTGGACATGTCCCGGCGCATATAAACGGAATAAATTCCGTTCTACCTTGCCGGCCGCGAGCCGCCCGACACCGTCAACTCGCCCTGGGGCATTCCCGAACCCCAACGGGGTTGCGTCCTATAGCCCAGGGTTGGGAGGAACGACCTACCCTGGGAACTCCGTCGACATGGCATCCAACCCCAACGGGGTTGCGTCCATCAATCCCGTTCGAGGCGCACAACCCGACTTTCAGCCATGCCCGCTAACGATCCATTCCAACAAGATCGCCAGAAGGAATTTCAGGCGCGCATCACCGCCCTGCTGCTCGGCGAATACAACGGCAGCGTTGCCGCTGAGTTGTGCGAGGCCATCGACGCCGACCCGGTGCTGATTAAACTGCGCGATCGACTGGAGAAGACCATTGGGCTGCTGGGCGAGACGACCCAACCGGCGGAATCGCTCCCGCTGGATGAGGACCGCCGCGCGGCGTTGTTGGCGCAGTTCAAGACGCCCGTTCCGGAAACGACGGCTGACGAGGCAGTTCCTGAACAACAGGATTTGAAACCGGAGCCAGGCCGACCCACGCCGATTCGGCAGTTCTTGAAATGGGCGCGCCCCATCGGACTCGCCGCCTCGCTTATCGGCTTGCTCACTGTTGCCGCCGTCTCGTTCTTAACTTTCACCGGGCCGGAACGCGCGACTGTTCAGGTGAGAAGCGGTTTGAGATTCGCCGAAGAGATGGACAGGGAATCCGTCGAAGTCGAAAAAGGCTGGGCCGAGGCACTACCGATGAAGAGCGAGACACTCGACACAGATTCCTTCAAGGGCTTTGAGTTCGACAGTTTCAGCGTCAACGAGGATACCGAATCTGGAACCATCAATGTGAAATCCATTGGCAACCGCGACAGTACAACTCAGCCCAATCCGCATTATCTAACCGGCAGCGTTAAGCCAGCCGGCATGGCGACGGGCAAATCCAAACCAGCCCTTGCCGAGTCGGTCTCCTTCGGTGTGTCCCCGCTATCGATCGAGGATCTGGCGTCTGTAGACCTCCAATTCCCCGATCCCGGTCCATTCGTCCCGCAGGCGCAGTCGGTAGATCCAGGAGTCATCGGAGTTCCGCTTTCCGAGATCCTCAATTTGCGCCGTACGAAGCAGAGCATTTCAATCGAGGGGAAGAAAACCGCGGAAGTCCCCGCACTGCCGGGTGACCTTCCATTGATGGGGCGATTGTTCAGATCCGAGGGGAAACGGATCGCCCGACAAAGCAAAGAATCCGTTTCCGACGTCGTAACGGTCGAGGCGGAATTCGCGAAAAGGTTGCGCAATCAAGTCGGCGCCGGAGGCGTGTTGCAGAGCGATCAGGTCAAGGCCGCTGAAGAGGAGGCTTTACGGCGCCAGGAAACAACTGTGGTCCTCAAGCAAAACCTCGCCAAGGCGAAGGGATTTGAAAATGACGGTGATCACGAGGCTGCCGCGACGCTTTACGAGGAAAGCACACGGCTGGTGGATCGCCTTGGCGGAGTCAACGTCGAGGCCGAATACCGCGCCGCCATTGCCGGGTTGGCCAATTCCCGCTATGCGATTTCGAAAGCGATGTTTGAGCAGCGCAAATTCCCGGAGGCAGTTGATCAAATGGACCAATTACTGAAATTTGATCCCAAGAGCCAGACGGGAGCCCAATACAAGGACTATGTCAATCAAACCGCTGCGAAACACGTGGGCCGCTCTGTCAGTGAGGAAACGCCCGACAAAATCCCGGCCTCTCTCGCCAACAAGAAGGAAGTCGCGGGGATAATTCAGGACGGCAAGTTCCTCTATGAAATGAGGCTTTTGGGTGAGGCCAAAAAGAAACTTCGCCAGGCCATCGAACTGGATCCCGCCGCGAAATCTGCCTACTACTACCTCAGTCTGGTACAGGAGGCTGAATACGGTGACGAAGTGCGCAAGCGCGACGCCATGCAAAAAGAGCGTTTGGTGGAAGTCGCGCGATCTTGGAACGAGGGTCTGCCACTGAAGAGCGAAGCGCTGCCTACGCCGAATCCGTATTTCCGCACCAACAAAGTCAACACGTCGAGTCGGCGTCGGTCGGAGCTGCTGCGCAAACTCAACACCATCACACTGAACGACCTTTCGAGCGACGACCTTACCCTTGGCGAGGTTGTCAGTAAACTTGACGAAGAAGTCCGCAAACAGGATCCGGAAGGAAAGGGTGTCAATTTCATCATCAATCCATTTCTTGATGAGCTGTCGCCGACGCCCGGAGAGGACAAGTCGTTGGACGCGTTTGGTCAACCCATCACAATCGATGACGCAGCCCAAGCGAATGATTTGAAGAATGTCAAAATCAAGATCGACTCCCCCCTCAGGGATCTGCCGCTGATCGACGCTCTGGACGCAATTGCGAAAACGGCGGATACGCCGATCAAGTTCACCGTGGAAGACTACGCCGTTGTATTCGGCCGGGACAACAAGCCCGTCCCGCCGCTGGAGAGGCGAGTGTTTAAAGTCGACCCGACCACGTTCATCAAGGGATTGGAGAGCGTTGCCGGATTGGATATCGCTCAGTTTGCAGCCGGAGGCGGCGATGGAAGCGGCAGCGGATTTACCATTCCGCGCGTTTCCGTGACCGACAACGGTCGAGCCACGAATGGAATCGGCGGCATTCGATTCGTGACGCAAACCAACAGCGTCGCAGACTCGACCCGCCTTGTTCGCCAATTCTTCGCTGCGTCGGGCGTCACCTTCACCAACGGAACCCAAGTCTTCTTCAACGATCGAAACGGTGTGCTCATGGTGAAGGCCACGCCGCAGGATTTTGAAATCATTCAGAACGCCGTCGAGATCCTGAGCCCGCCGAAACCCAAAGCGCCAGAACCGAAGCCCGAGCCGGAACCCGCCCCGCCAGCCAAACCCGCGCCCACGCCGCGCGCCAAACCTAATCCCGAGGTTCAGGCGAAGGACAACCCCTTCTCCACCTTTTCCCTGAACGTCAGCGATGTGTCATTCAAGCTCGCCGCCGCCAGCCTCGAAAAGGGCGCCTTGCCCGATCCCGCGACGATTCGAAGCGAGGAGTTCGTCAACGCCTTCGACTACCGCGATCCCGCGCCGACGGGCGACGCGAAGCTGGCCTTCGCCTTCGAGCAGGCCCGCGATCCCTTCGCCCACAATCGCAACCTCATGCGCTTCGCCGTCCAGACCGCCGCCTTCGGCCGCGAGCCGGGACGTCCCCTCAACCTCGTCGTGCTCCTCGATAACTCCGGCTCGATGGAGCGCCCGGATCGCGTCGCCATCGTGCGCGAGGCCTTGCGCGTCTTGTCCGGCCAACTCACGGAAGCCGATCGCGTCAGCGTGGTCGCCTTCGCCCGCACTCCGCGGCTCTGCGTTGACGGCCTGCCGGGCAATCAGTCCGAGGTCTTGCTGAGCCGGGTGTTGGACCTGAATCCCCAGGGCGGCACGAATCTCGAAGCCGCGCTCAACGCCGCCTACGCCACCGCTCAAAAACACTTTCGCGAGAATGGGAACAATCGCGTCATCCTGTTCACCGACGGCGCCGCAAATCTTGGCGACATCAAACCCGAGGCGCTGAAACAAAAGGTCGAATCCTTCCGCGCGAAAGGCGTCGCGCTGGATTGCTTTGGCATCGGCTGGGACGGCTACAACGACGACCTCATGGAGACGCTTTCGCGCAACGGCGACGGCCGCTACGGTTTTCTGAATCACCCGGCAAAAGTCGCGGTCGAGTTCGCCGACCAGCTCGCCGGTTCGCTGCGAGTCGCGGCCTCGAACGTGAAGGCGCAGATCGAATTCAATCCGGCCCGGGTCGTTTCCTGGCGGCAGATCGGCTACGAGAAGCACCAGCTGAAGAAGGAGCAATTTCGGGACAACAAGGTCGACGCGGCCGAGATCGGCGCGGCGGAATCCGGAACCGCGCTTTACTCAATTCAGGCAGACCCCAAAGGCTCCGGTCCAATCGGCGTCGCGCGCATTCGCTTCATGAATCCAGCCACCGGACGCTACGAAGAACAGTCCTGGCCGTTGGCCTACGACCGCAACTCCCCGACTCTGGATCAGGCGGCGCCGTCCATGCGTCTGGCGGCCTGCGCGGCGGCCTTCGCCGAATGGCTGGCTCGAAGCCCCTACGCCGCCGAGGTCACACCGGACGCGCTGCTGGGATATCTGAACGAGGCGGTGAAGAACTACGCTTTGGACGCGCGCCCGCGACAACTGCAAAGCATGATCCAGCACGCGCGCTCGATGGGCGGACAGTAGGCCAATTCTGAAATTGAACTTCGACGGCTGCCGACGCAAGCGACGCTGCGGTCGTTCGTTCACCAAAGCGGCCGCTTTCAAGCTAGGAAAGGGGACTCAATTCACCGGCCGGTTTTCACACGCGGCTTCGGCCTTGTGCTCGCGCAACCGCGTGGTGAATGTCGGAGAGAATCGGAAATAGAGACGAACCTGTTTCAGCTCCGCAACGCGTGGGCCGCGGCCTACTTTTGCATCTCGTCGCTGTGATGGTACTCGCGGTAGGTGAACATCAGCGCCCCACCCACCAGCGCCAGGGTCGTCGCGAACAGGATGGCGACAATCGCCCATCCCGTGCCGGCGGAGGAAAGATTCACCAGATCGCTTTTGGCCATGATGGTCTTCGCCAGATCGCTGTTGCCGAGCAAGTTCTGAACATGATGCCTCATGGACAGCGAATGAATATTGGATGGAATCATGCCCACGCCCACCTCCACGACGAAGCCATACACCACGCCCATGACCATGTATTTCTTGGTGATCAGACCAAACAGGGCGCCCAGAGCGCCATAGACCAGCACGGCGAGAACCTGGGCAAGCAGAAACCAGGGAGCCATGCTGACGACGCCGTCGATCTGCTTGATGAGACCGACGCCCAACAACATCGCGGCGCTCAGGCCAAACAGAATCTGCATCCATAACGTCAGGCACAGAAATTTCAGCAGGAACAGCTTGGCGCGTGTCAGCGGACGGGTGATCAGGAAGCCAATGGTGTCGGCCTGGAGTTCGTCGCGAATCAAGGGGCCAAAGGTCGACAGGCAACTTATCGGCAGGAGCAGGAACTGATAGAATCCCAGCGCGAACGCCAGGTAGGCCTTTTCCGCTCCCGAACCGACCGTCAGGAGAATCAGCGCCGGCATCGCGAAGATGAGGCAAAACAATCTCGCGACCTGGCGCCAGGTCAGACGGCTCTTCCAGGTCATCGTCCACAACCCGAGAAACGCGCCGAGGAAATTCGGCTCCGGGCTCGCCATCACCCGCGGCGTGGTTTCTAAAATCTGCCTGGGAGGTCCGCTCATTGCGTCACCTTTTCGTAAATTTGTTGCAAGGATCGACTCTGACCCCGGATCCCGTAGACCGTGACTCCGCTCTCAAGCAGCAGCTCCGTCCATCGTGAATAAAAGCTTTCCGGCTCTCGAATTCGAAGGACGAGCTCGTCCTCCTTCTCGGTCAGATCGAAGCCATTGAGGACGCCCGCCCGAAAGCAAACTTCAGCGAGCTTCCGCGGATTGTCGCAGGTGACCGACAATTGCTCCGACCAGCTCTTCAGATTGGAGCGTATGTCCTGCCGGCTGCCTGTCGCCAGAACGCGCCCCCAGTTCAACACCAGGTTGTTTTTGCAGAGCGATTCCAGCTCCGCGAGGATATGGCTCGAAACGAGGATGCTCTTACCCTCTTTGGCGAGCCCGGACAAAATGCCGGCAATCTCCTGGCGGCCCATCGGGTCCAACCCATTCATCGGTTCGTCCAGAATCAGGAGCTCGGGTTCGTGCAACAGGGCCTGAGCGAGTTTGACCCGCTGACGCATGCCCTTGGAATACTGCCCCATCCGCTTGTCCCAGTGCGCCGGATCCAGCTTCACACGGTGCAACAGGGCTTCGCTCATCGCCCCCGCCGATCGCGGCGCGACGCCCGAGATCAACGCCAGGCTGCGCAGCCAGTCCCTAGGCTTAAGCTCCGAGGGTAGCGATTCGCGTTCGGGACAATACCCAATTCGTTTCAGCAGGTTGGGATTGTTCCAGGGCCGTTCGCCCAGCACGGAAATCGAGCCGGAACTCGGCTGCAACTGGCCCGTGATCACCTGGATCAACGTACTTTTGCCGGCGCCATTGGGCCCGACGAGTCCCGTCAGACCAGGCTCAATATCGAAGCTGACGTTGTTCAACCCCATGACCAGCCCGTACCAACGGCTCAGCTCGCGAACTTCAATCACGGCGCTCATTCCGGTTTAGCCTTTCTCCAGACAACGGCTCCGGCCGCGGCGGCCATGACGCTCAAGCCAATGATTGCTCCAGTCAGTTCAGGTTCGCGCAGAAACTGTCCGATGGTTTGCTTCACTCCAGGGACATTTTCCGCAGCGGTTTCAATCTCGTTTCTCAAGTCGAACGTCGCGATGGCAATCTGCTCCAGATTGTAGGAAAAACTAAAATGTTTTAGCCAGCCCTTGGAGATCGTGCCGAGCGCCACAAACGCGCCCCCCAGGATCCAGAACGAAATCCAGACGGACACCGTGGATTTCTCTTTGGGCGAGAGAGCCGACACGCCAAGTCCCATGATGGTGAGGAACACCATACTCGTCCCGACGTAGATCAGCGTGTGGAACAGAGCGACGCGCGAATGCCAGAAGAAGTGCCAGTTGGGGGACAAAGCGTTACCCAGGAACCACGCCACGCACAACGGCCCGAGCCATGTCAACGTCAGCACGCCAAAGAGGGCCGCGAACTTGCCCAGCACGTAATCGAAACGGTTCACCGCCTTGGATGAATAGACGATGATCGCGTTACTCGATAAATCGCGGGTGATCAGATGCGGCAGAGCCAATGCCACCGCGAAGTAGCTCACCGTCGACAGGATCGTCGAAAAGAAGAAGAAGAGGATGTTGTAGATCGTATGGACTGAAATATCCGGATTGGCGCCAAGCCACGCCATCAGCCCGTTCGTGATCTGTCGAAGCGGGCCGCCGAGACCTTTCACCACGTCGCCGATCACCCCGCCCGGAACCAGCAACTGGCCAACTAAAAAAAGAATGGACGTCTGGACCAGACACATGATCCAGGCCAGCGTCACAAAGCGGCGCATCCAGGGAACTTCCAGACACGCGCGCAGGCTGTTCATCGCGATGACGCCACGCCGCTGCCAGATGCCCGTGCGCAAGCATTCAACTCGTTTATAACCTGCGTCAATCAGCGCCATTGCCGGTCTTTAATGCCTGCACGAACATTTCCTCCAGGGCGTTGGGGCTGGGAATAATTTCCAGCGGCGCCAGATGGATTTCCCGGAGCAGTTCGAGCAGTGGGTTTAGATTGACTGAATGATGGTCCACCTTGGCGTGGCCGTTGGGCAAAACTTCGCAGGCCCAACCCCGCCGTTGGCACGCGGCGCGCAATTCATCGAAGCCGGAGGCTATAACGACCTCGGCCGCGCCGGCCTTGCGGGCCTTGAGATTCTCCAAGGTGTCGTCCACCAACACCTGGCCGCGGCCGATGATAATGATGCGCTCGCAAACCCGATCCACGTCATGCAGCAAGTGCGAGGACAAGACGACGCTGATGCCATGATCTTTCCATAGGCCGTGCACGAGATCGAGGATCTGCGCCTGCCCCTTGGGATCGAGGCCGTTGGTCGGCTCGTCGAGAAAGACAATGTCAGGATCGTGCACGATCGCCTGTGCCAGCTTCATGCGCTGGCGCATCCCGGTCGAGTAGGTGTCGATCTTGCGATAACGCTCCTGGCCCATGCCCACAAAATCGAGCATCTCGTGGGCCCGTTGCCGCGCGGTTTGAAAGGGAAGGCCGCAAAGTTCGGCGCAATAGGTGACGTATTGGCAGCCGACCATGCCGGGAATGTGGCAATCCTGTTCGGGGGTGTAGCCGACCCGCATGCGAATCTCCCGCCCTTCCGTGCCCACCTCGCGTCCAAGCAGCCGAGCCGAACCGCTGGAAATAGGCTGTAGCTGAAGCAGGCATTTCATGAAGGTGCTCTTGCCTGCGCCATTGGGCCCCAGCAGGCCGATCGCCCCGGGCTGCACCCGAATGCTGATGTTGTCCAGAGCCGCTTGATTCCCGAAGACCTTGGTCAGGTTTCGCGTCTCGATGATCGGTGTTTGATCTCCCTCGCTCATCGTCAACAGGAATGAAAATCCAGAAGTCCTGGTCGGGTCGAGCGATTTGTTGGAAGCCCTTCTGGCATAAGCGAGCGCGAGTAAATCACATGAAAATCCGCGAAGCCACTACAATAAGGCCTTGAATCTGCAATCCGAAGCCGTGATCGCGGATCTGCATGGAGCTTTTCCAAAGCTGAAACTCGTTGCTCGCGAAACTCGTATTTAGAATTATTCTAAATATTGACAGACGCCAAAAACACCCTATCTTGGCCGGCCATTTTGAAAAGCGACACAGACACACAGATGACTGAAAAAAGCCGTTTTGACGCGGAATTGAACGAAAAGCTGGCGACCAGCGGCTTTCGTTTCACCGCGCAACGGCGGAATGTCTACAATGTGCTAGTCAACAAGCGCGACCATCCCACGGCGGAAGAGGTGTTTATCCGATCCAAGGCGGACATGCCGGATATCTCCATGGCGACGGTCTACAACTGCCTCGACGCCCTGGTCAAGTGCGGTCTCGCCAAGCAGGTCAACCACGACAGCACGGCCAAGCGCTTCTGCTCCAACATGCAGGAGCATTGCCACTACTACTGCACCGATTGCAATCGCGTCTTCGACATCGACCTGAAGGAAAGCCCGCGCATGCCCGAGGCGGACCTCCCGGAAAATTTCAAGCCCGATCAGATCGACGTCGCCATGCGCGGCCGTTGCCCGGATCCCGCGTGCGCGACTGCGGGCGCAAAAGACTGACCAAATCAAGCAACCACGAATGAACACCAATAAACACGAATCAAAACTGAGCACTCGCGTCAACGGGATGCCAGTTTGCTCCGCCATCCGGCGGTTCGATTCAATTAGTGTTTATTCGTGTTCATTCGTGGTTAAGGAAAATATCTAAAATGAGTTCAGCGACTGAAACGATCGAAGGCTTTGTTAAGAGCGAATACAAGTATGGCTTCGTCACGGATATCGAATCCGATACCGCGCCCCCCGGATTGAACGAGGACACCGTCCGCTTCATCTCGGCCAAGAAGAACGAGCCGGAGTGGCTGACCGAGTGGCGCCTAAAGGCCTTCAAGCGCTGGCAGGAAATGACCGAGCCCAAATGGCCGCACGTCAAATACCCGCCCATCGATTTTCAGGCGATCAGCTACTTCTCCGCGCCCAAAGACAACAAGGACGGCCCCAAGAGCCTCGACGACGTCGATCCCAAGCTTTTGGAAACCTATGAAAAGCTCGGCATCCCCTTGCACGAGCGCGAGCGGTTGGCGGGCGTCGCGGTCGACGCGGTATTCGACAGCGTCTCGGTCGGCACGACCTTCAAGGCCACGCTGGCCGAAAAGGGCGTGATCTTTTGCTCTTTCTCCGAGGCCGTCCAGGAACACCCGGAGCTGATCAAAAAGTATCTCGGCAGCGTGGTCCCCTACACCGACAATTATTACGCCGCGCTCAATTCCGCCGTCTTCAGCGATGGCTCCTTCTGCTACATCCCCAAGGGCGTGCGCTGCCCGATGGAGCTTTCCACCTATTTCCGCATCAACGCCGCCAACACCGGCCAGTTCGAGCGCACCCTGATCGTCGCCGACGAAGGCTCGCACGTCAGCTACCTCGAAGGCTGCACGGCGCCGATGCGCGATGAAAATCAGCTGCACGCCGCCGTCGTGGAGCTGGTCGCGCTCGAGAATGCGGAGATCAAATATTCCACCGTGCAGAACTGGTATCCCGGCGACGAGAACGGCGTGGGCGGCATCTACAACTTCGTCACCAAGCGCGGCATCTGCGAGGGCGCGAACTCGAAGATCTCCTGGACACAGGTCGAGACCGGCTCGGCGATCACCTGGAAATATCCGAGCTGCATACTCAAGGGCGACAACAGCGTCGGCGAATTTTATTCGGTGGCGCTGACGAACCTAATGCAGCAGGCCGACACCGGCACCAAGATGATCCACCTCGGCAAGAACACCCGCAGCACGATTATTTCCAAGGGCATCTCCGCCGGCCGCGGACAGAACAGCTACCGCGGCCTCGTGCAGATCCAGAAGAAGGCCGAGAACGCCCGGAACTTTTCGCAGTGCGACTCCCTGCTCATCGGCGACCAGTGCGGCGCGCACACCTTCCCCTACATCGAGGTGAAGAACGCCACCGCCAGCGTCGAGCACGAGGCGACCACCTCCAAGATCGGCGAAGACCAGATTTTCTACTGCAATCAGCGCGGGCTCGAAACCCAGGACGCGGTCAACCTGATCGTCAACGGCTTCTGCAAGGAAGTGTTCAAGGAGCTGCCCATGGAGTTCGCGGTGGAAGCCCAAAAACTGCTCGGCGTCAGCCTCGAAGGCAGCGTCGGCTGATGCTTGAGAGAGACGCCGTCCTCGGTGTCCCAATCTGGACCAATTTATGGGAAGCCGGGGACGGCGGCCCTCTCAGACTGAAGATTTAGAAACGGAAGAACGAAAATGTTAGAAATCAAGAACCTCCACGCTGGCGTTGAAAACATCAGCATCCTCAAGGGCGTGAACCTTTCCATCAAGGCGGGCGAAGTGCACGCGATCATGGGTCCCAACGGCAGCGGCAAAAGCACGCTTGCGTCCGTCCTCGCCGGACGCGACGGCTACGACGCGACCGAGGGCGAAGTGACCTATTGCGGCAAGGACCTGCTCGACATGGCGCCCGAACTGCGCGCCCGCGAAGGCGTCTTCCTCGCCTTTCAATACCCTGTCGAGATCCCCGGCGTGAACGGCACGTATTTCATGAAGTCCGCCTACAACGAGATCCGCAAGCATCGCGGCGAGGCCGAGCTGGACGCCATCGAGTTCCTCGAGCTGATCAAGGGCAAGATGGCGCTGCTGGAGCTCCCCGAGAACTTCATGAAACGTCCGGTCAACGACGGCTTCTCCGGCGGCGAGAAAAAGCGCAACGAGATTTTCCAAATGGCCGTGCTCGAGCCCAAGTTTGCAGTGCTCGACGAAACCGACTCCGGGCTCGATATCGACGCGCTCAAGGTCGTCGCCAACGGCGTCAATAAACTGAAGAACGAGAACAACGCCCAACTCGTGATCACTCACTACCAGCGCCTGCTGGACTACATCATCCCGGACTTCGTGCACGTGCTTTACGACGGGCGGATCGTCAAGACCGGCGACAAGAGTCTTGCGCTCGAGCTTGAGGAAAAGGGCTACGACTGGATCATCCAGGGCGAACTCCAGACCGCGTAATCCCAAGGGCTTTAAAATGACTACGACCATGACTGAAGTCGCCGAAAAACCCGCCAGCCCGATCGACCGGCATCTCACGGCCTTCGACGCCGTCGAGAAGGACAGCTCCATCCGCGAGCCTTCCTGGGTCCTGCCCCTGCGCAAGGCAGGCATCGCCCGCTTCGCCGAGCTTGGATTTCCCACGACAAAGATGGAGGACTGGCGTTTCACCAATGTCGCGCCGATCACAAAATTGCCGTTTATTCCCGCAGGCGGCGGCGGCGAGGTCGCAGCCGACGCGCTGGACAAGTTTGCTTTCTCGAAGATCGAGGGCAGCCGACTGGTGTTCATAGACGGCATTTGCTCAACGGAACTTTCCCACATTGAGCCGCTGGCCGAGGGCGTCATCGTTTCCAATCTGGCAAACGAACTGAACGAATCGCCTGACCTGATTGAAAATCATCTGGGTCAATACGCGCAGGACCAGGACAACGCCTTTGAGGCGCTGAACACGGCGCTCTTTTCGGACGGCGCGTTTATTCACGTTCCAGCCGGAAAGGTCCTGGAACAGCCGATTCGCCTGCTGTTTGTTTCCACCGCCGCTGAAGAGGGGGCGACCACGAACGTTCGGAACTTGATCCTCGCCGGAGCCAACAGCCAGTTCACCCTGATCGAGAGCCACATCGCGATTCAGGACGGCGCCTACTTCACCAACGCCGTAAGCGAATTCAAAATCGGCGAGAACGCCCACGTCGAGCACATCAAGTTTCAGGACGAGAGCAAACAGGCCTTTCACATCGCTGCGCTGCACGCCCATCTGGAGCGCTCCTGCAATTTTACCTCGCATTCGATCGCGACGGGCGGACGGATCTCGCGGAACAATCTCCGCACGAACCTCGATGGCGAGGGCGTTGTGGCGACGCTGAACGGGCTCTACCTCACCGCCGGCAAGCAACTGGCCGATCACCACATGGTGGTCGATCACGCAAAGCCCAACTGCGACAGCCACGAATATTTCAACGGCATTCTCGCCGACGAATCACGCGGCGTATTCCACGGCCGCATCCATGTGCACCAGATCGCGCAAAAGACCGACGCGAAACAGACGAACAAGAATATCCTGCTCTCCGACAACGCCACCGCCAACACCAAGCCGCAGCTCGAGATCTACGCCGACGACGTCAAGTGCACGCATGGCGCGACCATCGGCCAGCTCAATGACGAAGCGATCTTCTACCTGCGCGCCCGCGGCATTGGCGTCGCCAGGGCCCGAAACATGCTCATGGGCGCCTTCGCCGGCGAGATCATCGATCGCATCGCCTGCGAACCCGCGCGGGAGGAACTCGACGCGATCGTCTGGAAGCGACTGGAAACAGATCTGCACCTGCAGGACGCCTGATTTGAATTTCAAATTGGATCTCACATGTTTGACGACTTAGACGATATCTACAGCGAGCTCATCAGGGACCACAACAAGAGTCCTCGAAACTTTCGCGTAATGGAAGACGCCGATCGGCAGGCGCAGGGGACAAACCCGAACTGCGGCGACAATTACCAGATCTTCGTCAAGATGGACGGGGACACGATAAGCGACGTGAGCTTCCAGGGATCGGGCTGCGCCATATCCAAATCCTCAGCCTCGCTTCTTACAGAAGCCCTCAAGGGCAAGACCAAAGCCGAGATCAAAGACGCCTTCGAAAAGGTGCGCGACATGGTGACGACCGGCGAAGTCGCGGACACCGGCCTCGGCAAACTCGCGGCGTTTGCCGGCGTTTACAAATTTCCCGCGCGCGTAAAGTGCGCGATCCTCCCCTGGCACGCAATCGTCGCCGCTATTGATGGTGGCGAAGAATCCGTCTCGACGGAATAACGGCGCGGATCCTTGAAGTAATCGGTGTTCAACCGAAGCCGGGAAATCCGAAGGTCGTCATGCCATTTCGTAGCAGCCGAGGTGACGAGGCTCATTTATCCGCCATTCGAATCGGTTGGATCGCCACCGCCTAATCGACGACTTTCACCGCGTCAACGATATCCGCGGAATTCAAGGTGACTCGGAGCCGTTTCTGTTCGTGCTTCCTATGACCGCTCTCCCATTGCGGGACATTGGTGGGCTGCATCACCAGGCCGTTTTGGCTGTAAACCTGTGTGCCTTCGAACTTGCCAGGCTCCCATTTCTGGCGCTGAAAATCGTAGCTATGAACTTCCCTCCCCTTCGCGTCCGCCGCCACCCGATTCGGTTTGCCAAACCGCGCCTCCAGTTCATTGCGAGTGGTCTTGCCAGGGACGATCTGAGCGATATCCATCGCGCCAAAAGAGGCAACTGATGAAGAGCTGACGATCTCGCCGCCAGGCCGCGACGCGCACCCGGCGACTGTTGCGACCCATGCCGCCAGCGTCGCCGCCACGAACCAATTCCGGACACTCCCCCAACCACTCCTTTTTTTCATATGATCTACAACTTGATTTACTGTTGAGCTGAAGCTGGTTCGGACGGCTCCATTGCTTTCAGACGATTGTCCAAATCCGCGATTTGCGCCTCATCGAATTTCCTCAAAAACGCGTCACGCGCCTTGCGGCCGGTGGGATCGTTCTGCCGCGCGGCGAGACTGAACCACATGCAGGCCTCAACCTCATCCCGGGCCACTCCAGAACCGGTGCGATAAAGCGTTCCCAGATTCACCTGCGCCGAAGCGAGCCCCTGATCCGCCGCCTCGCGATACCACTCCGCCGCGCGCACAAGATCCTTCCGCGTCCCCTGGCCCAGGAGGTGTTGCGAAGCCAGACCCGCCTGCCCCATGGCGTCGCCCAACTGAGCCGCGCGTTGATGCCAATGCAGCGCGCGCGCGTAATCCGGCCTCCCGTTGCCCAGTCCGCGAAGATACATCTGGGCCAGACTCACCTGCCCAAGCGGATTGTCCCGCTCGGCCGCGCGCTTAAACCACCTGCCCGCTTCGATCATGCTTCGCCGAACGCCTTTACCCTCCCCGTACATCGTCCCCAACGAGGTCATCGCGTCGGTGTGCCCAGCTTCAGACGCTCTCCGAAAGTAGTCGGCCGCGACAGTGAAATTTCGTTCCGACAAATTTCCGGCATAGGCGTATTGGCCCAGCTTGAACAGCGCCTCCGAGTCGCCGCCCTTGGCGCGGGCCTGCAGTTCGATTAAATACTGCTCAGGCGTGATCGGGGCATTCGTCGGCGCGAGGGTTCGCTCCCGATTCATTTTCGCGGGTTTCTCACCGGCCTCTTCCATCGCCTCCGCCATCGCGACCGGTTCCTGTATATCCCGTTCCCCCGCCGTCAATCCGGATTCCTCCGGCTCCTTCGAACAGCCCGCCGTCCAAGTAAGCGCCGCGCACGCGTGGACGAGGAAAAGCCCGACGGCAAAATTGAATCGGCGGAAACGCTTCATGACAGCGACCCTACGCCCGCCCGTGGCGAAATACAACGGATGCGGAATCACGCTCCCCGTTCGCTTCAGGAGAAGCTGTTAACGACCTCCGCGACGCGTTCAATCTGGGCGTCGGTCAGCTCCGGGAAAATAGGCAGGCTCAGGACTTCGTTCGCGACCCGCTCCGAGACGGGCAGATCGCCCGGTTGATAACCCAGTTCCGCATAGCACTTCTGCAGATGCAGCGGAATCGGGTAGAAGACGCCGAAGCCAACCTGATTGGCCTCCAGATGCTTCGCCAATTCATCCCGCCGCGGATGACGAATCACGTAGAGATGCCAGGCGCTTTGAACGCCCTCGGCTTCGGCGGACAGCGTCAACTCAGCGCCCGTCAGCAGCTCGGCATATCGACTTGCGATGCGGCGACGGGCTTCGGTCCACTCGTCAAGACGCTCGAGCTTCACCCGGAGCGTGGCGGCGGGAATGCCCTCCATGCGATAGTTGAAGCCGACTTCGTCGTGATGATAACGCTCGCGCGAACCGTGATTGCGCAAGACGCGCGCGCGCTCTGCAAAGGCATCGTCGTTGGTGAGCATCGCCCCGCCCTCGCCGCAGGCCCCGAGGTTCTTCCCGGGGTAGAAACTGAAGCAGCCCATTTCGCCGAGCGTTCCCACGAACTTGCCTTTGTATTTCGCCGCGTGCGCTTGCGCGGCGTCCTCCACGATCGGCAGGTCATGCTTGGCGCAAACGGCGCGGATGGCGTCCATGTCGCACGGATGACCATACAGGTGAACCGGCATCACAGCCTTGGTTCGCTCTGTAATCGCGGCCTCCAGCTTTTCTGGATCCAGGCAAAAGGTGTCAGGCTCGATATCAACGAAAACGGGTTTGGCTCCGGTGTAGGAAACCGCCCAACCGGTCGCCGCGAATGTAAAGGGCGGCACGATCACTTCATCGCCCGGACCGACATCGAGCAACTTCATGCAGACATGCAAAGCCGAGGTGCCGCTGTTGAAACCGACGGCGTGCCGAGCTTCATGAAAGTCGGCGAATTCACGCTCGAAGGCCTCGACGTCCGGCCCGAGGCAGAAGGAGCAGTTGTCGAGCGCGCGGGCCAGCGCGGCGTCGAGTTCGGGGCGCAGGTTCTTGACCTGCAGCTTGAGATCGAGGTGCGGGACGGCAATAGGTTCGGACATACGCGGCGCAGATTAGAAACCGGCCGCAAGCAAGTCGATACGTTTCAGAAATCCTCCGCGCGAATACCCTGCTGAACGGCGATGACGGCAAAGGCTCCTTCCTTCTGGATCAGGTCGATGCAGGAGCCGCTCAATGCGCGATCTTCACCGCCGGCAAAGCGTCGACCATTCCAGCTTTGGTCCGCCTTAATTCGGCGACCGTGGCTTTCCGAAGCGTGACCAGCGTTCGCGCGTATTCCTTTTTCAACGCCAGGTTGCTCAACTCCTCCGGATCGCTCTCCAGATCGTAAAGCTCCTCGATCTCGCCCTCGACCAGCGTGCGGATGTATTTGTAGCGCCCCTGCCGCAGGGACACCCACCAAGGCACGACGCTTGGCGACAAGGTCGCTTGATCCGTCGGCACAACATGCGTGTCCGATCCGTAGCTGCGCGCGGTATGCGCCATCAGCGCGGGATAATTCCAGACCCGGTCCGGATCGCGAAGCAAGGGCGTCAAATCGCGCCCGTGCATCTCCCAGGGGAGTTCGATCTCAGCAAAATTGAACATGGTGGGGATAAGATCCGGACCGCCCACAGGCTTGCCGCAGACCTTCCCGCTCGGCAGCCGCGAGGGCATGCTGATGATCAACGGACTGCGAATCGTGGCGTCATAGGGCGCGAGCTTCATCCGGAAACCATGCTGTCCCCACGCAAAGCCCTGGTCGGAGGTAAACACGATCAGCGTGTTGTCATACTGGCCGGTGTCTTTGAGTTTCTGGATCAACTTGCCAATCGATTCGTCCAGCGCGAGCACGCCTTGATGATACTGGCGGACCCAGGCATTCAAATCGCTGCCGTGAATCCCCTTGCCCGGGCTGAGCTCGCCGGTCGCGCGCTTTCGGCCGCGCAGGTGAGGCTTGCCGTCTTCGCCCTTAAACCACGATCCGGGTTTTTGCATGTACTCCGGCTTGCCCTCGCGCGGCGGATAGATGTCGGTAGGCACGGGGACGGAGACGTTGGGATAGGCTTCTAAATGCCGCTTGGCCGGCGTGAAGGGACCGTGAACGGCGCCGTAGCACAGCCACAGATACCACGGCTTGTCCTTGTCGCGGCCTTCGCCGTTCAGATACTCCATCGCCCATTTCGTGTAATTGTCGGTCGAATAGCCCTTCACCATCTTCGCCTCGGCGCCGTTGATCTCGATCATCTGATCCTTGTAGTAATTGCCGGCGTTGGTCGGATGTCCCGGACGATTCCAGACAATCTGATGATCCCAGTCGCGGCCATAACCCGTGTCGTCGCCCGTGTGCCACTTGCCAATGTGCGCGGTCGTGTATCCGTTCTTACGAAACACACTGGGCCAAAAGCGGCACTTCTCGGGGTCATACTTGCTGCCAGGATACTTGCCCTCCATGCGCATGGACTCGACGCCGAATTGCAAATGACCGGTGAGCATCGTCGCGCGCGAAGGCATGCACCAGGTCCCGATGGTCGCGTGACGAAAGCGCACGCCGTTTTTCGCGAGCGCGTCAATGTTCGGGGTCTTCACCCAATCGTAGGCCTCTTCATAGCAGCTGATCGTCCGATGCGTGTGATCGTCCGTGTAGATGAACAGGATGTTGGGGCGTTCGGCGGCGGCGGAAACAAAGCCGGACGAAGCAAACATGAGGGCAGCTCCAAAGAGCGCGGAGCTGAAAAAGGAAAGGCGGAATCGTTTCATAACGTGGCCGAAAAGAATGCGGTGAAGGCCGGCGGCTATTTTGACTCGACCTTCGCCGGCTTCTTTTTCGGATCCACCTTCGGCTCACCCTTCTTCGCCTTCTCCTTCTCAGCGGCGGACTTGCGGCGCGCGACGATCCCATCGAGTTTCTTTTTCTCGGCGTCGAGGATGGCGTCGGGAATCTTGCCGGGCGTGATGTCGGTCTGGTCGAGCTTCTCCTTTGCGTCGATCTCGCGCAGCTTGATGCCGCGATACCACACCGGATCGCCGTGATCCTGAAAACTGAGGTTGGCGCCGCGAGCCTTCAGGTCGCCGCCGCGCGCCCTTAACAGATCGACGTTGAACTTCCACTGCTTGTCCGAGTAGTCGAGGTCCACGACCTTCACGCCGTTGAGCCAGTGTTGAACCACCGTTCCCTTGCAGACAATGCGGCCGTCGTTCCACTCGCCGACGGGATGAGTCGCGTCGTGAGAAGGCTGCATGCAGAAGTAGATCGAGGCGGCGCTGGTGCGGGGATTGCGCCCGTCCACATGGCGGGTGTTGTCGAGAATCTGGTATTCGTACTGACCCGGCCGGTAGTAAACGCCGCTATTGCTGCCGGGGCCGACGCGCCACTGGAAGCGCAGCTCGAAGTTGTCGGGAATCTTTTTATTTTCGTAAACGAGCCCGCCGCCCTTGCCTGATCGAAACATGGCGCCGTCATCGACGATCCAGTTGCCGCTATTCTTCCAGCCTTTGAAATCCTTGCCGTTGAAGAGGACCTTGAATCCGAGACTCTTCTCGTCGTCGGTCAGGGCGTTGTAGTCGTCGGCCGCTGCCGCGACGTTTGCAAAGGTGATCGCAGTCAGCGCGGACAGGAGAAGGGGAAATCTGCTTTTCATAGAGTGGCACAAGGGAATCGGGTTTTAACGCGGTTGGCAAGTTTGGATGCCACCGGAATGGATCGGATTTTGTCCCGGAGGGACCAGTGAAAATAGCCCGGCGTTTCAACGCCGGGAATGCCGGTTGATTGAGCCTCGTTACCTCGTCTGCTACAGGATTGCAGGGACGAGCCCGTGAATCTGAGTCAAACGAAAGCTTGGACGAACCCACCCCTGGCCCCTTCGGCAAGCTCAGGGCAGGCTCCTCCGAGGAGGGGAACTGTCGCGAGCGTCGCACCCACCTGCCCGCTACTTCGAGTAGACCTTCCAGGCCTTGCCGATGTTGGCCGCATCGGGACCGCCCTTGTGCAGGATGACGCGATGGCGAAGCTCGATCTTCTCGCCCTTCTTCAACACGAAACCGCCGTCTTCGGCAGTCTTGTCGAGGCTTTTGGTTCCGAACGGATTCGCGGTGAACAGGCCGTAAGTGCGAGCATGCCAGGGCGTCGGATGGCGAAAGCTCTTTGGGTGATTCAAAATCGTGACGCCGAGCGTCTCGTCCTCGACCGGCCCCCAAAACGTGACCCATTCCGCGCGCTTGCCCCAGGCGTCGCCGTCTTTGTGCCCTTCGCTGTTGTAGATACGACCGCCCTGCTTGCCGGTGATCGACATCGAGGTCGGCACGCGCACGCTGAAGCCTGCGTCCTTTTTGTCGTCGAGCTTCACATCGCCGTGACTGGCGATCAACGTGATGTCGAAATCGATGACTCGCGTGTCCTTCGTGGCGGTCAGCGTGATCTTGCGCTCATCGGACATGAGCTTCTTGCCGTCGGAGCCAACGTAGTCGTTGACCGACTCGATCACCGCTCGCTTTGGCCCAAACGAAATCACGCGAAAGCTGACGTGCTTCGTCGACGCGAGAACGGCCATGGCCTTCTCCTTGTCCTCGGGTTTCTTCTTCCGAAAGCGCTCTTCGATCGTGAGCGCCTCGTGCCAGGAGTCGAATCCGCCGACGCCCTGATGACCGAACCAGAGCGAGCGATGGTGGGGATGGTCATGCTGCTCGCCCTCGATCGTCTCCATCGGATAGGCGCGGGTCATCGGCTTGCCGGTCGGACCAATGACGGGATAGAGATACGGCTTGTTACTCTGATCGATGACGTACTTGGTGAACAGCTCGCCGTCGTAATTCACGGTCAGTCCGCTCTTGGTTTTCTTGATCTGAAAGCCCTTGGGCGCGGCGTTCGCGGAAGAGCAGGCAAGGCCGGCGAGCAGCGCAAAGGCGAGGACCGAACGGAGGAGAGACGAGACGGAATTCTTCATAGTCATCAGGGACGGTTTAATTTGAAAATCGCGGACCTTTTTAAACCACGGATGGCCCCAGATGAACACGGATTTTTTGGGAACTTGAAAGGGACGCCAACCCAAGGAGCGGCGGCATTCCTGCCGCAGATGGCCCTGAAAGGGTCACCCCGTCCTCGGACTGACTTTTTCGCTTCGCGAAAACAGCGACAGGAATGTCGCCGCTCCTTGGGCTCCGCCGTACCGATCACCAAAGGTCACTTCGAAAGCTGTCGCACCCTGATATCATCAATCTCCACTCCATCGCCGAGGCAGCGGAAGACGAGCGTGGGTTTCTTCACATGAAAGGTCGGATGCGAGCCCTTCAGTTCGCCGACGCCCTTGATGCTCGCGGTCACATTGTCGCCCTTGCTCTCCACGCACAGCGAATACCACTCGCCCTTCTTGAAGGTCGCCTTCGCCGTGGCGAGGACTTTGTTGGGATCTTCCTTCGGCTTGGCTTTATCCACATGCTTCATTAGCCGCCAACTGTCGGGCGTCACGATCACCGAGAACAAATGCCCCTTCTTCTTCAACTCGCCCTTCGCCGGATCGAAGCCAAAGTGAAACCCCTTCCCCTCGCCCACGAAGCGAAAACGAAATTCATACACCGCGTCCTGAGTGACAATCGCGCGACGCGCGGCGGCAGAGTGCTTGTCGGCCTTGATCTCTTTCACGCACAACACGCCGTCGACGATCTTCCACTCGCCCGTGTTGAC
>JBLHKZ010000063.1:0-23942 GCA_047618185.1 Limisphaerales bacterium
CCGATTATCTTCGCGAAATCAAACCCCTCCTGGCCCGCAAATGTTATCCCTGTCACGGCGCCCTGAAGCAGAAGGCGAACCTCCGCCTGGACACCGTCCAACTCATGCTCAAGGGCGGCAAGAGCGGCGCGGCCATTTCTCCTGGCAATCCTGATCGAAGCCTGTTCATTCATCGCGTCACCGCCGAGGACCAAGCCGAGCGCATGCCGCAGGAAAGCTCCGCCCTGACGAAAACCGAGATCGAACTGCTAAAGAACTGGATCAAACAGGGAGCGGTGGGGCCGCCCGACGAGAAGCCCCAGCAAGATCCCGCCAGGCACTGGTCCTACCTCCCCCCCATCCGACCTGCGATTCCCGCCGTCTCCGATCCGAATGTCGCGATACAAAATCCCATCGATTCCTTTCTCGAGCAGGCGCGCTCAACGCGCAATCTCTCGGCAAATTCTCAGACGGACAAGGCCGCCCTGCTTCGCCGCGTCTATCTCGACCTGATCGGCCTGCCGCCCACGCCGGCTGAACTTTCCGCATTTGAGTCGGACACATCTCCTCTGTCCTACGAGAATGTCGTCGCAAAACTGCTCGATGATCCGCGCCACGGCGAACGCTGGGGGCGTCACTGGATGGACGTCTGGCGGTACAGCGATTGGTATGGCCGACGCGGCGTAAACGAAATCCGCTACAGCGTGCGGCACATCTGGCGATGGCGCGACTGGATCGTCGAATCCATCAACAACGACAAAGGCTACGATCGCATGATCGTCGAAATGCTGGCCGGCGACGAAGCGGAGCCAACCGATCCGGACGCGCTCGCTGCCACCGGATTCATCGGTCGCAATTGGTACAAGTTCGATCGAAACGTCTGGCTCTCAGAGACGGTCGAGCGCACCAGTCAGGCTTTCCTCGGACTTACCCTCCGCTGCGCCCGCTGCCACGATCACAAATACGATCCCATCACGCAGGAGGACTACTATCGCTTTCGCGCGTTCTTCGAACCGCACGGTGTACGGACGGATCGAGTCGACGCGCGAACTCAGTTCGAAAAGGACAACAACAAGGATCTCGTTTTGAAAGAGGGCCTGTCGCGCGTGTTCGACAAGGATCTCGACGCACCGACCTACCTGTTCCAACGCGGAGACGATCGCCGCCCCGACAAGACTCGCCCGTTGTCGCCTCGCGCTCCTGTATCGCTACAACCCAGGCCGATGAAGATTCAACCGGTCGCCCTGCCGGTTGAGGCCTACTACCCGGCCTTGCGTCCCGCGCTGGTTGACGGCGCCATCGAGTTGCTGAAACAAAAAGTCGCTGCCGCCGACAATGCGATAGAAGCGGCGCATTCCGCGCAGGCCAAACTGGCGACACAAATCGCCGAAATGAAGGCGCGAGCTGCAACAAATTCCGAGCCATCGAAGGCCGCCTTCTTTTCCGATGACTTCACTCACGCCCGAACATCAGACTGGAAAACTCTGAACGGAGCCTGGAAATACTCAAACGGCAGGCTGGTTCAAGACCAAGTCACGAGTTTTGCGACGATGGTCTCGATGCAGGAGCACCCGAACAACTTCCGCACGCTGCTTCAATACCGCACGCTCAAGCCCGGCGGCGTTCGCTCGGTCGGATTCAGCTTCGACTTCGTCGATCGAGGACATTCGCAGGACGTCTACACCAGCACGGGCGACGAACGGCAAAGCGTGCAGGCATTTCATCGGAAGGACGGTCGGCAACATTATCCGTCAGCCGGCATCGTGCGAACGCCAATCAAACTGGGCGAACTCACAACCGTGGAAATCGAGGCCCGCGGCCAACGTTTGAGCATCAAGCTCAACGGCGAACAGAAGCTGGACTACGTCATGCCCATCCCGCGCCGCAGCGGAAAATTTGCGCTCTGGGTTCACAACGGCGCGGCGGAGTTCCACAAACTTGAAATCACCGACCTGCGACCGACCCGCGACGATCTGATCGCCAAGCAACCGGACGCCGAGAGCCGGATTCAACTTGCGAAGCTGGACGCCCGAATCGCCAGGGCTGAATTAGCCTCTCTTCAGGCGCGCGCCGCGGCCGAGCGGGCGGCCCACGCAAGACCGCCCACAGCTGATGCCGACCGCCTCGCGATCGCCGCGTCGCGGGCGGAGAAAAGCACGCTCGCCATCCAGGCGGAAAAGGAACTCATGGCCGCGGAACATTACCTAGCGAGCCTCAAGGCGGTCTCGGGAGAATCCAAAGCCGCAGCCGATGCACAAAAGAAGATCGCCGCCGCCAAGAAAAAGCTGACCGCCGGTAGAATCGCCCTCGACAAACCGGGCTCCAAATTCGCGCCTCTCGGCGAGACCTTTCCCAAAACCAGCACGGGCCGCCGTCTCGCCCTTGCCCGATGGATCGCGGCGCCGTCGAATCCGCGCACGGCCCGCGTTGCAGTCAATCACATCTGGCTGCGGCACTTCGGAACGCCGCTGGTGGCGAGCGTCGCCAACTTCGGCATCGCGGGCAAATCGCCCACCCACCCGGAGTTGCTTGACTGGCTGGCTGTCGAACTCGTCGAAAGCGGCTGGAGCATGAAGCGGCTTCATTGGCTGATGACGACTTCGGCCGCTTATCGCATGTCTTCGAAAACAGAACGGAGCGAAGCTGCGGAGATCGATTTGGAAAACCGGTATTACTGGCGCGCAAATTCCCGGCGAATGGAGGCGGAACAAATTCGCGACGGCATTCTCCATGCCGCCGGCAATCTCAGCGCTCAAATGAACGGCCCCGAATTGGCCGCCAACCTGGGCCAAACATCAGCTCGCCGCAGTCTCTACTTCCGCACGACGCCCGACAGCAAAATGGAGATGCTCGACCTGTTCGACCTCGCCAATCCAAACGCCTGCTACGAGCGCCGCGTCAGCGTAGTCCCGCAACAGGCGCTGACGCTGATGAACAGCGGTCTTTCACTCGACCAGGCGCGCCTGCTCGCCCGACGAATCACCGAAACCGTCGGCGCCGGGGCCAAGGCCAATGAATCGTTTATTCGAAACGCATTCGTCACAGTTCTCAATCGCCAACCAACCCCCGCTGAATCAAAGGCAATGGCCGGCTATCTCCAACGTCAGACCGCCGCGCTGGAGTCCGGGGCTAAGCGCGACGCCTATCCCGCCGGCGGAACATCCAAAGTTCCACCCGCCAAAGAACCACTGCAACGCGCGCGCGAACTACTCGTGCACACCCTGTTCAATCACAACGAGTTCGTCACTGTCCGTTGAAGGTTGTCTCTCCCGGGAACTTCACGTAAAAACAGCGACAATAGCAATGGAAGCCAACGCCGATCACAAAACCTGTTCAGGCCGCCCCAATCGCCGGCAGTTCCTTGCCGACACCGGCATGGGATTCACCGGCATGGCGCTCGGCTCGATGCTACTCGGCGATGGCGTCTCCCGCGTCGGCGCCTCCGACGCATGGACGCCGCCCGACGGCAAACCCCAATTTGCCCCCAAAGCGAAAAGCGTCATCTGGCTGTTCATGCTCGGCGGAACCAGCCACATGGAGAGTTTTGATCCCAAGCCCGAGCTCAACAAATACGCAGGCAAGACCTTCGAAGAATCGCCCTACAACAAACAGATTTTCGAATCGCAGTTTTATCGATCGAACGTGCGGGATTTCGCCGGAGTGCCGCGCGACCTGATGCCCCAGATTTATCCGATGCAGATCGGCCACAAGCCGCGCGGGCAAAGCGGAATCGAGGTCAGCGACTGGTGGCCGCACCTTTCGGAATGCGTCGACGACCTCGCCATCGTTCGTTCCATGTGGACGACCGATAACGACCACGCGGCCCAACTTCAATTCCACACCGGCCGGCACATCTTTGACGGCCTTTATCCTTCGATCGGATCGTGGGTCCACTACGGCCTCGGCTCGATGAACCAGAACCTGCCGCAATTCGTCGTGCTCGGCCCTCCGCCCGGGGATTGCTGCGGCGGCGTGGGCGCACATGGCGCGAGCTACCTCGGCCCCGAACATGCCGGCGTGAAGATTGGCATCGATCCGAAGAACCCCCTGCCCTTCGGCGCGCCCGGGCCAAGCGTCACCGTCCAGGAACGCGAAGGCCAATTGGAGCTACTGCGCGAATTGAACGGTCTCGCCGGTGTTGAGTATCCGAATGATCCGCTGCTGCGGGCTCGAATCAAATCCTACGAACTCGCCTTTCGCATGCAAATGGCCGTGCCGGAAGTCGTACGCATGCAGGGCGAGACCGAGGCCACGAAGACGCTTTACGGCGTCGACCAAAAGGAAACCAAAACCTTCGGCGAGCAATGCCTGACCGCGCGCCGACTGGTCGAACGCGGAACCCGATTTGTGCAGATTTATCACGACGGTTGGGACGCTCATAAGAAACTCAAAGAGAATCACACGACCCGCACCGGTCAGGTCGACAAGCCCATCGCCGGTCTGCTCAAGGATCTCAAACAGCGCGGGATGCTCGACGACACACTGGTCGTGTGGGCCACGGAATTCGGCCGTACGCCCGGCGCCGAGAAGTCCGACGGCCGCGACCACCATCCCTATGGATTCTCCGTCTGGATGGCCGGAGGCGGCGTCAAAGGCGGCGTCACGCACGGCGCGACCGACGAACTCGGCTTTCACGCGGTTGAGAATCGTCACTACGTGACCGACATCCACGCGACCGTGCTTCAGCAACTCGGCATCAATCCTCACACCCTGGAAATCCCCGGCCAGAAACGCCTGGAGATCGACTTCGGCGCCCCAATCCGCGAGATCATCGCGTAAGCGCCTCGGACGCTGGAAAGAGACCAAGTTCCCCCTTGACCACGATTCGGAACCGGATCGACACTTCCCCTCAGATGTCCCTTCCGCAACTTGATCCCGAATTCTGTCGTCGCCGCCAAAATCGCCTGCTCAAGACAATGCAGCGCGACGGGATTGGCCGCGTTGTTCTGACGCGGCCGGAGAACGTTCAATATCTCACTGGCTTTCGGCCGCATCGGCTCATGTCCGCCATGGTCGCCCTCGACGCCGACGGCAACTGCACGCTGGTCGCGCCCAACACCGAGCCCGAGGGCGTCGCCGCTGACAAATGCGTGACCTTCGAAGCGCAGCGTCTTTGCACCCTTCGCCAGGATCAGGACCTGGCCGCCGCAGCGAAACTTCAAAACTCTTTCGGCCGCTACAGCCAGCCCAGCACGATCGCCGTCGATTTCGCCTCCGCCGATTCCCTGCTTCGCACCGCCCTGGAACGCAAACACGACCACGCCGTGACCGACATCGAACCGGAATTATTGCGCCTTCGGAGGAAGAAGGACCCGGATGAATTGGCGATGATCCGGCGCTCGATTGCCTGCACGGAAGCGATGTATGCGAGAGCCCGAGAGATAATCGAACCCGGCATTTCCGAACTGCGCGTCTTCAACGAATTACAATCCGCCGCTGTCGAAACCGCCGGCGAAATGCTCATCGCCACCGGCAACGACTATCAGTGCAACTCGCCCGGCGGACCGCCAAGAAAGGATGTCGTCGCCGAGGACGGGCAGCTCTACATTCTTGATCTTGGCCCCTGCTACCGCGGCTACTACGCGGACAATTGCCGCACTTTCGCGGTCAACCGCAAGCCGACCGACGAACAACTCTCGGCCTGGGAATCCATCGCAGGCGTCCTGACCCTGGTCGAGGAAACGGTCAAACCCGGCGCGAGCGCCAAACAGCTTTACTTCAAAGCGAAGGAAAAACTGGACGGCTGGAAAAAGAGCGCCTTTTTTCACCACCTTGGCCACGGCATCGGACTTTACCCGCATGAAGCGCCGCACCTGAATTCCAACTGGGACGATGAGTTTCAGGAAGGTGACGTCTTCACCGCCGAACCCGGTTTGTATTCGGAGGAATTGAAGGCGGGGATTCGCCTGGAACAGAACTACCTCGTGACGGCGGATGGCGTGGAGAGGCTGACGTCGTTTCCGCTTGAGCTTTAAGAGGCGGAACGTGCGCGGAAGGCGCGATTGAAATTAGTCCCGCCTGTTCGGGTCCGTCACCAACGCCTCGACCATGCTGTCGCGCAGAACAAATCCTCCATCCACGCGCAGAATCGTTCCAGTGATATAGTCAGCGTCCTCCGAACAGAGAAACGCGGCGGCCTTGCCAATATCCGAGGGTTGGCCAATTCGCTCCCAGGGCAGCTTCTTTTCCTCACGCGCGATCATTTCATCGCCAAAGGTCGCCCGCTCGCCGGGCGTGTCGATCCATCCGGGTTCGATCGCGTTGACGTTGATCTTCTTGCGAACCAATTCGGCGGCGATCGTGCGCATGAGGTGATTAAGGCCGGCCTTAGCGGCGTTGTAGGCAGAGCTTCGGCCAAAGGGTCGATTCGCGTGCACGCTCGAAATAAAGACCATCTTGCCGCCGCCGCCGCGCTCGACCATGTGACGCGCGACCAGCTGGCTCATGTGAAACCCAGCCGTCAGCGTGCCCTGGATAACGTCTTCAAAAATCTTGGGATCGAAATCAAGAAAGTCGCCCCGGACGCTGCAGGCGGGATTGCTGATCAGGATATCAACTCGACCAAAGGAGGCCAAGGCCGCCGCCAACAACTGCTCACACCCTTCCCGGGTAAGCGCGTTCGCCTCGACCGCCTCGCATCGACGCCCCAATGCGCGAATCTCCTCGGCCGCAGCCGCAAGATCCGGGCTGCCGGGTCTGTCGTTGAGGACAATGTCCGCTCCATTGCGCGCGAGCTCCAACGCGCAGCCGTTGCCGATGCCGCGTCCGCCGCCGGTGACGATTGCAATCTTATTTGCCAGTTTCATTTCTTTTTGCCGAACGACGCCGTCGCCGGATGAAATCCTTCAATCTTCAGGGGAATGCGATACAGACCTCCGCCGGAGGTCACGTAAAGCGTGGACGCCTCGTCGCCAATGCCGAAGCAGCAATTCGTCGGCAATTCCGCCGTGGGAATGAAGGCGCGTTCCTTGCCGGTCGGCGAGAAAACGACGATGCCGTGACGACTGGCCATGCGGACCGCCGCGTAGATATTTCCTTTCACGTCGATCGCCATCCCGTCGACCCCGGTCTCCGTGCCGAACGCTGCGATCACTTTCTTCCGTCCCAACGTGCCGTCCTTCTTAAGTTTGAAGGCGTTCAGCCGCATTCGACCAACTCGGATTTCCTCGTTCGCCGTCGACGCGTCTTTTGTGCCGTTGTTCGTCTCGGCGACATAGATCGTTTTCAAATCCGGCGCCAGATGAACGCCGTTGGGTTTCTGAACTGCGTCCTCAGTCGTCAATCGAGTCAATTCGCCCGTGTCAGGCACGAATCGATAAAGACTCATTTGATCCAGCTCAATGGGCTCGGAGCCGACGTATCGCGGATCGCTGAAATAGATTGAGCCATCGGGATGGATGACCAGATCGTTCGGCGACATCAGCCGTTTGCCTTCGTAGTTGTCGACCAACGTGACTAACTGCCCGTCGGGGTCGATTACGCAGAGCGCGCGCCCGCCGCCATTGGCGCCATTGTTCGCGCCGCAGCAGGCAATCAATCGGCCGCCACGATCAAACATCAGCCCGTTGCTTTTGCCGCTGTTGGCGCAGTGAACTGTCGTTGCGCGCGTCGCGGGATCAAATCGATAAATTGTGCCGGGCTTGTCGGGCGCGCGGGAAATGTCGCTGAAATAGATCGTCCCGTCCGGCGCGACGGTGACGCCCTCGGTGAATTCGCCCTGATTCCAGAGCGCCTCCAGCACGGAGGCATCGGACAGGATCGCGCGATCCCCGCGCGCACGGAGATCCTGCGCGCGGAGCTGCATCGCGCCTGCCATCAACAGGAGGCTCAGAAGCGCCGTAATTTTTTTAATTTTCATAATCGTTACTGAAGAAATGCGGGTTGTGGGAATGGACTGGTTTGACGGAACTAAAGCTCTTTGACGCGAATGTTTTTCCAACGACACTGAGCGCCCTTGGGCCAACCCTTTCCGCCGTGCACCTGCAAGCCGATCGAGCCCTTCCGGCCAAGAAGCCCAAAGACCCGTTTCTTGTCGTAGCCCGGAAGCGTGGAGGTCTCGCCATTCCAATCCGCAACGAGCAGGTCGTTGATCCAGACTTTGACTCGCGGATGTTTTCCCGTGCAGCGAATTCGAGCCGTGTTCCAGTCGTTGAGCTTCCATACCTTCAGCCACTCTTCGGGCTCACAAATATTTTTGTAGACCCCGGCCGGCCATTTCGCCTTTCGCGCGTCAGGTTCGGTGCGCAATTTCAGCAGCTTCCCGGCCTTGTCGGTTTCGCCAAAAATCTTGAAAGGCATCATCGCGAACGATCCGGGCATTTCGCCACGCAGATGCCCCACATTGCCCCTGTCGTGGTAATCGACATACATCTGAAATCCTTCGCCCTTTTCGGTGCAGCGAAAGAAAACACCGCTGCACGGCCCCCAGTCGCAGTTCATGTCGACGGACAATTCGAAATCGCCGAACTTGCGATCGGTCAGCAGCAGTCCGCCATTGCCTGAGCCGGGCGGATCCTGTTCACCGACAATCGCCCCATCGATGACGCGCCACTGACCGCCCGTCCCATGCCCGATTCGATCTGGATTCGGATGCCATCCTTGCAGGGATTTCCCATCAAAGAGTTTTTTAAACGATTTTTGCCCGGAGGGCGGCGTAGCGCGCAGCCCAGGGGGAAACAGGGAACCGGAAAGGGAAATGGCGCCGAGCGCGGCCGATCCCACAAAATAACGACGATTCATGCGACTCATTGACGGCGCATACTGCCACTGACGGGCCGCGGCGATCAAGAGCCTTCCCACGGCCGCTCCCGCTCCGCGGCGCTACTGATTTGCCGGCTGTGGCTTGCGTCCGCGATTCTGAGAAGGGCCGGCGTTGGGTCCGGACTGCCGGCGCTGCTGCATGCGAGCGCGCATGATCCGCTCAAACATGCGTTTCTGCATCGGCGTCAGCACAGCGCTCACGTCTTCATTCGCCTGGCGTAGCTCGTCGCGAATTTCCGGCTCGATCCGTTCGGAAATGCGTTTCACACCGGCCTGCCGTTCGCTAAGGATCTGGCCAATCTGCGTTCGCTGGGCCTCACTCAATTTCAATTGTCGACCGATGCCATCCAGGAAATCGATGCGAGCCTTGGCGACCCATTCCAAACTGCCACGACGCGGCATGCGAGGACGCGAATTCTCGGGCTTGGATGGACGACTTTCTTCCGGCGCAGCGCCCGCCAATGCCGCGGGCGGATTGCTCCGGTAAACATGACTCACGACCAGCCCGCCGGTGACCACGCCGCAACCAAAGATGGCCAGAGCCGCAAAGACAACATTCCAGTATTTCACCAGTCCCCCTCCTCGTTCTCCAGACTCGCCAGAGGAGCCAGAACAATTTCTTCGATATCCAGAGCGCTCCCATCCGCATAGGCGGCGGGAGCCATTGGCGAATCGAGCCGCGTCCAAATCAGTATCGCCAGCATCACTGCGGCGCTCGACATCGCGGCGCGCCACATCCCGCGGCTCCAGAGCCGAGCCAGATCGACTTTCGGCAGCCCTTGGAGACAAGCTATCACCCGCTTTTCAAACGCGTAGGGCGTCCGCTCGTCCGGCGGCATCGAACGCGCAGCGTTCATCAATTTTCGATAGAGTTCTTTGATGTCCATTTCCCGATCTTCTCCCGACCCAGACGGGCCGATTTTAATGCAGGTTACAGATACTTTCCACGGGAAACCTTCCTGAGGAGCTTGCGCATCTTGGCGCGCGCGCGGAAGGCGCGGACTTTGACTAAAGACACAGACCACCCGGTCAGAGCCGCGATCTCCTTCACTGATTTCTCTTCGATTTCCAGCAGGGTGATCACCATCCGGTCCGCCGGTGAGAGCTGGTTGAGCAATTGGCCAACCAGCGCGCGCGCGGCATCGGAATCGTCATTCTGTCCGGCCGGGCTGCTGGCGACTGAATCAAGCCAACGATCCTCCTCGTCGGAAAGCTCCGCCAGCGCGGACTCTCGATTCCGCTGATGCTTGCGAAGAAAATCATAGCAAGTTCGAACGGCCACCCGCATGAGCCAATGCTCGAACGGAGCTTCGCCGCGAAAACTTGCCAGTTTTTGAAACGCCTTGATGAAGACCTCCTGAACGATGTCCTCTACCTCGCTCTCGCGACGCGCATAGCGACGCGCCGTCGCAAAGACTCGAGGTTGGTATTTGACCACCAAAGGCTCAAATGCGGAAACATCCCCGTTCAAAACGGCGGCAATGATTTCGGCATCCGGGGCTTCCATTGGCGGCACTATCGCAAACCCCAGATTCAGGACAAAGGGGAAAGCCCCGTGCAAACCAGATCAAATGCCCCGGCAGCCGGCATTAGGGACGGCGAGGACGCGGATTCTGCGAATCAATTCCAGGGCGACGTCCCTGTCCAACCTGCTTCATTCGCTCCAGCGCTTTCTCTTCCCGCTCCGAAATGGTCCCATCCGCCGCCTTCTTCTCCAGGACTGCGATGCGCTCCCAGGCCTGTTCACGCATCTGCTGAAAACGCTGCCGCCGCTCATCGTCGCTCATCGTCGCTCATGTCGTTCGGCGAAGGTCGGCGCGTCCCGCCCACGCTCGAACCGGGGCTTTTCCCGGGATCCAGCCCCGCCTTCAGTAAGAACTCGTTTATCTTCGACCGGCGTTCCTCGGCTGAAACACCGCTCAACGCCCGCCGAAGCTTTAGAAACTCAATACGCTTGGCCGGCGACAATCGGCTCAAATCGATTTCCTGCGGTTGCTCCCTCGCTCCCGCCGGCATGCCGCTGTAACGTCGACGCATCTCGCTGATTCGCGCCTCTCGCTCCTCCGGCGGCAGTTTTTGTATTTCTCGCTGAAATCGCGCCATTCTCTCCCTTGCCTCCTGACTCATCCCACCCATTCGGTCACGGCCAGCGCCATACGTCGAGCCGACCGAACCGTATTCCTCGCGCCAGCCGCGTATCTTCGCCTCGCGATCTCCAGGACTGAGCTCCTTGAGCTGCGATCGAATTTCCGCCCGTGACGGCAATTCACTGGCGGCCGCGGCTCCGGCATTCTCGATCTGTGCCAATACGAGGCAAAACAACAGGCAAACGACCGCTTTCCGACGCTGTTTGATGGGATTCTTCATGACGGATTCATTCTGGGGTTCAGACAAGGAGATTATCACGCACCTAATCAAGACGAGGAACTGCCGTTCAGGGTTACGGCCGGCAAGTGATTGGCAAGGAGTCTTTGGTCCCATATGCTGCCTCCATGCCCATTTTCTATGAATGCCAGCGATGCGCGGCCTGTTGCCGATGGCCGGGCCAGGTGCGCATAGAAGACTCCGAAATAAACCCTATTGCTGACTATTTGGGTCTGACGTCCGCCAATTTTGTCGAAGGACACACTCGTCTGCGCTCTGATCGCAAAGGACTGGCGCTGAACGAGAAACCAAACGGCGAATGCGCCTTTCTGGAATCCGGTAAATGCTCTATTCAGGCCGTAAAGCCACAACAATGCCGTGATTTCCCCAATCTGTGGCGTAATCCGGGAAAAGACGCGCTTTGCGAGGCAACCCCTGTGCAAATGGAGGCAGAGGAATACTGGGACCGTGTCTCCACTGCCACCGGACGCAGCGTCGAGTCTCTTAAGAAGCGGCCTTAGTCCTGAGGAAGTTTCATTCTTGTCTCGAATTCCAGACCAAATTGCGACAACTCGCCCACAATTCGATCAGGTTGCGAAAGAATCTGGTCGATCAACCTGGAAGCCGCATCTGGTTTAAGCTTAACGAGTTCGGCCGCAGCGATAATCAAAGACAGGGAATTATTAATGTTGTGCCGAGCGGCACGAAGCTTGTCATGCAGCTCCGATACCTCTTCAGAAGTGAGTGTCAGTGGCTCAGACGGACCGTCCATCCCGTGACACTAGTTGGCGAAACCCGTTGCTGACAAGTAAGATTCAAGAATCGAATGGAACTGGCATCCCGGGCGTCTATGAGAGCTCCGGGAACCATCGAAATCATTCGAACATAGAAATTGAATTGGTGGCAGGAGAGCGTCGTGTGAGTAGCCTGCGAATTGTACATTGACAGTAGATTGACTCACGACTAGTCTCCCCGGCCTGAAACACAATAGACAGAAACCGCGGCGCAAGCAGGACGCGGAAATCAACATTAGAGAGGAAGTGAAGTAGTTTTGGTAGAAATTAAGTTAAAGAAAGGCGAGCCGGTTGAGAAGGCTCTGCGGCGGTTGAAGAAGAAGATCGACCGTGAAGGAACGCTAAAAGAAGTGCGAGATCATCGCCATTTCGAGAAGCCGAGCGCGAAGCGTCGGCGTAAGATGAAGGTAGCGCGATTTTCCGCAATGCTCAGCGCCCGATACGCCGAGATGTGATCTATCTGCCGCACTTGATGAGAATCGTCCCTAACCGGACGCCTCTCTTAGCGCGGACCAAACGACGATTATCCAGCGGCGCAGGCATTGCCTCGCTCAACGTAACAGGAATTCACGATTCGGAGTTGCCTCAACGGCGGCTCCGGATCTTTTTTTTTCGGGTGAATGCTCCGATAATTGGATTAACTTCTGATTCGACGCTCAAATTCGACGATCGCCACCCGTCACCGATGCAGGAAACGCGCAGGGCGTCACTCGCATGAAAATACCAAGAAGATTTTGGACGCAGGCCCTGAAGCTGATGCTCTGTGCGCTGCTGCTTCTGTGGGTCTTTCACGGTATTTTCCTCCAGGAAGGTCGAGTCGCCATTGAACAGAAAGATGTAGACTGGGACGATCTCAAACGATCAGAGCAGATTATTGCGGCTTGGAGCGAGGGGCCAAAAGCCATCTGGAAAACCCTCAGCGTCGTCCATCCGCTCGCCTACGCCGTTTCCCTGTTTTTTATGGGGCTGACACTCTTGCTTGGAACCATGCGCTGGCGAATGGCTCTAGCCGCTCAAGGGCTGAATCTGCCATTCTCCAGGGCAGTCGAGATCTCTCTGATCGCCCATTTTTTTAACTCCTTTCTGCTAGGCTCAACCGGCGGAGACTTATTGAAGGCCTATTACGCAGCCAGGGAAACTCATCACAAGAAAACGGAAGCCGTGACGACCGTCTTTGTGGATCGGCTCATCGGACTTTTCTCCATGCTGCTGTTCGCGGCCTTTCTGATGATTCTCAATCGTTCGCTGATCGTGAATCAGGATATGATCGCCGCCCTTTCCGTCACGATTGTCGGAATGCTTGTAGCCTGTGGTTTTCTTGTCTATCTGGCATTCTGGGGACGGAATTCCGGCAACGAATCGCTGCTATCGAAGTGGCTTCAAAAACTCCCCAAAGGCGACTATTTGGAGAGATCGCTGCGTTCCTGCCGCGTCATTGGCAAACAAAGAGGATTTCTGATCAAGGCTCTGGCATTATCGATGGCGTTGAATCTGGCCCTCGTGCTCCAATTCGCCGCCGTCGCCTACGGACTCGGTCTCAGCGTTTCCTTCACCACGCTGATGTTCATCGTTCCGGCCATCATCTGTATTTCCGCTCTTCCACTCACTCCCAGCGGACTTGGTGTGCGAGAACACCTGTTCGTCCAAACCTTGACCGTCACGGCAATTGGCGTGGACGCCAAACTCGCGCTATCCCTCTCACTGCTCGCCTATTCCGGCAGCCTTGCCTGGAGCGTCCTCGGCGGCATCGTTTATGTAAATCTAAAGGATTCACGGGACTTGGATGAAGTGACTAAAGAATAACGCGCCGTTGATTCAACAACGCGCCGGCAGTTGTCCCGGCATTGCATTTCGATTCGCTCTCGCATATTTCTCTTTCAGGTCATGGACAAACTACTCTTAATCGACGACGAATCGGACGTTCTTTACTCCTTTCGCCGAATTTTCGATGCGCCGGATATCGAAATTTCAACGGCTTCCAGCGGCGAAGAGGGACTGGAAGTCATTCCCCGATTGAAACCCCACCTGGTCATCATGGATGTTCGAATGGGAGGCATCACCGGCCTCGAGACACTGCGCCGCATTCGTCAGGAGGACAGCAAGCTTCCCGTGATCATGATGACGGCCTACGGAACCACCCAGACTGCCATCGAAGCGATGAAGCTCGGGGCCTACGACTATCTGCTCAAACCGTTCGATGTGCCCAAGCTTCAGGAGATCGTCCGTTCGGCCTTGAAAGCCGCACGCGCGATGAGACAAGTCGTTTCTTATCAGCCACTTCTTGAATCCGAGGATTATGACATCGGCATCGTAGGGCGTAGCTCAAAAATGCAGGAAGTGTTCAAATTGATCGGACAACTTGCCGAAGCCGATGCGACCTGTCTGATAACCGGAGAGAGTGGGACCGGCAAGGAACTCGTGGCGCGAGCCATCTATAATCACAGCCTACGCTCCAATCAGCCATTTCTCGCAATCAACTGCGCCGCGATTCCCGAGAATCTCCTTGAAAGCGAACTCTTTGGCCATGAGAAGGGAGCCTTTACCGGCGCCTCAACTCAACGAATTGGAAAATTTGAGCAATGCGATCAAGGCACGCTTTTTCTCGACGAAATTGGCGACATGAGCGTGCCTACTCAAACCAAGATCCTTCGAGTCCTACAGTCCGGCTCCTTCGAACGCGTCGGCGGCAACAAGTCGGTCAGCGTCAATGTTCGAATAATCGCAGCAACGAACAAACCGTTGGATCAGGCCGTTGCAGATCGGGAGTTTCGCGAAGATTTGTTCTATCGCCTAAATGTCGTCCAAATCCCAATGCCGCCTCTCCGCGAACGGACTGACGACATCAAACTCCTGGTTAACTATTTTCTGACAAAACACGCCCAGGAATCAGGCCAGTCGCCCAAGTCCATACTGCCGGACGTCATCACTGCATTCGAAAGTTATCCCTGGCCAGGGAACGTTCGAGAATTGGAGAATGTCGTGCAACGCGCTCTGGTGGTAACGAAAGGCGACACAATCATCTTAAGTGATATACCGACTTCCATCACTGAAGCGCAAATACCCGCCTCCTCGGCGACGGCAACCGGAGACCCTGTCGCTTCTATAAAAACGGATTCCGAAACGGGAGCATCCGATGCGCCCGATCTTGCCGCTCTTGCCCGTAAACTTTTCGCTTGGGCCCGTTCGTCGAGCGAATTAAAGATTATTCCGGCAATCGAACGGGAGTTGATTATTCAGGCGTTAAGTGAAACGGGAGGAAATCAAGTCCAAGCCGCAAAGCTTCTGGGCATTACCCGGGCCACGTTGCGCAAGCGGGTCGAAAAGTTTGAGATCAAGCAGGAACTGGCCGTGCGCTAGAATTGCAGACGACAGCTCGCGGATCAATTATCCACAACTTTCACTCGATAGAAACGAGGTTGAGAACCGTTGCCCTGATCGGTAAACGTCTCAACATCCCCGTCGCCATCAATCGTCGAGGATACTTCATTCCACTCGCCGTCGAAGAGCGACGTCGAGCACTCCACCACGTAACGTTTCCCATCCACAGTCGGCCAACGCAAGGTTACCCCGGTGGACGCATCCCCAGCCTCAGGGTTAGTCAAGAGCTTCAACATGGAATCGCTTCGATTTGGATGTGTTCCGGCGCGAAATTCATCCCAGTTGGAAACGCCGTCGCCATCCGCATCTGCGCTGGCCAATGAAAGCAAATTACCGATTTCTCCAAAATACCGCAGGCGCCAGGAGTCCGGTATGTTGTCGCCCAATGACGAGCCAGTTCGAGGAGACAACGTGATGAGACCGTCGGCAACGGCTTTGTTCAAAATGCCATATCCGTTGGGCGAACCCGAAACCCGGTCAAATCCAATGACATAGGCGGAATTCGAGTCGGCTCCTTCTGGAAGAGTAACGATCAGATTTCCGACCAATGCGTTACCGGTAACACCCTGAACTGAAGCGTCCAACCAGACGCCTGCAATATTGTTCGGACGGTCCTGATTGCTCAAGGTGGGCGCGCCAAGATCGCCAGGGACAAACCTGACCGGCGCCGTCACTGCAGGCGAGCCATCCACCGGATGAACGTAGAGATTCATCAACAAGACGCGAAGCGGATAGTTACCTTTCACTTTGGCGTGTATCGGGATCTGAATCTGGCCGACTCCGGGGGCGCTCGTCGCGTCCCCCGCAGTGAATTGAACAAATGGGCTATCTGAAGTTAGCGGCGCCGCCGGCGTGTTGGCCTGAGGCGTTGGAGCGAGCGGTTTTGCCGCCAGGTTCGCTATGGGTCCGTTAACGACGCCCCTGAACTGATTCGGGAATTCGACGCTAGTTCGGGCGCCGTTCGTCCAGAAACGCCGATACCATTTCAATGTGGGATCCAGAGCCCTTCGGAATGTGACGAACACATCATCGACCTGTAGATTGCCGTCCCCGACGGTGATCCCATCAATCGCTGCGTTGTCCAATCCGTTGAAGGTTTGCGCAGTTCCATCTGAAGAATCCATTGCATCAAAGAAATCGCTCCCTGCCGGTGGTGAATTGTAAGAATAAGTCGCAGTTTGGAAGACCTGCATCAGGTCATTAGCCAGTATGTTTGTATCACCAAAGTCGCCGGCATTGAACCAGCCAAAAGGCACAACATCACCCACGATATAGCCTGGATTTCCAACTGTTAGTTCTTTCACCGCATTGGCCGGCGAGCCGGCGCCCAGAACCCCATCTTTCGGCGCCAGGAGAAAAACGTCTTCATCGACATTAACGACGGCCGACGGACGCGAAAGCGCGATTCTGTATTTGTCTCCCACTAAAGCCATGGCCGGAATTCGGACGCCGAACGCCCCAACAATAACCTTCCCTGCGGATCCCAGGAATTGATTGTTATGCGCTTGAGAGAAACTGATCAGGTTTTGCTCTTCGCTGTTGTAGAGGTTGATGGAGCCAATTCCTGCCCTCTCCAGATAGCCCACTGTCAAAAAATTGATTCCTCCGTTGAAGTTTGAGATGACTAGGTTGGTCAGAAAAGCGGGATCCTGGAATGCCACTCCGCCAGCCAGAGCAAAGGCCGGGGGAATATCGGTGAATGCGGGCGGCGCAGTGTTTGGAATAATTGCCTGAAGCATGGTGCGATACTCAATCGCCCCGGTCACGGCCGGGCCCGCTGGATTTAGATTCGTCACTCCGAGACTGAACTGCAAACCCTCCATAGTTCTTCCGTCAGGCAAAAGATCCATAGTTATCGGAGCAAGAAACAGCTGCCCCTGCGCCGCAAGGAATTGACTGGATCCTTCGCCCGAATCAAATCCGAACGTGATCTTGTTGGCGCTAAAACCGGTTTTTGAGAATTGGCGCGTGGCAATTCCGCTTTGCGTCATATTCTGCGCATAAGCTCGAGCTCGGAAATCAAGCGTATCGGCGGCTCCAAAATCCAGGGTCAAAATGGCTCCGCTTGTGAACGGGCCAACAACATTAGCGTTGTTAATCGCTTCCTGTTCGGTTTCGGGCGGAGTCGTGCCGTCAATCGTGTAGAACATCTGGGCGTTCGTCGTGAAATTTCCAAGTGTAAACGACAAGGCATTGTCGCCGTTGATTATCGGCGTAGAGGCGATAAATTTGAAGCGGGCCGTGCTTACTCCGCTGGGCGGCCTCCCAGAACTGAAGCTTCGCGCTTTAACGGTCAGGTCCGGGAGGAATTGCGCGATGATGATGGGAGTAAAATCAAAGGTGTCGAGATAGTGGATCACTGACGTGTTGTTTTCAGTCGGCGCGGGAACTGTGTCGGTGATGCCGTCAGTTGGCGACGCGCCCGATGTCACGGTCGTGATCACATTCTCATCCCCTTTTACCGCGATATGCACAAAATTGGCAAATGAGCCATCCTCTACCTCGATGAACTGGGTGAACACGCTGCCTGTGGTGTTATTGGTTGCCCGACGGAGATATCCCAACGTGGTCTGTTGTATCGACTCCAGAGGCGCGGTGAGCTGAATCGTGCGCAACGCCCCGCCTTCGGCGGCTGAACCTGAGCTGTCCACGACTGCAAGTATTCCAGATTCGGGGTCGGATAACAGGCCTATAGGCGCATTGAAAGTTGCGGTATTGGTCGTTCCATCGACTCTTCCGGCCACGCCAGCTAGGCCGGCGACCGTTTCGGTGGAAAGGGTCATCAATGCTGAGTTGGTTGTCACCCTGCGAATTAGGTTATTGCCCGTATCGGCAATCAGAACGCCGCCGGCTCCGCTTAGCACGACCAGGTTTCTGGGTCTGTTGAATTCCGTGAGGGTGGGTATGACTGAATTTGCGGATCCGACGTTTCCAGATCCGATGGTTGCCATCAGAGCTCCCGTCACTGACGAAATCAGTTTGATCTGATTGTTGCGGGTATCGGCCACCCAAAGCGTGTCATTGGCGCCAGCTGAAATGCCGTTGGGTTGGTTGAAACCGATAGCGATGGTGGTGACGACGTTAGCCGGGTCAATTTTCCGAATAGCGTGGTTCAAAGAATCCGCCACAAAAATATTCCCCGCCGCATCTAAAGCCAGTCCTGTGGGAAAACGAAATCTGGCAAGAGTTGGATTCGCTGAGTTAACAAAACCAAATAGTGTCGCGCTTCCCGCGAGAGTGGTCACGTCGCCAGCGGACGAAACAAAGCGAATAACGTGATTGCCGGAATCCGCGACAACGTAGCCGCCTCGCGTCGAAAGGATACCGGAAGGCGCGAGGAAGCGCGCAGAAACGCTATTGCCGTTTGCGGATCCATCTTCGCCAGTCGGGCTGCCGGCAATAAGTTCGATATTGCTGGTGATTGGATCGAATTTGAGAACGGCGTGAAGAGCGCGGTCGGTAAGATAGTACTTCCCGTCGTTGCCGATGACAACGCTGTGCGGTTCGAGCAGCCCCCCCGACGCAAGTGTTGTAACGGACTGGGCGCTCGCGAGACACACAAACAATCCAGTCGCCAATATTCCCAGTAATGCTTTCCTGTTCATGACATTAATCCAGTTAGCCCCGGAAACCGACCTGAGTTGTCAAAACGTTGTTAGCCATGTGTATGCGGATTTTTTTTTCAGAACGCTTATTGCGCCAGTCGGATACGGAAGAAGCGCAGGTTTCCAGAATTCGCCTGTACCGCGCTTTTAACACTGCCGTCACCTTCGATCGTTTCGATCACAGTCCAGTTGCCCGAGGCAATATCGTCCGTTCCTTCGAGTAAGTAGCTTTTTCCGGGAGCCGATACGAAATCGAGTCGAACGGCGCTGCTTCCATCGGCGGCCGGGTTCATAAATTGCAATCGTGACGCCGCGTCAGCCGGGTTGGTGCCTGAGAGGTATTCCTGAAGGTTTGTCAGTCCATCACCGTCAGCGTCCATTTGAGCCTCTGCCAGAAGACTGTTCAGACTGCCGAAAAACATCTTGGTCCATTCATCAGAAAGCGGCGCAGGATCGGATGGAGGAGACAGAACATTAACGGACGCCGAAAAGCTTTCGAGTTGTCCGACGCCGTCCGCTGCCAGGATGCCGGCATGGGTAAAGCGAATTGAGTAGCTTTGGCCGGGAAGGGCGTCGGCTGACACCTGAAAATTGAGGTAACCGACTGTCGTAGTTCCCTCCAACGCAAGATTCAGCCAGGCGGCGGCGAGTTCGTTATCGCCATAGCCGTTGAGAATGCCTCGAGGCACAACCAGACTTGGCGATGCCGTCGCGGAATTGAAACCGACCGGAGTTAGAAGTCCAGGCGCGCCTGGGCTCGGGGTGACTATCGCTTTGAACTGAAATCCCTCGACCACGGTGCCCGCGTTGACAGTCACTGTCACCGGCATGCTGACACTTTGTCCCGGTTGAACGTTGCCAATGCTTTCCGCGGACAACTTCGCATGCGTCGTCCAAACGTCTCCCGGTGCGCTGGGCGCGAGACCATTGCCGGGCAAGTTTGGCAGTGTCGCTGATCCATTCGTATGCACTCCGCCTGTGGACCATGCGCGCAGGAAATTGCTGGCGTCTGATCTTAATGAACGATCAAGAATCAGCGCCCAGTCACTAATGGTGATCACGCCGTCGCCTTCTGGAGATCCTCCTGCGGACTCAGCGGGAAAGGCGTCCATCGCATTGAACGCATCGGTAAAGGTGAAGGGAACTTTGATTCCGAGCGATGCGAGAAACGCGTTGTTCACGTCGCTGTTGCGCAAATCGCCATTGCCAAACTGGCCGGCGTTGTACCATCGACCTGGAGAACTGTCGCCCACGACATAGGAAATGTTGGTCACCGTGATCACGCGTTCAGTCGCAGAAGCGATGATCACGTCGTTCTGAAAACCATCCGAAGTCCCCGAAATGTTGGTCACGGTGATCAGGAAGCGATTACCCTCGGTCGCGGTGTTTGGAATCGTGACCGCGACCAGATTCACGGCGGCGAAGTCGTCGATAAAAAAGTTAGTGGGCGACAGGTAGGAAACTTCAAGAATTCGTGAAGAGTTCGCGGCGTCGAATCCAGAGCCACTGACGAAGGTGGGACTGACATCGTCGGTTGAGGCGTTGGCAAATTCGATAAAATCATTGGTTGTGGTGTTGATGCCAAAGAGATCCCCGGCCGCAATTGGAAGCAACGGCAGATTCGCTGTGTCAGGCCGCACCAAAACGCGATACTGGAGCGAGCGCAACTCGTTGCCCGACGCCAAATTCACCACAATGGGCACGACGATGGTCGAACCGATTCCCGCCTGCATATCCGACGGGACGCCGGTTTCATTGCTGGTGGGTCGGACTCCCGTAATAAGGGTGTTTACCGAGTTGGTTCCGCTGAATGCGAACGCCGCCACTCTGAGCGAAGTGAGATCAAGCTGCGGTTCAAACCAGGGAATTGTGCCCACTCCGTTGTTGATTACCAACCGTGTATCGTTCGTCGTCGGCGTGACGCCGTCCGTTCGGTAGAACACGTCCGTGCTGGAACTAGTGACCGTCACGTCAACGCCCATCGGGAAGAACCCCGAGGCCGGCAAGATAGAAACTGAGGGAGGATTCGGCAGGTTTTCACCATCTCCGCCGCCGGTGGAAATGGATCCGCCAGGCCCTTTCAAGCCGGTGTTAATCACGGCCCGGACAGTGTTGTAGTAAAGCTCCGTCGTAAAAACGTTGCCATCTCCGTCCACCGCGACGCCGGAAGGCACACGACCGGACGCGACACTGCCCTGGCCGTCTTCCCACCCGGGAAGAAGCACAAATGGATCGAGACCCAGATTGGCTTCAAAATCCTGCCAGATCGCAGGATTGATGCCGTAGAGGAGAGAAACCTCGCCCTCCGGTGTGATCACTACAACGCGATGGTTCTGTGTGTCAGCGACGACCAGCAGATTGTCTCCCGCTTTGGCGATTTTTGTTGGCGAACTGAACGACGCCACGGTGGGACCGCCCAGCGAGCGTCCGATGGCGCTGATTGTGCCAACGGTATTCGTTATGGCGCCGGACGGCGTCATATAACGAATCACGTGGTTGCCAGTGTCACTGACAACCAACGCGCCGCTATCCAGGACCTCAACGCCTTGCGGCGCGGAAAGCGCGCCTCCCGTAACCGCGATGGGCGTAACCAGGCCAGTTCCTCGGTCGACTTTCTTAAGGCCGCCGCCCAATTCAACGATAAAGATATTTGTCTCAAGATCGAGCGCCATGGCAGTCGGCGCGACCAACCCGCCCGCGTTGACGAAACCCACGAAGTTGGTGTTTTCATCGTAACGCCGGATCATGCTGTCGCCTTGAGACAGCACGTAGATATGGGAGGCTCCATCCACTCGCACGTCCACAGGCGTCGTGCCGGCGGGATAGGTGACGACGGTCACGAAATTGGAGGTCGAATTCTCAAACATGCGCAGCGATTCATTGGCCTGGTCGGCGATAAACAAGCGCCCCATACCCGAGTCAACCGCAATGGAAACCGGCTGGTTGAATTGCGCGACTGCGCCGACGCCATTTTCAATGGAGCCAATCCCCGCGCCATCGCGGAATCCGGCGAAGGAATTAGTCGTGAATGCGGAGGGCGATCCAGCGCGAGTTTCGACCTGAGGCCCCTCGCCCGTGGTTTGCGACCACGCATTCACCGTGAGGAACATCGGGGCCAGCGCCAGGCCGACGAGTGTCAGCCGTCTCAATTCCCGCTCGCCGCGACTTCCAGTCGTTCGGTTCGTGCGTATCGAAGCTGTAAATTTCTTTAACATTGAAATCATGGCTTAAATGAGCAGTTTGAAGGCCACTTGGATGTTTGGCCGCCGGTGTTCAATTGCCCTTGCGGAGCAGGCCCGCCGGTTTCCCGCGATCCATGAACCCGACATCTTCCGATGAGTCGCCGTCCCAGTTGCGCGGCTCCTCATGTCCGTTCAGCGAGTTTCTCATGTAATTGCTGGGAACATATTGAAAATCGTGCGGCCGGATAATGCTTGGCGTGATGAAAATGATCAGGTTCGCCTTTTGTTTGCTTTTGCTTTCCCTCCGGAAAAGGAGACCCAACAAGGGGATATCGCCAAGAATTGGAACTTTGGTGTATTGATCCGTCTCGGTGTTGCTCATCAAACCGCCCATCACGAGTGTATCACCGTCAGGAATCTCGACGGAAGTGCTGATGCGGCGAATGGCATAGACGTTGGCCTCAAAAACTTCGCCGGCGATCGTCTGCGTGTTCTTGGAGTCGATGTTGGAAACTTCAGGTGTGATGGTCATGAAAATATTACTACTGGCCATGATGCGCGGAGTCACCTCCAGGATCGTTCCCAGGTTTGTGTAGGTGATTTGGGCCGCCGCCGGCGTATTGGCCGAACCGGGAGTGACATTGAAAATTGGGAAGGCTCGGGTCACTTCCAGGCGGGCCTGCTGGTTGTCTTTCGTCACTGTGCGAGGCGTCGCCACGACTTTGGAATCCGCGTCCGTGTTCAAGAACGACAAGGTGGCGCGCACACCGTCCGCGTTCAGGAACGCGGTGTGCGGCGAAAAGCCGCTCATTGTATTGAGAGACAACCCGCCGTTTCCGATCGAGGTGATCAGGTCGGTCGACTTGCTCGATGGCGCAGTGCGTGTTTGGGTCACCTGCGTTCCCCCGGGCAACACAACATTCGAGGTCGAAGTCGCTCCGGGACTCGAGGTGGTGGTCGTGCCCGTGGTGAGGCCATTGCCAAAAGTGAAGTTTTGCGCTCCCACTGTGCCAGTCCAGTCGATGCCCCTGATCGACGAGGGATTAACCGAAGTTTCGATGATCTGCGCTTCGATCAACACCTGTTTGGTCGCAATATCGAGTCGGGCAATTAGTTCATTGATGCCCTCCAACTCCGCCTCTGTCGCGATGACGACTAATTGGCTGGTGCGAGGGTCGGGAATCACGGCGCCCCGCTCGGAAATACTGGCCGTAATGGCGGCGACCAGATTGGAGGGCGTGGTGTGATTCAATTGAACAATCTGGGTAAACAACGGCGGAAGCGCCGCCGGATCCTTGACCGTGATTTGACCGATGTTGGTCTTCGGATTGGGAATCAGTTGGAGACCATGGTTCTCCAGAACAGCGCTCAGGGCCCCGAGGGCGGTCACGTTTTCAAACCGCACGGAAACCGTCTGCTCCGCCCGCTCCACGCCATCCGGCCCGACCTCAGGCGATGTGACCGCCGGCGCGAAGAGGAAATTTATCCCCGCCTGACGGGCGAGCATGCTAATGACGTCGGTCAACGGCGTGTCTTCAAAAACAATGCTCTCGATGAGTTCGCCGGCCGGTTCCTCCGCCGCGGCTTGAGTCATAGAGTCCTGAGCAGGCGCCTGTGCCTCGGCCAGTCCCACGGCGCCCCACATCGGCAGCCCGGCAGCTAGAAGGATAGCAATTTTCGTTTTCATGAATTCTATTTGAATTGTTTAAGATTTCCTTCGTTGTGGTGTAAATATCGGGTCAGTTTGCGTCGTCATCCGCCGCGACCGGCATGCTTAGCGTGCGCACTTCGGGCTTGTTCTCCAGCTTAATGGTCACTTCATCCCCCTTGATCGAAACACATTCAAGGCGGATTTCGCGAAGTTCGCCATTCTTGACGTT
>JBLHKZ010000064.1:0-23665 GCA_047618185.1 Limisphaerales bacterium
GGATTGATTCGCTGGACCGCGTGTATGTCGCGGACTCGTGCAATCATCGCATCCAGATTTTTTTGCCGGACGGCAAGTTCTTGTGGGCTTATGGCCGGGCTGGAAGCGGGGTTGGAGAGTTGAGCTATCCCTACGACATCCGGATCGACGGCGCCGGCAATCAATATGTGTGCGAGTTTGGCAATAGTCGTCTCCAGATTTTCGACGCCGACCGAAAGTCGATTGAAGTGATTGGCGGGCCAGGGCCTGAGCCGGGCCGCTTCGCGAACCCCTGGTCGATCGTCCTTGATTCAAAGGGCAATGTGTATGTGGCCGACTCCGCGAACCATCGCGTGCAGAAATTGCTGAGGCGGGCGGAAACGTGGAAACCGCGAAGCGTTCCAGCTCGTCGATCCAATCAGCCAAATGCTTCACACGCGTTCATTGCCACGCCGGACAGGAAGCTTCAATTGGCCGATGCTGCCACCGTGGGAGCCACGAGCGGCGAACGCTCCAAAAGGGAGGTGAATCGATGAACTATCAATTCACGCATCCGCATTGGCTTTGGCTCCTGCCGCCGGCGCTGGCGCTGATTGTCTGGCTCGCCGTGAAGACTCACGTGCAGATCAGCGCATGGCGTAGGTGGACGGCATTCGCCCTGCGGCTGGTGATTGTGATTGCCGTGGTGTTTGCCATCGCGGGACTTCAGCGGCTGATTCCCCAGGAGGGGATGAATGTCTATTTCCTGCTTGATCGTTCGGACAGCATCCCCTCGGCCCAGCAAAAGCAGGCGTTGGCGCAGATCAATAAATTTGCCGCCGAAATGAAGAAATCGGATCGGGCTGGGGTGATCGTCTTTGGCTCCGAGTCGAGCATTGAGTTTTCACCGAGCGAGATCGTGGACGTGGAAAAGATCCAGGCCGTGATCGGCACGCAGCGCAGTGACATCGCGGGCGCGGTGCGACTGGGGACCGCCGCGTTTCCTGAGACAGGGCAGAAGCGACTGGTCCTGATGTCGGACGGAAACGAGAACATCGGCGATGTGATCTCTGAGGTCTCGATCGCCCGGCCCCAGGGCGTGACGATCGATGTTCTTCCCATGGGAGCGCGGCGCGGAAACGACGTCACCGTCCGGCGAATCGGAGTTCCGAACAAACTGAAAAAGGGCCAGACATTTGACGCGAAAATCTACGTCGACGCCGATCGGGAACAGGAGTCGACCGTCCGCCTGTATCGGAATGAGCAATACCTGGGAGAGCAAACAGTCAAGCTGTCGCCCGGCAAGAACCTGTTTACCTTTCCTCAGACGCTGCTGGATCAGGGCTTTTACGAGTACAAGGTTGAGCTGGACGCCGAAGGCGATTTGCTTCCGCAGAACAATCGCGCATCCGGATTCGTGAACGTCCGGGGAGATCCGAGGGTGCTGTTGATTTCAAGTCAGCCGGAACAGGACGCGCAGCTGGCCGAGGCGTTGCGGTCGGCCAAATTGGACGTGATCGCCGGCGGGCTGGAAAGAATACCCGATACGCTGGCGGAGATGCAGAGTTACGATTCGATTTTTCTCAGCAATATTTCGGCGGGAGAGATGGGCGAGGATTTGATGCGGTTGTTTGAGAGCGCCGTCCGTGATTTCGGCGTTGGACTGGTCGTGATCGGAGGCGATCAGTCATTCGGCGCGGGCGCCTATCGCGGCACGCCGCTCGAGGCGGCGCTGCCGGTCAGCATGGAGTTGGACAGCAAGAAAGTGCTGCCCAAGGGAGCGTTGGCGCTGGTGATGCACGGAATGGAATTCAACAACGGAAACCAGATCGCGCGGGACATCGCGTTTGGTTCGCTGGAGGCGTTGAGCCCGCAGGATGAGATGGGCGTTTTGCTTTGGGACGGGTCGGAGAAGTGGCTGTTTGAACTCCAGGAAGTCGGGAATAAGCGCGAGTTGGGCGGCCTGATCGCGGGCATGAATCAGGGCGACTTGCCGACGTTTAACGGACTGATGAATCTCGGCTATCAGGGATTGAAGAAATCAAACGCCAATTTGAAGCACATGATTATTTTCAGCGACGGCGATCCCGGCGCGCCGACCGATCAGCTCCTGGCGGACATGCGCGCCGCCCGAATCACGATCAGCACGGTGCTCATCGCGGGGCATGCCGGACCGGACACGATGATCGACATCGCGGCCAAGGGCAACGGGCGGTTTTACGATGTGCGCAACGCCTCCCAATTGCCTCAGATTTTCATCAAAGAGACCGCCGTGATCTTGAAATCCGCGATCTTTGAGGAGCCGTTCAAACCCCAGATTGTGGCTCCGTCCGAACTGACTCGCGGCATCGGCTCCGGAGAGTATCCGATTCTTCAGGGCTACGTTGCGACGAGCGAGAAGGCGCGGGCGGAGACGCCCATCGTTTCGGACAAGGGCGATCCGATTCTTTCGCACTGGCAGTACGGATTGGGCCGTTCGGTTGCGTTCACGTCGGATGCGAAGGCCAAATGGGCGAAGAACTGGCTTGGCTGGGATCGATATCGACAATTCTGGACGCAGGTCGGCAACTGGAGTTTGCGACGATTGGAGAACGCCGATTTCACCACAGAGGTGGCGATCGAAAAGGGAGAAGGCGTCATTTCGGTCGAGGCGGTCGATGAGACGGGCGATTTCCGAAACTTTCTTAAACTACAGACGGTGGTCGTCAGTCCGACGGGAGAGAAAGAGACGATGTATCTCGAACAGACGGGGCCGGGGAGATATGAAGCGCGATTTCCGACCAGGGAGATAGGCTCGTATATGCTGAACCTCATGGAGATGGAAGGGGGCAAGCCGATCGGCGCTCAGGCTCTGGGCGCGAGCGTCAATTACTCGCCGGAATTTAACGACAGTGAGCCCAATTTAAATCGTTTGCGTCGCATCGCCGAAGCGGGCGGAGGAAAGGCGCTTGATTTGGCGGACGCCGCCAACCCGGAGGCGAATAACCCATTTCTCCACGATCGCAAAAAGACGTTTCAACCTCGGGATCTTTGGGAATGGCTCCTGAAACTAGCGGTGTGCCTGTTTCCTTTGGATGTCGCCGTGCGGCGAATCCAGATCGATCGAGAGGAATGGTCGAGGGCGACGCGCACGCTGCGTCGTTGGCTTTTGTTCTGGCGACCGGCCAAAGCCGAGGCTCAGGAGGATGAATCCCTTAATGCGCTGCTGGCGCGTCGGGACACGGTTCGATCGAAAAAGACGGCGCCCAAGTCTTCCGCCGAGTTGTTCCAGCCCAAAACTCCCGTCGCTGAGAGCTCGCCCGCCATATTGCCGTCGAAGTCGCAGGGGGAAACAGGCGTCACCGGAAAGGCGCCAGTCGATGCGGCGAACGATGAGACGGAGAAGATCGAGGAGGAGAGCGCGACTGATCGATTGCTCGCAGCCAAGCGGCGTGCGCGGCGTCGGCGTCGGTGAATCGCGGCGAGCTCAGTCACGGAGTAATGGGCGTCCGATCGGAGCGAAAAGCCGGTCGAACAATGAATTTGTTTGATAATGAGATTATCGTTGCGTTTGCGGGAGGGTTTATGGCTTCATCTCCGCATCGAGACCGCTGTTTTGAACCTGAAACACCTATGATTCTGTTAGAAGTTGATTCTGAATTGTTCGGTCGGACTTTGTGCGTGAAATGGGACGTCGGCGAGTAACCGTTCTCTATTCAGGACGCGTTCAGGGTGTGGGTTTTCGGTATGCCTGCAAGTCCGTTGCGATGGGATTTGACGTCCTCGGGACGGTGCGAAATCTGGCGGATGGGCGAGTCGAATTGATCGCCGAGGGCGAGAAAGATGAATTGGAAGAATTTCGACGGGCGATCCGCGATGAGGGTATGAGCCGGTTGATACGGAATGAAGAGATAGATTGGAGCGAGGCCACAGCTGAGTTTCGCGGATTTGAAATAATCAGATAGCAATTCTTACAAGATGAAGTACGCAATTCTGGCAGACATTCATGGGAATCTGGAAGGACTAGAGACCATACTCAATGACGCGCAGGAGAACGAGTGCACGCACTACGCGTGTCTGGGCGACATCGTCGGTTACGGCGCGAACCCGAAGGAGTGTCTGGATTGCATCAAGGAGTCGGGCATGCCGGTCGTTAAGGGCAACCACGATGAATACATCGGCGCCGACATGGACTTGTCGGGATTCAATGACGCCGCCGCTGCGGCCGTTATCTGGACGCGACAGCAATTGACCGACGAGGATCGCAAGTGGCTCAGCAGCTTGAAGTATTTGAGACTGGTTTCCAATTTCACCCTGGTCCATGCGACGCTCGATGTGCCGCGCAAGTGGGGATACGTTTTTAATAAATTGGATGCGGCGGCCAGCTTCACCTATCAAAACACCAGTGTCTGTTTCTTTGGCCACACTCACGTTCCAGTGGCATTCATCCGGGACAGCAAGGTCCATGGGGGGACCTACTCAAAATTCAAGATTGATCAGGGCAAGAAGTACTTCATCAATGTCGGCAGCATTGGCCAGCCGCGCGATGGCGACTGGCGTGCGGCGTATGTCATTTATGACATGGATGAAGGCACGGTCGAATTGCGTCGACTGGAATACGACAAGGAAACCACCAAGCAGAAGATTCGTGCGGCCGGGCTTCCTGAGCGTCTGGCCGAACGGCTCGATTACGGCAAATAAGATCGCCGCGAAGCTGTCGAGCGCCGGCGGCGCTTTTACGCCCAACACTGCCAACTGTTTCCCCCGGGAGTGAAGGTTCTCATTCTAAAGCCCAGTTCTCTTGGCGATGTCGTGCAGGCTATTCCTCTGCTGCGCCTGATCAAATCAAGATTCCCCGAGAGCGAGGTTTATTGGTGGTTGGCGAAGGAATTGATGCCCTTGCTGGAGGGAGATCCTCAACTCAAGAAGGTGTTTCCCTTTATCCGTCGAGATTGGGGTTCGGCCGGGAATCTGGGAAGCATGTTGCGCACGGTCGCGGAAACTCGGGCTATTCAATTTGATTGGATTCTCGATTTGCAGGGGCTGGCTCGAAGCGCGGTCTTCGCGTGGTTGGCCAACGGAGCCACGGCGGTCGGTCTGGACAATCCCCGCGAGGGCGCGAGTCTTGCCTACGATGTCGCAGTTCCGCGTCCGGGTCCTGATTCCCATGCACTGGACTGGTACCTGCGTGTCCTGAAGGTGATGGGCGCGCCCGTTCACTGGGATTTTGACTGGCTGCCCAAGCGGGCTGAAGCCGGAAGCCGGGTGGCGGCGCAACTAGGGGGGCGGGGGGATCGCCTCGTGGCCGTCTGTCCCGGAGCGCGCTGGAACACCAAGCGTTGGCCGCTGGAGTATTTTGATCGATTGTTAACCCTGATTTCGGACCGAGACCCGCGCATTCGATTTGCGATTATTGGAGGTAAAGAGGATCGGGAAATGGGTGAAATCCTCAAGGGAAGCGATTCGGCGTGTCGGATCGATCTTACCGGGAAGACCTCGTTGCCCGAAATGGTGGAATGGATCCGAGCATGCCAAATGGTCATCACCAACGACACCGGCCCCATGCATGTTGGGGCGGCGCTAGGAATACCGATTCTCGGTTTGTTCGGTCCCACGGATCCAAGGCAGACGGGACCCTACGGTCAGGTGGAACATGCGTTGCAGTTGGATACGCTGCCCTGCATCCCCTGCAAGAAATCGACCTGCCGACTCGATCGGCCAATGGAGTGTTTGCGAGCGCTGACTCCGGCGTTTGTCTTCGAGCGATTCATCGAGCGATGGGACAGCGTGTCTTCCGCCGCATGATTCCTGCTTGCGCGGTCACTGATCGGGAATACATTAAACGCTTATGAAATTCCTCCTTTCGGCCGCGTTGGCCGGTATTTTCGCGTTGTCGGCTCAGGCGCAGGTTGTGGTCGTGGACATCGTGACCCAGCAGAATGAATTTCTGTCCGGCGAAGCCATGACGATCGGCGTCCGAATCGCGAACCAATCCGGGCGTGAGCTGCATTTGGGGCGGGACAATCAATGGCTGAGAATTGACGTCCGATCGCTTGACGAGCGCAGGGTGGGGGTAATGAAGGAGATTCCTATAATCGGCGCCTTCACTGTGGAGTCGCCGATGCGCGGGATGAAGCTCTTTGATATCGAGCCTTATTTCGAAATGAATCGGCCCGGTCGATATTTTATTACGGCTACGGTGTTCATTCGTGAAGGGCGATGGCAGCAAGAAGTGAACAGCGCTCCCAAGGCCGTGAATATCGTGACTGGACTCACTGTATGGGACAAGCAGTTTGGCGTGATAGACAATGCGAGACCGCAAGGAGCGCCGGAAGTTCGAAAGTACGCGCTGCAGCGAGCGAACATGGTCAACAGCAAGATGAAAATGTATCTCAGGCTGTCGAGTGTGGATGGATTTAAGGTTTATCGCGTCGTGCCCATTGATTACATGACCTCGTTCAGCAAGCACGAGGCGAAAACGGACAAGTATAACAACTTGCATGTGCTCCTGCAGACCCCGCGCGCAATCGCGAGAGACTGGAATTATTCCGTGTTCGGGGACGATGGGCGGCTGATCTTGAGGCGGACCTACAACGCGGACCATTCTCGGCCCCGCTTAAGGCCGGACAAAGACGGGCTGGTTCAGGTGGTTGGAGGCATGCGTAGAAGCTCAAGAAGCGATCTTCCCAAAATCGAAAAAACGTCGAAAAGCCCCGTCAAACAAAAGCAGCCGGCGGCAGGAACGAACAAGCCACCCGTTCCTTTTCCAGCGGGCTTCCCGGCTTTGGAGACTTCGACAAAATCCGGCAAATAGGACGCTTCGTCGAGATTCGATGATCGTTAGACCTGACTGATGGGATGGCGCTCGGCGAGCGCCGACCGGCTCTGCTCGATATGGAGGATTTTTTCAACCGCGTCGTCAATGTCTTCGAGAATGTAGTCGTGATGTCCCGAGCCATTGCGAGGCGAGTTGATGAGCATCGAGATGCAGCCCGCCTGGTGTGCCGCTTCGGCATCCTGCCATTTATCGCTGATGACGTAGGAGCGATCGAGTTCAACGTGCCAGGCGAAGGAGGCCTCCTGCATCAGGCCCGCTCGCGGTTTTCGGCAAGGACAGTCATCCTCCTCGAGGTGCGGGCAAACCAGGATGTCGTCGAGCGGCAACTGGCGTTGAAGCTGAGTGTGCATCAGGTCTAGGTCTCGGCGGGGCAGGTCGCCGCGACTCAGGCCGGGTTGGTTTGTGGTGGCGATCAACAGGAAACCGGCTTCTCGAAGAATCGAGAGAGGCTCGGCGACATCGTTGTTCACCCGAAACTCCTTAAAGGAGCGCGGCGTCATGTCGGCTAACGCGTTGTTCAACACCCCATCTCTTTCCAGGAACACAGCGATCTTCATGCGGTTGGGGATAGCATGAATCCGGCCTAATCCAATTTGATCGCGAAAAAGTGACAACTTTGTCTCAATTGAGACCGGGCGGTCGTTGAATGAGATAGTCGGGCATTCGATCTTGACGAAAGAATGCGCCCCGGCGTCAATCCCCGCTATGCACGTTCGCTCTGGTTTCTCATCCGCCTCTGTTTTCCGTTCGGCCGTTCTCATCTCGCTGATAGTGGCGGGATTGTCCGGCGCCGATAACAGTCGAGCCGACGCCTTGAGCGACTACGTCGTGAAGCCGGATACAAACTACTCATGGCGGGTTGATAACGCGGCCGAGGTCGGAGACTTTCGTGTGGTTTCGCTCTCGATGACTTCGCAGAATTGGAGAGAAGGCCTTTGGACGCATCAGATCCTCATCGTCGAGCCTCCGAAGGTTCGAAATCCGGACATCGCGTTCCTATTCATCACGGGCGACGGCAAGGGAGAGAAATACCTGGATCTCCTGAAGAAACTGAGTTCTGACGCGGGAGCTGTCGCGGCGGTGGTCAATCGCGTTCCGAATCAGCCGCTTTATGACGGGCGCAAGGAGGACGCCCTGATCGCCCATACCTTCAAGAAATACATGGAGACAGGAGATGAAACCTGGCCTTTGTTGTTTCCGATGGCTAAGAGCGCCGTTCGGGCAATGGACACGGTCGCCGAACAGACAAAGAAATCACATGGGCGAGATGTGACGCGCTTTGTCGTGTCCGGCGCCTCGAAGCGCGGTTGGACGACCTGGCTGACGGGGGCGGTGGATCCGCGGGTGAAGGGCATTGCTCCCATGGTGATCGATATGCCCAACATGAAACGGCAGTTGGATTGGGCCAAGCGAGCGTGGGGCGAACAGAGTGACCAGATTCACGACTACACGGAATTACGACTCCATGAACGGATGGACGATCCGGCGATGGTGAAGCTGCGGAGTTGGGTGGATCCGTACAGTCATCGACACAAATACACGATGCCCAAGCTGATCCTGCTGGGCGCCAACGATCCGTATTGGGTGGTCGATTCGTTGCGGCACTATTGGGCGGATCTACCGGAGCCGAAACTGATTCATCAAACGCCAAACGCCGGGCATGACCTGGCGGGCGGAGACGCCATGCTGCCGACGCTGGCGATGTTCTATCAACGCATTGCGGACCGTGAAGCGCTGCCCTCGTTGTCCTGGAATTACGATGCGGGGCATGACGGCTTGAAAATGAATGTGGCGACCAGTGAGCCGTTTATTGGGGCGAATCGTTGGAGGGCAAACTCGCCAACGCGTGATTTCCGTGAGCGGGAATGGAGTCGGGAATCATTGAATGTCGGCGGCGGGGGAACGAACGTCGTTGTGGAGCTGCCCGATGGCCCGCATCCGTATCAGGCGTTTCTGGGCGAAGTCGAATTCAAGGGCAAGGGCGGTGAACGCTTCAGCCTTACGACCGAAGTTAAGGTGACGCCAGACGATCTGAGCGAGGCGCGGCGGCCCGCTTCAGGCGAGGAAATGAAGTTCTGGCTGACCAACATGATGGGGCCGCACCGATACACCGTTAACGAAGTGCGCGCCGCTACAGGGATGACAGCGGCGGAGATTCGCGCCGCTCGTGAACGGTTGGGATTGGCCAACCTGAAGTCGAAGGCAAGGGCGGCGAACGCACCGTTGTTGGCGCTGCCTTATCCCGGAGGCAGGCATCCGCGAATCGGATTTCTCGATGGCGCGGTGGCGCCGAAGCGAGAGACCAAGATCAGCGTCTTTGCGCCGTGGGACGAAGAAAGCTATGTCGTGGCGGATATTCCCGAGGCGATCTGGTGGAATCGTAGTTCGCCGGAAACGCAGGATCGCAAAGGACGCGAGTTGCTTTATCTGGCGCACACTCACGTGCCGACCTACTGGACGCGACGAAGCGTCGATCTCGAACATTTGGAGTGGCAGCGCGACGGGGAGCACGGTTGGCGCATGGAGCGGGAATTGCCCAATGGCGTAACGTTTGGCGCCAGCTTGAAGTCGTATCCTGATCGTGTGGAGATGGAGCAGTGGCTGAAGAACGGGACGAAAATTACACTGACCGGCCTGCGAGTGCAGAATTGCGTGATGCTCAAAGGCGCGAAGGGTTTTGATGAACGCGACAACGCGAACAAGATGTTGTCCAATCCCTACGCGGCGGTTCGTTCGTCGACGGGCGATCGATGGGTGATTACCGCGTGGGACCCGTGCGTGCGCCCTTGGGCCAATGCCCGCTGCCCCTGCCTGCATTCGGATCCGCAGTTTCCCGATGTGCCGCCCGGGGAGACTCGCAGACTGAAGGGGTGGCTTTCTTTCTATGAGGGCAAGGACATCGACGCAGAGATCAAGCGCATCGACGCTTCGGGATGGCGCAGCAGATGATTGCGCGCGCTTCAGAAATCAGGCGCCGGGATTTTCTTGTTTCTGAAACGCCGCCGCTTGGATCAATTCGATCGAGGCTTTGACGCTGGCCTCGAAGTCGAACGAATCGAGGTCGCCGAAGGTGGCTTCAGTCGTGGATTCCATCAGGCTTTTCAGCGAATTCTCATCAGGAGAGACGGAGGCCGTCGGGTCGAGGCCCGATTTGCACGCCATACGAAGGATCTCGGCGGTGGCAGTCTCACGCATTTCCCGTTGAAGCTCCGCAGTGTCGACCGGGTTCTCCGCGCAGTTCTCCAAACAATCCTGAGCGTGTTCAAGAGCGGATTGGCCGTGGGCGTCGATGGCCAGTAGATTCGCTCCGGCCTTGATCAGGATCGCTGTCTTCGCGGGATCGACGATCGCGGCCATGAGGGTTGTTCGGCCTCGGAGGAATTCCGGATAAGTCTCGAAAGGGAATGACTTGTTGACGTCGCTTCCCACGTCGACGAGCGCCTGCAGTTCATCCGCTGTGCCTTCCACGGCCGCTCGCATCAATGGCGTCCAGCCCCAGTGTTGCCTGGCTTCGATCTCGCACCCGGCCGCGACGAGAAGGCACGCAATTTCACCCGGCATCGATCCGCTGCCGGTCGGTCCGTCGACGTCGACCATGCAGTGCAAGGCATTGTAACCCTCGTCGGTCTGAGCGTTGGCGTTCGCGCCCGCCTCGATGATCCACTGAATGAATGACTGCGTGCGCTCCATCGAGGAGACGGCCGTCATAAGAACGGTGAAACCGAAGTCATTTGTCGCATCGATGAGATGAGGCGATTCTCCCAGGATAGATTGCGCGATGGAGAATTCTCCATCGCGAATGGCCTCAAACAGCGAATTCTTTGGCGTCGTCACGTCGGAAACAGAGTGGGGTCGGGCGCCTCTTCTGACGAGCGGTGATTTTGTGCGGCTTGTATTAGCGCACTATTGGCGAGGCAAACTCGCCGGCGAGGTTTACGACGTTTTCCAAGGCGGATTCTCCGGCAGGCAGGCGTCAAATTCCTCGATCAGCGCCGCTTCGTATTCGCCGGCGTATTCGCCCGCGAAGAACTTATCCAGCGCTTCATCATGAAAACGCACCCATGAGGCCTCTTCCTTGCCCGGATTGATCGGGAAGAAGAGCGCGCCGTTGGCCTTGGCGGCTTTGCGGTCGCCGGGGGCGTCACCGATCATCAGGATCTTCTCGTCGGGATACTTGCCTTTGGCGGCGAATTCAAGGTGCTGGGTCTTGGTGCCCATTTCCTGTCCGGCGATGACGCTGACAAATTCCGAAATGTTGTTCTCGGCCCATTCGCGTTCGAGCGCGTCACAGGGGGTTTGGGAAATCACCATCGCGTCGGCCTTGGCCTGCATCTTTTGCAGGCTTTCGCGAAGCAGCGGGAAGGGCGGCACGCCATGGACGATGTCCAGCACGGCGACGTTGACGGCGTCGGACCAGACTTTGACCTGCTTGAGCCCGTCGTTGCCGCCTTCGACTTCGGCGGCGAGGGTGGCGTTGCCAAGCTTGGTCTCGCGCTCCATCCATTCGGTCAGGGCGGGGAAGCTGGGGACATCCACGTTTCGCGCCTGCACTTCGGGGCGCTCGCGAATGTAGTCCAATGCCATGACCAACTCGGGAAAACGGTTCGAGCCACGCGCCTTCGAATAGAGATTGCAGAATTCCCAAACTTCACGGGCGTACTTGCTGACGGCCTGGAGGCCCATGTGCTTGATGAACATGGGGGCAAAGCACTCCTTGTGCTTGATCTCCATGGAGTCAAATACGCAGCCATCGGAGTCAATGCCGATGAAGAATTCTTTCGTGGGTTGAAAGTCTTTCAGGACCTGGGCCGGATCGCTCATATGAATTTCAAATTTCGAATCAGGCGTCGTAAGTTGTCGACGACACGTCGCCGCCGCGGCCGGTCCAGTTGGTGTGGAAGAACTCGCCGCGGGGCTTGTCGATCCGCTCGTAGGTGTGGGCGCCGAAATAGTCGCGCTGGGCCTGAAGCAGGTTGGCCGGGAGCCGTTCCGCGCGGATGCTGTCGTAGAACGACAGGGCCGTGCTGAAGGCCGGGCAGGGGATGCCTTTCTTGGCGGCGACCGCGACAACATTTCGCCATGCGACCTGGCTCTTGCGGATTTCGCCCTTGAAGAAAGGATCGAGCAGCAGATTGGTCAGGCGCGGACGTTTGTCGAAGGCTTCCTTGATCTTGCCGAGGAAGCGGCTGCGGATGATGCAGCCGCCGCGCCACATCAGGGCGATGCCGCCCCAGTTGAGCTTCCAATTGTATTCTTCGGCGGCGGCGCGCATGAGCATGTAGCCCTGCGCGTAGGAAATAATCTTCGACGCGTAGAGCGCCTGGCGGATTTGCTCCACGAATTTGGCCCGGTCGATTTTGATGGTCGGCTTGGGGCCTCGAAGCTTCTTGGAAGCCTTGACGCGTTCGTCCTTCAGGGCCGAGACGCAACGAGCGTAAACGGCCTCGCCCATGAGTGTGATGGGCGTGCCCAACTCGGCGGAGGATATGACGGTCCACTTGCCGGTTCCTTTTTGGCCGGCGGTGTCGAGGATCTTCTCAACCAAGGGCTCGCCGTCCTCGTCCTTGAAGCCGAGAATGTCGCGGCTGATTTCAATGAGATAGGAATCGAGGTCGCCCTTGTTCCACTCGGTGAAGACGTCGTGCATCTCGTCGGCAGTCATGCCGAGGCCGGTTTTCATGAGATTGTAAGCCTCGCAGATCAGCTGCATGTCGCCGTATTCGATGCCGTTGTGAACCATTTTCACGTAATGGCCGGCGCCGTCTTCGCCGACCCAGTCGCAGCAGGGGACGCCGTCATCGACCTTGGCGGAAATCGCCTGAAAGACATCCTTCACGTGGGGCCACGCTTCTTTGGACCCGCCGGGCATGATCGAAGGGCCGCGTCGCGCGCCCTCTTCACCGCCGGATACGCCCGTTCCGATGTAGAGCAGACCTTTGGACTCGACGTGTTTGGTGCGGCGAATGGTGTCCTCGTAAAGCGAATTGCCGCCGTCGATGATGATGTCGCCGGGCTCCAGATGGGGGATGATCTTCTCGATGAAATCGTCGACGGGCTGGCCGGCCTTGACGAGCATCATGACGCGGCGCGGGCTCTTGAGGTGTTTGACCATCTCTTCGATTGAGTGCGCGCCGATGACTTTCGTTCCTTTGGCCTCGTTGGCCAGGAAGCGGTCGACCTTTTCCGTGGTGCGGTTGTAGGCGACGACGGTGAATCCGTGGTCGTTCATGTTCAGAATGAGGTTCTGACCCATGACGGCCAAGCCTATTAGAGCGATGTCTGCTGTCGGTTCCATATCGGTATTTTTTGAAAAAGAGCGGACACGATACTGGAGAGCCGGGCGCTTGCCAGTAGAATCTTGGCGTTTTTTCAGGAGAACAGCCCCGGCGGCATCGGGTGTGAGGCGCGTTAGGCGAGCTGCAGGCGTTCGTCAGACGCCAGGATCTCGTCGAGATTTTCCCAGCGCGTGTCGTTCATGGAATTGAACGCGTGCAGGTAGACCGCGACCACTTCCGGGGTGTTGTTCTCCAGGATTTTCTCCACGGCCGTTTTGACTTTGTCGTCGTCGACCTGGTCGGGCAGGTCCTCGACCATGCCCTCCTTGTGATCGATGCTCAGAGACGTGAGAAAGGTCTCGAGCAGATCCTGGTGATTCTTGATAAGCCAGCCGCGCAAAAGAGCGCCGGCGACCATTTCCATATTGGGGCGGGCGAGGGTCTGCACGACGGTTCGATCGCGCTTTTCACGCGGTTGTCGTTGCATGAAAATGGAACGGACTTTGCGGGCCTCGGCGACGGAAGTCAGCGTTGCCTTATAGAGTTCGCGATCGTTTTCGTAGGTGGAAGAAACGATTTCCGTCGCCAGTTCCGGCGACATGAAACCCATCAGTTCGTGACAAGTAAGCATAATTCAGATTCTTGCGATGCAAGTCGGGATTCGTGTGACCGTCAATCGACCAGCGGAGTCATCCGATGGTCGCGACGGTCAGTTTATTCGACCGGGCCAATTCCTCACAGGATTCCTGTTCGAGGAGCAGGGTATTTCCAGCCTCCAACGCGAGCGCCGAAATACGGACGGCCGCGCAGGCCCTGATTGTTTGGGGTCCTATGCACGGAATGTCAAATCGAAGATCGTGATTTTTTTTGGCGACTTTGACGGCCACGGCGCCGCCTTTCTTGCCGGCAAGTTCTCCGCCTCTTTGGAGGCAGGCGTCTGTGCCTTCAAATCCTTCCACTGCGAGCACGGTACCATTCTTGACCACGACAATCTGGCCGACGTCGAGGCGTGAAACTTCTTTGGCGATTCTGAAGCCAAGCTCCGCGTCCGCCTGTTGCTGTTCGCTCAAGGGAGGACCGATGGAATATCCCGCGCCCGGCATGAGCGGTTCGAGCCAGGGCGTCGCCGCCACGAGTTCGACGCCGTCTTTGCCCAGTTCATCGGCGATCGCGCCGAATAGCGTGTGGGCGTTCTTCTCCTTGAGCGTGAGGAGGGTCTTGGCCGCGCGCAGGTCGGGCCGAAGATGAAATAGATTCTTGGGGGCAATTTGACCGACCATGACACATTGGGCCACGTCGCGATCCGTGAAGGCGCGGATCATTTTGGAAAGTTGGCCGACTTTCAGCCAGACAATCTCGTCGACCAGATCGGTCAGGGCTGGATCGGTTTCTTTATCGAAGGCGACGGCAACGAGTCGCTTCACGCCCATGTCACGCGCCTGTCTGGCCAAGAGAAAGGGCAGGGTGCGGCTGCCGGCGATGATGCCGAGTGTGTCGATGTTTGCGGACATGAGATTAGCGGCGCGAATGATCGACGCGCGGGCCGATTGTTCAAGCGCAATCGCTTTGTGCGGAGTGGGCCGTTGCGGCTGAATTCACGCGCGTTTTCGTTGTTTTTCGTCGCCGGTGCGGTAAGGCTGACTTTGTTAGTCGAATCGAGCGTAGGATGACGAGCGCGTAATGTGCTGGAATGGAATCATAAAGATGCGAGTGGGCGCGGGATTATTGGCGGCGTCCTTGATGGCAGGCTCGTTGTTTCCCGCCCAGTTAAGCGCGGCGGAACCGGGGGAGAACACGATCGCGCCGCTTCGTTCGGTCGGCGAGATTCGCGCGCTATCGGCGGAAGACTCGACGAGACGTCGGCCGGTTTCTCTGGAGGCGATCGTCACCTATAACGATCCTGATGAAGCCGCAGCCGTCGGCGCCTTGCAGGCGTCGACAATGTCGATTGTGGAAATTGGGAAATTCGGTCTTGAGCCGGAATCCGCGAGGCGCAAGGTGGCGGATTCACGCGTTCTGGCCGGGCTGCCGTTCTGGACCGCGCAGCCCGCCACGCTGGTGTTGGTCGCTCTGGCTCTGGCGGTTGGCGCCGCGGTGGGTTGGGGCTGGTCCCTTCGGCGCAAGTTGCGCGAGCATACTGGAGTGATTCGTTCGCGATTGGAGCGCGAGGAGACCTTCTCTGAATTCGGCGGACAATTGAGCGCTGCCTCGTCCCGCAAGGAAGTGGGCCGAGTCATCGTTGATGCGGCGCAACGACTGCTGGGCTGGGACTCCTGTTTTCTGAATCTCTATGATCAAGAACGCGGAGAAATCGAAGAGCTCATCGTTTTTGAGACGGATGCTGGGAAGATCAAGGAACAGGACGTCACCCGATACGATAAAGCCATCTCGGATTTCAAGCGGAGCGTCTTGAACGAGAAGGGACAACTCGTGCTCAGACCTCGCGATCTGAAATCGAGTCATGGGCTGATGCCGTTTGGCCTCGAGGATCGGTTGTCGGCTTCGTTGATGTTCGTGCCGTGTCGGAGTCAAGGCAAACCGGTGGGTATCCTTTCGATCCAGAGCTACACGCACGACGCCTACACGGCGGAGGATTTGAAACTGCTTCAGGCCCTGGCCGATCACTCCGCCGGCGCTTTGACGCGTGTCCGGGCGCAGGAGGCGTTGCGCGCCTCGGAGATTCGGTTTCGGACCGTGACCGATGGGTTGGGCGAGGGCATCACCATCACCGACCTTGAGAATCGTGTGCTCTATGCCAACTCACGGATGACCGAGCTGACGGGATTTGATCTCAAGGACCTGATTGGGCGACCGGCCTACGAGCTGCTTCAGCCCGAGGACAGCTGGGATTTAGCCCGTCATCGGAATAGCGATTGCATGGCTGGCGTCTCCGAACGCTACGAAACTCGGTTGTGCCGCAAGGATGGCTCGGAATTCTGGTCGGAAGTTTACGCCGCTCCGTTTCGGAATCCGGATGGCGAGATCGTCGGGACGCTGGGATGCATGGTAAATATCGACGAACGAAAACAAACGCTCGAAGACCTGCGGCAGTCCGAACAAAGGTTCTCGACGACCTTTCACGCCAGTCCGGTCCCGCTGTGTTCAATTTCGTTGGAGGACGGGAAATTCGTCGACGCCAATCGGACCTTTTTTCGTGTTTCAGAATACCGTCGCGATGAAGTGGTCGGCCATTCGGCTCAAGATCTGGGGCTCTGGGAGAGCTCACAGGAACATGCGCGATTCATCGCGATGGTCAATCGGCACGGCGTGGTAAGGGACCTGGAATGCGCGCTGCTGACAAAGCATGGCGAACGGCGGGAGTATCTGCTCTCGGCCGAAACGATCGAGCTGAGTTCCAGCTCGGGCTTGTTGGTCAGCTGCTTTGACATCACCGAGCGGCTTAGTCTGGAAGAGCGGCTCCGCCATTCTCAGAAGATGGAGGCGGTGGGTCAGCTGGCCGCGGGCGTCGCCCATGATTTCAATAATATCCTGACCATTGTGAAAGGACACGTGAGTCTCCTGGCGGAGGACGAGGGCCTGGATTCCGTTAAGCGCGAGTCGCTTGAACACATCACCCGCGCCAGTGATCGCGCTGCGGAACTGACCCGCCAATTGCTTGCCTTCAGTCGCAAGCAGGTGATGACGCTCAGCCGGATCGATCTGAACCAGGAACTCGACACCATCGCGAGCATGTTGAAGAGCCTGCTCGTCGAGGGGATCGAGTTGCGCTGCGAATTTTGTGATGGTCCGGCCCCTATTTTCGCCGACACGGGCATGATTGGGCAGATCGTCACCAACCTGGCCATGAACGCTCGCGACGCCATGCCTCGCGGCGGCGCGCTCACCCTGGAGACCCGCCTGCAACCGGCCGATGATTCTGCGGGCGCAGTCGGAGCCAACGGATTCGTGCGCCTGAGAATCTCCGATACGGGTGAGGGGATCGATCCCGTATCGCTGCCGCGGATCTTTGAGCCGTTTTTCTCGACGAAGGAGGTGGGCAAGGGAACGGGGTTGGGGTTGGCAACGGTCTATGGCCTCGTGAACCAGCACAAGGGCCGAATCTCCGTCGACAGTAAGCTGGGTGAAGGGACGACCTTCACGGTTCATTTTCCGTTGGAGCCAGGACCAACCGACGAAGCCGTAAAGTCGCCGGAGAAGGCGGTCGATGTCGTACGAAACAGCGATGTTGTGCTCGTCGTTGAGGACGAACCGGCCTTGAGAGATTTGGTCGCAACCGTATTGAAACGCTACGGCTACAGCGTCCTTGTCGCTTCCGATGGACAAGAGGCGCTCGATCTGTGGCGCCGCGAATCGGATGCCGTTCGATTGTTACTGACGGACGTCGTTATGCCCGGCGGCATTTCAGGCTTTGAGCTGGCGGAGGAACTCCTCGGCATGGCCCCGGGGCTCCCGGTGATCTACACCAGCGGGTATAGTGTGGGGATCAACAACAAGGGCATCCAACTGACCGAAGGATATGACTTCCTGCCCAAGCCCTACCGTCCCGATATGCTGGCTGAAATTGTGCGTCGGCGGCTTCCCCCGGAATCGGCCGAATGCGATGCGTGATTTGGCCCCGATTTCGCCGCCGCTTTTCTTTTGACAGAATTCCAATTTTCCGGCGCGATGGCGAACGCTTTTGAAAATCAACGTCATGAAAAAAAATCTTCCATCCCTCGCTTCGAATCTCTTGATTGCCATCCTCCTCGCCGTGGCGCTGTCGCCCAGCCTGGCCGGCGCGGCCGAAACGGACACGCGGTGTTTTGAACTGCGCACGTATTACGCGAACGAGGGAAAACTCGACGGTCTGCACGCGCGATTCCGCGATCACACCGTGGCGCTCTTTGAGAAGCACGGAATGACGAATGTGGGCTATTGGGTTCCGCTCGACAATGCGGAGAACAAGCTGGTCTACCTACTCGCCTATCCCAGTCGCGCCGCCCGGGGCAAGGCATGGAAAGGGTTCTTAGGCGACCCGGCATGGAAGGCGGCTTACCAGACCTCCATCGCTGACGGGAAATTGGTCAAGCGGGTCGAGAGCGTTTTTTTGAAGTCTGCCGAATATTCGATGTTTTCAAAATCCAGCGTCGCATCTCCCGAGCGCTTGTTCGAGCTCCGCACCTACACGACCAATCCGGGCAAACTGGCCGGCTTGCACGCAAGGTTTCGTGATCACACCGTTGAGCTGTTCACCCAACACGGAATCCAGAATGTCGGATACTGGATTCCGATGGATGAGGACAAGGGACGGGATAACAAGCTCGTCTACCTGATCGCGCACAAGAGCATCGAGGGCAGGGTGGTCGCTCGAAAGGCGTTCAGCAAGGATCCCCGGTGGAAGTCCGCCCGCGACGCGTCGGAGGCCGATGGGAAGCTGCTCATCAAAGGCGGCGTGCAATCCCTCACGCTGAAGCCGACGGACTATTCACCGATGAAGTGAATTCAGTTTTTGGGTTTGTTATGGGGCGGGATTTCCTCGCCGGCGTTGACGTTCAAGTCGGAAACGGGGAGACGGCTGGGTTCGGTGGCACAAAATGTGATTTGGGAGGGTATGGAACTGATTTAAAACTCCAAATTACTCGGCGGCGGCCATGACCACGTGTGTTTTCATGATTTCGGTGCGTAGGCAATGTCGGGGGCAATGGCGATGTCGAAACGGGAATGCGTCGAAAATGAATTTCCGTGAATGACATGGGCGGGGACGGCTTCTAATATCCTCGTCTCTTAAAACGAATTCACTCCCCATGATAAAACTATTTATTTCTCGAAACGCTCGCGGCCTGGCTCTTGCGGCCGGAGCCATTCTGCTCACCTCGTTTGTTCAGGACTGCGCTCTCGCGGCCGCAAGCCAGGGCTCGCTTAAATGGACCGTGAAGGCCCTGGCTGTCGACGGCAACGAAGGCATCGACATCGCGGATTTCAACAAGGACGGCAAGTTGGACGTGATCGCCGGGCGCAGCTGGTATGCGGCTCCTGATTTTGTCGCGCGGCCGGTGCGCACGATTGAAGACTGGAATGGTTACGTCGAAAGCAATGGCGACTACGCCCATGACGTCAATGGAGACGGCTGGACCGACGTGATCGCCGGCTCCTTTCTGCCGACGGAAGTTCACTGGTATGAAAACCCGAAGGCAGAAGGGCTGCGCATGGGCAAGATGTGGCCGAAGCATCTGCTCAAGGACACGGGCTATTCACGCAACGAAGGCCAGTTGATGCACGACCTCGATGGCGACGGCGTTCCCGAATGGGTGGTGAACAGCTGGGGCAAGGATCAGCCGCTTGTCGCCTGGAAGCTGATCACGGAGACTCGTGAAGTGGAGCAGAAAAAGGGCAATAAGACGGTCAAGGAGATGCAGGAAGTTCCTTCGCTGAAAAAATTGGTAATCAGCTCCGAACGGAATGGACACGGCCTCGGATTTGGCGACTTGAATGGCGATGGGTTGGAGGATGTGCTGTTTCAGGAAGGTTGGTACGAACGGCCCAAAGGCGATCCTTTTGCCAAAGAGTGGAAGTTTCACCAACAGTGGCTCATTCACGCGAGTGTGCCGGTGTTGGTGCGCGATATGAACGGCGACGGACGCAATGACATTCTCGCCGGCATGGGGCATGCCTTTGGTCTGCATTGGCACGAGCAACTCGCGCCGGAAGCGGACGGCAAGCTGAACTTCAAGCAGCACACGATCGACGACACCTTTTCCCAGCCGCACGCGCTGCACTTTGCCGACCTGGATGGCGACGGCGAGGACGAGCTGATCACTGGAAAGCGGGTCTACGCGCACAACGGCAATGACCCGGGCGGCAAGCAACAGCCCTGCATCTACTACTACGAATGGAATCGCACGGCGGGTAAGTTTACCCGGCATACGATCGAGGAGGGGAGCGTCGGCATCGGTCTTCAGATTCGCACGGCGGATTTGAATGGCGACGGTCGCCTGGATATCGCGGTTGCCGGCAAGAGCGGCACGCACATCCTGTTCAACAACGGCCGCTGAGTTGAGCGAGTTTTATTCGGCAGCGTTGTAACAGACCTGATATTCGGCCGGCGTGACGTTGGCGACGGCGCGGACGCCCGTTCGATCCCGTGGAAGCTCGATTGCCTCCGCGATTTGTTTTGCAATCTGTTTCCGAGCCTTAACAATGCCATGGATCGTATGATATCCAGGTTTTTCAGTAGTCGGGTTCCCTTTGCCCATGTTGGCGTTTTCATTGCTGCCGGGTTGTTCTCCGCGACGTTGGCGAATTCCTTGTCCGCTGCACAGCTAATCGATTTTTCGCGAGATATTGAGCCGCTGTTGTCGAAGCGATGCTGGGATTGCCACGGCTCGGGCAAGCAGAAGGGCGGGCTTCGCCTCGATCACAGGCAGGGCTTGCTCCTCGGCGGGGATTCCGGCGCGGCGATCGTTGAGGGCAAGGGCGTTGAGAGCCGGTTGATTCGTCGCGTCTCGGGCGCGGCGGGCGAGGAAAAACGGATGCCCCCCAAAGGCGACTCGCTGACTTCGGCGGAAATTACTTTGCTCCAAACTTGGATCGACTCGGGCGCGGAGTTTCCGGATCGCAAAGAGGTTGAGCCAACCCGCAGCGAGCATTGGGCCTTTCAACCGATTCGCCGCGTGGATCCGCCGGCGATTGAGAATGGGGCGTTCGTTCGCAACCCCATTGACCAGTTCATCCTGGGTCGGCTTGAGCAAGAAGGACTGACGCCATCAGCTGAGGCGGATCGGCATACTCTCATTCGGCGCGCCTATTTCGATCTGATCGGACTGCCGCCTTCGATCGAAGCCGTGGACGCCTTTGTAAACGATCGATCTCCGGAGGCCTTCAAGCGCGTGGTTGATTCGCTGCTCGATAATCCCCACTACGGCGAACGCTGGGGACGGCATTGGCTGGACCAGGCGCGCTTCGCGGATTCGCATGGTTACACTTTCGACAATCCGCGCACCATGTGGCCGTATCGCGACTGGGTGATCAAGGCCCTTAACGACGACATGCCCTTTGATCGATTCACCATCGAGCAGATTGCCGGGGACTTGCTGCCGAAGCCGACTGTCGATCAGCTTGTCGCGACAGGATTTCACCGGAACACACTGATTGCCCAGGAAGGCGGCACGGACAATGAGCAATTTCGCGTGGAGTCAGTCGTCGATCGGGCGAACACCACCGGCGCGGTTTGGCTCGGCCTGACTGTCGGCTGCGCCCAATGCCACACGCACAAATTCGATCCGATTACTCAGCGCGAATATTACCAGCTGTACGCCTTTTTCAATACGACCGAAGACGTGAATAACACCGGGCCGACGGTCCGCCTGCGCCCACCCGGACACGAATTCAAAGCGCGAGAAATTGCGGCGCGGTTGAAGGCTGCCAGCGACAAGCTCGCGGGATACGATCGCCTGCATGCGAAGGAACAAGCCGCCTGGGAATCGTCATTCTTGCAGCGCAAGCCTTCCGGCGATGTATGGCGTCGATTGGACCCCGAGGAGTTTGGAACCGAGGGCAAGGCGGACATCATAAAACTCGATGACAAGTCCTTGCTGGTCGGGCCCAAGCACCCGCCCAAGGATAACTACATCGTTCGCGCGGGCAGCGATTTCACGACAGTGACCGCGGTTCGGTTGGATGTGCTGACGCACGAGTCGCTTCCCAAGAAAGGTCCCGGACTTGCCGGCAACGGTAACTTCGTGCTGACGGAGTTTGAACTGAAGGTGGGCGACCGAAATGTGAAATTTACACGCGCGATCGGCGATCACGCGCAGCCGAAGTTTTCGGTCGATTATCTGATCGACGGGAATCCTGAAACGGCCTGGGCGATCAATGTCGACAAGAAGTCGAAAAAGATAATGAACGAGCCGCACTGGGCGTTCTTTGTTCCTGATGCGCCGATTGAAATTGGCGGGAAGAGTCTGGAGTTTACGCTTCGGCATGAGAATCCTCGGAACAAGAATTACCTGGTCGGGCGGTTCGCGTTGTCCGTGACGGACGCGCCGCCGGAACTGCTGACATCCAGCGATCCCAAAGCCCTGCTCGCCGCCCTCAAGTCGCCCGTCGCCAAACGTTCGAAGAAGCAGACCGAATTGCTGCTGACCGAATTCCGCAATCAGGATGCCGGAAGGCGCGCGCTCGCCGCCGCTTATGACCGGATCAAGTCGGAGAAATCGAAGCACGATGGGGTGGGCGTCGCGACGATGGTCATGCGCGAGATGGCCAAGCCGCGTGATAGCCGCGTCCATATTCGTGGGGATTTCCTTCGCAAGGGCGATCCGGTCCGCCCGGGGACGCCGGCCGTGCTGCCGGCGATGCAGGCTCCGCTCAAGGATCGGAGCCGGCTTCATCTGGCTCGGTGGCTGGTGCGTGATGACAATCCGTTGACCGCGCGCGTCGCTGTCAACCGGGTTTGGATGCATCATTTTGGCAAGGGCCTGGTTCGGACGGACAACGATTTCGGAACGAAAGGAACGCCGCCGACCCATCCGGAACTGCTCGATTGGCTTGCCAGCGAGTTCATGCGTCGCGGCTGGTCGATGAAGGAAATGCATCGGACGATCCTGACTTCGGCGACCTATCGGCAAAGTTCGAATGCCCGTCCCGATCTGACGAAGGCCGATCCGTCGAACAAGTGGTATGCGCGGCAATCTCGTTTGCGGGTGGACGCTGAGATCGTTCGCGATTTGGCGCTGGCCGCTTCGGGGAAACTTTCGCGGAAGATCGGCGGCCCCAGCGTGCATCCGCCACAGCCGGGCGGGGTCTACAATTTCACGCAGGTGAAAAAGAAATGGAACGTGAGCCCCGGCGAGGACAAGTATCGCCGTACGATGTACACCTTCTTTTACCGCAGCGCGTTGTTTCCCATGCTGGCGACTTTTGACACTCCGGATCTGAGCCAGGTTTGCACCGCGCGGGTACGATCGAACACGCCGTTGCAATCGCTGACGCTCTCGAACGATGAGGGGATATTTGAGCTGGCGCAGGCGCTCGCGGCGCGGACGTTGCGCGAGTCCGGGGGGACGGACCGCGAGCGAATCACCCACTTGTTTCGACTCGCCATGGCCCGGCCGCCGGCCATCGATGAGAGCGAGCGGCTGCATGGCTTTTACCAGGCGCAGTTGAAGGACTTTGAATCAGACGTCGCCGCCGCCAGCAAGATCGCGGGCGAGGCGGGGGACGTCGCCGAGAACTACGCGCAAGCCGCCGCCTGGACCTCAACTGCCCGCGCGATCATCAACCTGGACGAATTCATCACCCGTGAATGAAAAATGCATTTAACCACGGATTACGCGGATGACACGGATGAGAAAATTAATGCAATTCCGCTATCCGTGAAATCCGCGTGATCCGCGGTCAAAAAAATCAGTGGTTTTAAAATGAATCAATCTGAAGAACTTGAAACGGAAATCCTGCGCCGTATCACGCGGCGTCAGTTGTTTGAACGTTGCGGGATGGGCGTGGGCGCCATGGCGCTGGGCTCGTTGCTCAATCGCGAACAGGCGTCCGCCGCGCCCACAGCCGGGATCAATCCAATGGCGCCGCGGCCTTCTCGCTTTGGCGGGAAGGCCAAGAATGTCATCTACATGTTTCAGGCCGGCGGGCCGAGTCAGTTGGAGCTCTTCGATCCCAAGCC
>JBLHKZ010000065.1:0-23503 GCA_047618185.1 Limisphaerales bacterium
TCGATTGCGTTTGCAGAACTCGGCGAGATCCCAGGCGAAGCGGTGCCGCGCCGCGCTGTTGCCGGCCATGGCGGAAAAGGTTCCGGATCGATTCCATCCGCCAACGCAAATGTAGATGTCGACGTTCCTGCGTTTCGCCTTCCCGACGACGGATCTCAGCGCGGACTTGTTCAAGTGGCTCAGGTCGAGTTCCCCGTTCCATTTCGGCGCGATCGAGAAATAGATCACGTCGGTCAGGTATTCGAAGGGGATCTGGTCGATTGCCTCCGTGCGATAATCGGGCAGGAACCCGACGATGACGGGGCCTTTCTTTTCCTCTTTTTTCTTGGAGCCAAAGGCGGCGACGGCAGGATCCGCGAAGGCGGCGATTAGCAAACACGCGGCCAGAAGGGCGGAGGAGGGCGAAGGGATACGACGTTTCATCGGGCGTTAATTGAGCGATTTAAGAAAAGCCAACAGATCGCGGAAATCGTGAACCGTCAAGGCATTCTCCAGTCCGTCGGGCATCAGGGGCGCAGGTCAATTTCTGGAATTCTTGGGGGAGAGGCCTTCCCAGGCCCCGATTGGGGGATCACACCACTTATTGAGAGAGCTGTTTAACCGAAGGAATTCAATGGGTGGTGGGGCGAGAGTCCCCGCGAGCCCAAATCAGTATTCCGAAGGAATCAAAGACTCTGCCGCTCTTTCAGAGCGTTGAAATGAGCTCGCGAGGACTCTCGCCCCACCGGTTTCTGACTTCCTTCGGCAGTCGGACGTTCTCACAGTAGCTGGCCAGTCTAAAAATTGAATTGCGTCCTGGCATCAGCGATCGTTTGGACGCGGCGTAGCCGGTGATCTTCGAGCCATTGAAATGTCGCGTGACGCCCTCGGTCGTGAACGCGAAATTCATCGCCTGATTGAGCCCCCCGGGGAAGAGCGTCAATTGGAGTCGCTCATCGTGGACTTTGGGAGCTGCGGCCGCACCGGGGAAGGGGCGGCCTATGAACAGAACGCCGATGAGGGCGCCCAACACCAGGCCCAACGACGGAACTGATAATGCCGGTGAATGGCTCATGCCTCCATTTGTTCGTAGTTGCGTTCCGCTGCCCGTTGAAGCACGACGCCGAGAATGATTGACAACGCCAGAAAGGTCCATTGATACGTAATGATCAGAAGGAATAGTCGATTGAAAAAATCTCCAAACTTCCCTGACGCGGCAAGCGCGATCATTGCGATAATTCCCGCGATGATGAGGACTCGATTTCGCCTAGTTTGAAAGGGAGGGAGCATGCCCCATTGGAAAAGACTTGCCAGAGTAATGCTGCTTGTGACGAAGAGCATCGCAATCATGGGCTTGCCACGCTCGAAGATCAGGAGGCTGGAGTTGGAGTGTCCCTTCGGAGGGTAGTATTTACACGCTTCGCCCAGGGCGGCCGGATAGGCGTCGATCGACGGTCCGATGGTGAAGTATTCAGCCATCATGGTTTCGACCCGCAGTTGAGGATCGAATTCCGACACGATCCAGGCAAACAGGAATGGCGCCGCCGCGATGGCGTAGATCGCCACAGATCGAGCTCGAAGAAGTGTTGTCCTTTCGATGGGCCTGGTCAGGAGAAACTCCAACGTCGCTACGGCGCTTGCTTTTGTCATTGGAGCCCAGCTTGGGGCGGCGATCAGGAATTGGGCCGTTGAAGTCGTCCCTGCATGAAGGGCTCCTGCCCCGACAAGAAGGAACGAAAGATAAACGAACTGGGCGCTGTCGGAAGTGGACAGGCACAGCATGAGGCCGGCCAATACGGAGCTGGTGCAGGAGAACTGAAGCGGGAGATTTCCCAGTTCGAAACGGGCCAATGCGAGAATTCGTCCAAGACTTCCGGAGGTTGTTTTCGGCGCATGGGAAATCATGGCATCTCCCTTCTCATCCAGATTTTCTCCGTCAATGGGACGGTAAGAGCGAACGCCGCCGCAGCGCATGTGACGCCCGCCAATGAGTGGTTCATAAACTGAATCATCCAGCCTTCATACGTCTTTTCGGCGAGCTGGGGATTATAAAGCAGGGGCGGGAAAACGAGCAGCCAGAGCACGAGTCCGGCGGCGATCGCCAGCCCTATGCGAAACGGCCGATCCAGGTTTGGAGCGACGAGCACAGCGAAAAGAAGGGCGAGGCTCGATGCAAGCAGAAGCACGGCGCAATGCCAATGGGCCTGTTGCATTCGGCCGTTTGGAATGATGAGCCGATCGTTCAGGTATTTGCCAAAGTCGATCTGGATGTCGAATTCCTCTAGGAACTCCGGTGTGAGTGAGCTATACGGCTTTACGTGGGAGCCGGGGAGCATGGTCAGATACCGCCTCTGCCGCAGATGTGTCGCATCGGCAACGACAAGTCTGTCGGGATTTTTCGCTGCCTCCCGGAAGGCGCGGGAAGCCTTGAGATCCAGATCGGGATTGAAAGCCGCGACTGTCAGCCAGGTAAGGCACGGAATTGACACGATTACCGTTATGATTGCCAACCGCGATCGAATCAACAGCGAGCGGTTAAACGCCCGTGTCGCCGGGAACGCAGTAAACGGCTCGATAGACATGAGTTTCCGAAGATACGGCTCAGGCGCTGTAATATGGACCAGGCAGATTCAGAGAAACATGCTCCCCAAAAAACTGAACGGGAACGGGCCGTCCACGATGTGTCTCGTAAAGTGATCTTTCCAAAATATCAGTCCCCCGGTGCTGATCGCGAAGGCCATCGCGAGCGTTGTCATAGGCCAGATCCAATTCGGGTAGATGCGGAGCTGGTAGGCGATGAGACTGAGGAATTGTTTTGCGTTTTGCATGTCGTCTGATTTGTTGCTTTCAGGCTCTGGACGTCGTGATCGTCTCGTCTCCGCCGTCGCGCACAAGTTCGTAGAAAAGATCCTCCAGATTGAGATCGCGCGTCATACGACTTCCTTTCTGAGCCAAAGCCGCTCCGCTACAAATAGCGACGCACATGTCAGGACGGACGCGAGGGCGACGCCGGTCCAGGGCGCGCGCATAAACTCAATCAACGCTCGTTCGAAGAGTGGGTTCGCGTCGGTGTAGAATATCTCGCCGCCAAATTGGTATATTAAGAAAACCACCAGTATGGAAAAGATCGCGACATAGATTCCTTTTTGACCGGGAAAACGAGCCGTGCAGAGCAGGCCCCAAAGAATCATGATAGACGTTCCGGCGAGAGAGAGGGAGGTCGCGGCCAGCATCTTGTCGCGATGGCCATTTTCGATGTGCAGAACGCCCCGTCGACTGACGTGCGCGTAGTTGGGAATTCGATAGAGCTGCCGCTTCTGTTCTGCGGTCATGAGGTGGCGAAGACTGGCCTGAGGCAGCCGATCCAGATACATCAATTGCCGCTGTTGTTTGACCAGGCCGTGATCTCTTTCGACTTCGCCTCTGAGGGTCTCGATTGGCTTTAAGGTGCGAATCGGCGTCCTCAAATTCAGGTCCGGATCGCCGAATCCCAGTGTCAGCATCATCGTGCAGGGGAATGCCAGAATGGCGGCGACCAGCAAGATTCTGGCGCGGAACAGACTCCGTTTGTCGATCGCACGAGTGAGAGGAAGCGCCATGCCGCTGACTCCAGCCGGTTGTTTTGCAAACGCCTCTTCAGTAAAGACGAACCACATTGGGGCAAAAACACAACGGAACGCCGTCCAAAGGAAAAACATCCCGTCGGTGAGAAAGTAACCCCGTGAATTGTTGGTAAATGACGAGGTGACCATCGGCATGATCAAAATAATCCATATCGCCACAAACCAACCGGAGGGCTGGATGAGCCGCGCGTGGTAGATCGCCAGACTGATAGTGCGTCCGCCCATATCAACTTCCAGTGTAGGCTTCGACCGCGTCGTCTCCGCTGTCGCGCACCAGTTCGTAGAACAAATCCTCCAGATTGAGATCGCGGATCTCGAATTGGCAGCCGTGTTGGCCGGCGATCTCGGCGAGATCGGTTTCCGCCTGAACGCGCAGGGTGACCAGCGCTTCATTCTTCTCGCGGCGGATCCGAAACGCGTCCGGCGGCGCGAATGTTTTGAAGCCGTTCTCCGCTCCGAAGAAACGCACCTGCTTGACCGTCTCTTTCAGCGTGTCGAGGGATTCGTTGAAACGCAGCGAGCCGTTGGCCAGGATTCCAATCTGATCGGCGACGCGTTCGACATCGCTGAGAATGTGCGAGGAGAAGAAAATGGTGCGCCCCTCCTCGCGAATGAGCTCCAGGATCTCTTCCAGAAATTCTCGTCGGGCAACGACATCCAGGCCGCCGGCGGGTTCATCGAGCAGGAGCAGCTCGGGGCGCTGGGCGAGCGCGAGCAACAGGGCGAGTTGTCGATTTTGTCCCAATGAGAGCGTCTTGACCTTGGATTTCGGGTCGATACGGAATCGCTTGAGCACGCGTTCGACGAGGCCGTGATCCCAGTCCGGATAGAACTGAGCGCAGAATTTGACCAGGGCGCCGACACGCATGGGCGGCGGAAGCATTTCCTTTTCCGAGACGTAACCAACCTTTCGCTTGTCCTCGACGGTGAATTCCCAGGGATCGGCGCCCACGACCTTGACGCTTCCTTCGTCCGCTCGGATCAGGCCGGCGAGCATTTTGATGGTGGTGGTTTTTCCGGCGGCGTTGCGTCCCAGGAAACCGTAGATGCAGCCCCGCGGGACGGTGAGGTCGAGTTCTCGCACCGCCTGGACCTTGTCGAATGAGCGTGAGACGCCCTTCATTTCAATGATGTTGTCATTCATGGTTTTTCTCCTTCGGTTTTTCGGAAACGTTGTTCGATCAATTTGATCAATTCTTTCTCCGTCAGTCGCAGATGTTTTGCCTCGGCGATCAATTGCTCGACGGCCTCGGAAATCAGCTCGCGCTTTTCGCGGAGGGACCAGGACGCCTTGCCGACTGCGACAAAGGTCCCAAGTCCCCGTCTACTCTCCACCAACTCCTCGGCTTCAAGAATCTGATAAACCTTGGCGACCGTGAGCATGTTGACCTTGATCTCCTTCGACAGGTCCCGCACCGATGGCAGTTTCTCCCCTTCGCCCAGTTGCCCGCTCGCAATGCGCTCCCGCAGCTGCTGAACCAGTTGCCGGTAGATCGGCAGGCCGCTGTTCGGATTCAAGTGGAGAAACATGCGATTGGGTGTTGTATATCACTATAACACATAAGGGTCAAGCGGAAGCCGCGGGCAAATGGGGAGGCGAGGTAGTTTCCGACTAATTGGTTGCTGATCCGAGGCGCGACAGTGGGTTTAATGGGTCATGCCCAAGACGGAAGACAACCAGCGCGCCGGTATGAAAGTCAGCCGGCGTCGCGCCATGGCCGCGCTGGGCGGCGGCGCCGTTGCCATGACCGCCGCGTCGATGGGCGCGGCGGCCGACAACGACAATGATGAGGCCGGACTCCAATTCGCGATCGTCAGCGATACTCACCTGGGTCGTAACGATTCAAAGACCCCGGCTCGCCAATGGCGCCAGGCGGTCGAGGAGCTGGCGGCGATGCCCGTCGACTTCGTGCTGCATCTGGGGGACATCGTGGATCGCGGTCGCGAGGAACAATATCCGATCTACAAAGAGATTAGGGACGAGCTGGGGAAACCGATCTATGAAATTCCCGGAAACCACGACCCTGCGGAACTATTCGCGAAACACATTCGCAAGACCGGCGATATGAGCTTTGTGCATCGGGGAATTCGCTTTGTCCTGTTTGGCAATGCGCGTTCGGATTCGCACGATGGTTTTATTGCGGGCAGACAGCTTGAATGGATCGAGGTCGAATGCGCCGCTGCGGCGAAGGCGCAGCAGCAGGTGATAATCTGCACACATGTCCCGATTCACACCAATCGCCCGCCGGACCGAGCCTGGTATGTGAAGCCGGCGAATGGACAGACCGGTTTCTATGAAATCATGCGACGGCACGAGTCGCGAATCGCCGCCGTCTTTCATGGCCATTTCCACAACGGCATCCGCGGCTGGGACGACCACGCGCCCGCGCACGAGATCATTTTTCCGTCGTTGCTCTACAATCGCGACCGCGCCCTCGAGGCGAAGAAAGCGCCCGGCTACAATCTGGATGAGTTCCGCCCGGGCTACGTGTTGGCGACGATTTCCGGGAGCGAGTTGCTCCTTCGCTACAAACCGCTGGGCGCGGAGGTTGCGGCAGAGAAGCGATTGGCTTTGCCGTCCGGCGCAGCGAACTAGCGACGCGCTACTCTCCGATGATCTTCACGAGGACGCGCTTCCTGCGGTTGCCGTCGAATTCTCCGTAGAAGATCTGCTCCCAGGGGCCGAAGTGGAGTTTGCCTTCGGTGATGGCGACGACGACTTCGCGGCCCATGATCTGGCGTTTCATGTGCGCGTCGGCATTGTCTTCGCCGGTGTTGTTGTGCAGGTATTGGCGGATCGGTTCATGCGGCGCGAGTTTTTCCAGCCATACATCGTAGTCCTTGTGCAGGCCGCGCTCGTCGTCGTTGATGAAGACGCTGGCGGTTACGTGCGTTGCCATTTTGCCATTTTGTTCGGAGTTCACCGTGGAACGATCCAGAATTGGGAGCGTGGGATTTATGAGCCAGAGGCCTCGCGAGCAGTAAAAATCGTCGAGTTGCTTGGCTGCGCTCCGTGCGGGAGCTCTAATATTCGCCGATAGGATTCGCCAACTGAGTCAGTAGGAATCCCTCGCTGTCTCAAGCGACTTGGTTGGCGGGCAGCCGTTCATCTTCGCGTCTGGGGGAAATCCGCGCGCGAATGTCACTCCGGGAAATTAAGCGTGGTGGTAGGCTGAGCGCCTCACCCAACAAAATATCAAAAACACCGCGAACCGAATATTTCGAGACTACGGGAACTGGTCACTTACGCGCGCGACGATACCGACTAGGCGCGTGGGAGGATGCTCCTCAAAACTCATGTCGGTGTGGTGGAATGAGCCTGTGGTAGAATGTCATCGCGCCTTGCCCCCTCTCGTCAGGTTACGCTTTTTCTCACAGTGAAATTTCTGCCTGGGACGGGCTCCTCTATTTTTCGTCCGCAGTCAGGATCTGCCCCCGTCGATTGTGACAAAGATGGTGTCCCCGTTGCAGACATCGGGCAATTCCAAAGACGAGTTGACTGATCGCGAATACCCAGAGCATTGGCGTCATGACATCGAAGATTAGCGCCGCCGACAGCATGAAAATGAACACCCCTTCGGTGAAGTGGAACAGCTTATGTTGCTCGCCTGCAAACCATCGGAGATTTGCCAGAACACCATGCTCCAGCCCCGCTGCATCCACTCTCTTTTTTTCCACTTCAGAGGCTTCCAGCATCGTTCTTTCCAAGTAGTCGTTATCATCCGACATCTCGATATAGACGACGACATATTTTATGTATCCACGAAGAGAGTAAAAAGCCACTCCCGCAAACGCCAGAAACACCGGAAGAACGGTTTCGGTCTGAAGATAGGCCGCGTAGCCGAGGGCTCCAAACCACAGAATCACCTGAATCTGATCGGTCACCTTGTCAAAAAAACCGCCCACCCGGGAAGACACGCCACGGTAACGGGCCATCTGACCATCCATGCAATCGAGGATGTGGCTGCCGTGGATCAATGCCGCGGCGATATAGAAATTCACTTGCCCGCCGAGAACGATCAGCGCCGCTGCCGCCACTGCGGCGATGAAAGAAAACAACGTGATCAAATTAGGCGTCAGCCATTTCCACTCGACCACCACGCAATTGGCGACGATTGCCAATGGGGAGGTGACGAAGGACGACCACCACTCGTCATTCTTGTTTTTCGTGGCCCACAACTTCCGAAGCTTTCCGCTCATGGCGCGACCTCGTTAGACATCGCGACCCCGGGCATCAATTCCAGCCGGCACTCCAACGGCGATGCGAATTCAACCGGCTCGCGCGCCTGTGATTCGACCCAGTCAACAAGTCGGTTGTAATCGCCGAGGTGGTCGACTTCGGTCCAGAATGCTCCCTCGACGTCGTTGTGCAAAATGTGAATTCCCTCATCGATAAACGCGTAGAGAACGCCTTCCCACCAGTTTCTGAAATCGCCCAGCTGGATCATTTCCTCAAGACGATTCTTAAAAGTGGCGGTAAAGGATTTATCAATTCGGACAATGCCCACATATTCACAATCGGTTTCATGATTGGACAGTTTGTTGCCTGTTTTCAGGATGCGGTTTCCCATCACGCCAAAACGAAAATCTGCGTCTTCAATGCGAGTGGAATCAGATAGCATGACCGCGGATCCTGTTTGGCGAATCGCCGTGTCGAGAACCTCTATTTCATAATAAAGGTCCGCGTTCATCAGAATCACGTCATCACACAAGATGTCCTTAGCCAGCCACAGGGACGCAATGCTGTTGGTGACTCGGAAAAAGGGATTGTGAAGATATTTCACGCGAGCCTGAAGCTCCTGGTGAATGAGCTCGCTCTTAAACCCGGTAATCACCGTGATATCCGAAATGCCTCGCTGCCGTAACAGCTCCACAGATCTTTTAATCAATGTCACCCCGTTTGATTCGATCAAACACTTCGGCCTGTCTCCGTTGACCTTGTTGAGACGAGAGCCAACTCCGGCCGCCATAATAATCGCTTTCATATCTGAATCCTTTCGGGTTTTTCGTGTGCGTTCGATTCGGCGACGCTCCTCAGCGCCGCGTTCAAAATCGTCAAATCTGCGTTGTCTTGAGCTCCCATATGCGCGACGCGAAAGATCTTCGACTTAAGGCGCCCTGCATTGGGAGCGACGATGATGTCGAAACGCTCGCGCAACTCCTCGGCAATCTTGGAAGCGTCAATACCCTTGCGGGAAAGCGCCGTGATCGCGTTCGAGGATCGAAACGGAAACACTTCAAATGGAAGCCCCACAAGACCCCTGCGAAAAGTTTCGGCCCGTTCCTTGTGTTGCAGTGTCAAAGCTGGGAGGGTTTGCTCTTGGATATCCCTGAGGCGTTGAACCAGTTGCAACATCAGTCCAATCGCGGGAGTGTAGGGCGTCTGGCCGCGTTCTTGGTTGACCAGACAATTCTTGAGGTCGAAATATAAAATGCCTGGCTGTCTCCCGGCCAATCGCGCCGTCGCCCGGTCGTTCATCGCGACGAACGACATCCCCGGCGGCAGGGCCAGAGCCTTTTGCGTGCTTAAAATCGCCGCGTCGACACCCCACTCATCCATGTGGAATGGGTCGGCGCAAATGGAGCTGATTGCATCAACCAGAAAAAACAGTCCATGGTTTCGGGCGATCAAGCCCAGGGATTGAATGTCATACAAATGACCCGTTGAGGTCTCATGGGCGGTTGCCAACAACGCGGTAGATCGTTTTTCCAAAACAAGGTCGCCCAGATAGTTCAAGTCAATATCGGATCCAAGGGGCGGCGTATAGACGTCGTGGGGAATCGAATGCCGCTCACAGAGGTCACACCACCTTTGGCCAAATACGCCTCCATTGATGATGAGCGCCTTGTCCCTGGCTCCGAGGAAATTCATAACGGAAGCCTCCATGGCCGCCGTGCCGGAGCCCGTAAGGAGGGCGACGGAACCCTCAGTGCGAAAAACATATTTCAGTCCACGGAGAATTTCGTGGGTGAGTTCTGTAAACTCCTCAGTGCGATTGTAGGGTAGTTGTTTAGCTCCGATGGATCGCAGATGCTCTTCAATAGGAACCGGGCCTGGGGTAAATAAACGCATCTTTCTCATGATCTGTCAGACCTTTCCCTTTCGCGGCAGTCGCTTCGCTGCGGATTCGAATTTCCTGCGCTGTTCGCGTACTGGCGAAAAGGGCATGCCCTCCGATCGCTCATATCGCTCGGCGCGAAGGAACCAGAACGCCAACCCTCCCGTGTTGTGGGGCGTCGACTGAGATTCCGATTGCTTGGTCCGCACCCCCAGAGAGCCCTTACGGCCTGTCTTCTGCCACCCGCGCCGCTCCATTATCATGCGAACCAGGACGCCAATGGCCTGCCGAAATCGTCGGCCGCATCCGGCTCGTCCGCTTGCCAGGAACTCGTTGACCACTGGTTGCGACTCGAGTTCTCGCACAACGCCCGACAGCGGCGGGCGGTCGTGGTGGAGCTCCGATTCCTCCATTCGCCGCTGGCGATCGGCGCTGTCGAAAAAACAGATCGCCTCATCAAAGGGTTGCTCCGGATCATTGACGACGTCGATAAAGGTTTTCCCCTGTGGCTCTCCCAGAAATGTGTTTTGTGTTACTCGTGCTTTCATGGGATTGAAAAATCATGCGCTCATTCATCGGTCTTTTGTCCGTAAGTTTGAATACTGGAATGAAGCGAAAACCCGACGAAGTTCCGGTCGAGGGGAGCTGAACAACGCCTGCATCGCTAGGCAATCCAAGAGATACAATAATTGGACGTGCAAAGTATGTGCCTACAGTTTTGAACCGCGCAATGAAAATACTTCAGTATTTCACGGGCGTGATCGCACGTCGAATCGACGTCACAACATGCTGATCGCCACCACCAATTGACTTGCGGTTCCTAAAATTACGGAACCGGCGGGAAGGCGGTATTTTTACAAAATCATCAAGTAATCTCAAACTGCGCCTTGATCAATCGCGCCGCTTCTTTGGCGGGCACACGGGTGTTGTTGATTTTGAAATAGTTGTTTCGTTTGAAGGCGCCGTCCGCGTTGTTGAGAACATGCTTCCTGTCTGTCTCCAGCAATTCCTCCTCGGATGCCTTCAAGTCGCGTTTTGAGGGTTTGTAGGTCAACCTGTTTTCCGTCGTATTGCGCCGGAGTCTTTCTTCCACGTCGGCTTCAATTTCGACGTAGTAGACACTGGCGTTCTCGCGCTCAAATATGTCGACGATTCTGTCAATGAAATCGCTGTCATTTTTTTGCTCCAATTCCCAGGCGTAGGTAAAAATCAAACCCTCAAGATCGCTCTTGGCCACTTCCTCGAATACTTGCACCCGTATCGAATTCACCAGTTTTTTGAAACTGTTTGATTTCATGTCAAAGAAGGGCAGCACGATTTCGATGGACATGTGATTGTGGAACAACTTCAAGCCGGTGATTTTTTCCAACTCTTGTCCGACGGTCATCTTTCCGACGGCTAAGGGCCCAAAGAGAATAACGAGTTTCATCTGTTTCATTTCTTGCAAGAGGCTGTCCATTGACGCCGCGATTTTGCGCCCTTTGGGGCGACGTTTTTATCAGCGCAAACGCGTTTAAATGAAATGTGGCAAAATGGCAATTGTACTTTGGGGAGACGTGTTGGAATGAACGCGGATGCTGAACACACTTACCGCTTCCAGTTTTTATAAACACTTTGGCAGCTTCAACGATCTACGCTTTTATCGCGCCAGGCGAAACGAACGGATCGACAATGGCGTCAGGCAGTCGAGGAGCTTGCGGCGCAACCCGTCGATCTTGTCCTGCATCTGGGCGACATCGTGGATCGGGGACGCGAGGAGCAATATCCGGTCTACAAGGAGATTCGGGACGGGCTCGGGAAAAAGATTTACGAGATTCCGGGCAATCACGATCCGGCGAAGCTTTTTACGAAGCACATTCGCGAGACGATCGACATTAGCTTTTCGCACAAGGCCGTTCGCGTCGTCATGTTCGGCAATGCTCGCTCCGATTCTCACGACGGGTTTATATCCGAGGAGCAACTGACATGGATCGAGGCCGAGTGCGCTTCGGCGGCGAAAGCAAAACAACGTGTGATCGTTTGCGCGCACGTTCCGATACACACAAATCGTCCGCCGGACCGCGCCTGGTATGTGAAACCTGTGAACGGGTAGACAGGTTTTTATGAAATCCTGCGGAGGCATGAGCCGCGAATAGTGGCGGTCTTTCACGGCCATTTTCACAATGGCATCCGGGGCTGGGACGACCACGCGCCCGCGCATGAAGTCATCCCTATTTGGAATTCCGAGGTGGTTGATGGTATTGCGGGACGACCACGCGCCCGCGCATGAAGTCATCCTGCCTTCGTTGCTCTACAATCGCGACCGCGGGTTGGAGGCGAAGAAGGCTCCGGGCTACAATCTGACGGAGTTTCGTCCGGGATATGTGCTGGCGAAGCTTTCCGCGAGCCAGCTGAACCTGCGCTACAAGCCGCTGGGCGCGGAGGCTGCCGTTGAAAAACGGTTTGCGTTGACGTCGCGCGAGCCGAACTAGCGGCGGCTATTCGCCGATGATTTTCACGAGGACGCGCTTGCGGCGGTTGCCGTCGAATTCGCCGTAGAAGATCTGCTCCCAAGGGCCGAAGTGGAGTTTGCCTTTGGTGATTCCGACGACGACTTCGCGGCCCATGATCTGGCGTTTCATGTGGGCGTCGGCGTTGTCTTCGCCGGTGTTGTTGTGCAGGTATTGGCGGATCGGCTCGTGCGGCGCGATCTTCTCCAGCCAGACGTCGTAGTCCTGATGCAGGCCGCGTTCGTCGTCGTTGATGAAGACGCTGGCGGTGATGTGCATGGCGTTGACCAGGCAGAGTCCTTCCTGGATGCCGCTTTCGATGAGTAGTTTTTCTACCTGTGGGGTGATGTTGATGAAGCCTCGTCGGGAGGAGATTTCGAACCAGAGTTCTTCGGTGTGTGATTTCATGGATGTACGGCTAGTTGTTGGTTTGGAATTGAGGTTGGGAGCTGACCAATGCGCCTCGTTCGTCGGTCGCGGTGATCAGCCAAATTGTGGTTTTCTCGGGGAGCGCGCCGGCGTCAATCTCCTCGTTGGCGATTGTGGTCGGGCGACTCTTCCAGTTGCGTTTGGATTGAAGTCCGGTGTCGAGAGTGTAGTGCAGGCTCGCCTGTTTGAGCGGGATCGCTGATTTGTATCTGACGATGATGCGGTTGTTCTGGGTTTTCGGGGCGTTCAGTTTGGGGAGTGAAGGCGCGCCTTTGCAATGGCTGTCGATGAAGAGGCCGATTTCCGCCGGCCGCCATCCGGCGGGATGGCTGTGGCCCATGCTGGGTTTGATACGAATCGTGCTGTCGGCTTTCACCGCGGCGATGCTGCGCGCGTAGCTGTCGAGCGGGTAGTGAATGTCCTTGTTGCCGTTGACGAAGAACATGGGAACGCGGCAGGCGGGCAGGTAGCTGGACGGGTCGTAATGCTTTACCCACTTCTGGCGCAATTCCGGCCCGAGGGCGTCGATGGCTTTTTTCTGGACGGATTCTCCTTCGTGCAGAAAGCCGCAGCCGTAGACCGGGACGGCGGCTTTGAAGCGATTGTCGAGTGAGGCGACGATGCAGGTGGTGTAGCCGCCCCAGCTGATGCCGGTCACGGCGGTGCGGGTCTCGTCAACTTCCGGAAAACTTCGGATCAGCGAATGGGCGCGAATGGCGTTGGCCACGGCGTGGTAGGGCCAGTGATCGTTTTTCGGGCCGCCGATGCTGTTGAATTTCTGTTCGTGGCCTTGCGCGGGGCCGCCGTTCTCCATGGGGTGGCGTTTGATATTACGGCCGCCGGTGAGCTTTCCGGTGGCGGGGTCAACGTTCGGGGGATCGAGGCGTTTGGCTCCGAGGTCCATGGCGATGGCTGCGTAGCCACGCTCGGCCCAGAGCAAAACCCATTCGGCGAAGGCGGTTCCGCCGCCGCCGTGGATCAACACAACGGCCGGGAGGTTCTTGTCCTTGCTTTTGTCGCCGGAGATCGAGCCGGGGGTCGCGTAGTAGGCGAAGACTTCCGTGGCGCGGCCTTTGTATTCATGGCCTGAATAGGCGAGGGAGCGAATCGGGCTCTGGTCATCGAGCCAACGGAAGGCGGGCGGCTGGCTGAGTTCTTTGAGATTCCACGGCATGGAGGTGGGCAATTCCGGGGCGGGAGTGATTTGTGTCACGGCAGCGAGACAGTGGCCGGCCGACGAAAGCGCCAAGGCGCAGATTATCCCGAGTTCCCGTTTCATCATGACTGCGCGGAGTTTATCGGCTGGCGGCGTTGGAGGAAGGGAAATCCGCGTGGGCGCGCCGAGGAAAGGCGCATTTCAGTTTTTCGAAAGATGGGACACCGAGGACGGCGTCTGTCTCCAATATTGAGATTTGATCTGAGCGTTGGGGAGATCACCCGGCTTCGATCAGATCGGGTTCCTCCTCCGGTTCCTGCCACTTGTCGTGCTCTTTGATCAGCTCGACGAGTTTTTCCACGGCTTCCGAGGCGGGGATGCCGATTTTCACCGGTGTCTTGCCGACGTAGAGATTGATCTTTCCTGGAGCGCCTCCGACGTAGCCGAAGTCCGCGTCGGCCATCTCACCGGGACCGTTCACGATGCAGCCCATGATGGCGATCTTGACGCCTTTCAGATGAACGGTGCGCTCTTTGATTGCCGCCGTGACGACTTGCAGGTCGAACAGCGTCCGACCGCAGCTGGGGCAGGCGACGTAGTCTGTTTTGAAGGAGCGGCAACCGGCGGCCTGGAGAATGTTGAACGCCAGCTTGAGAGATTGGCCGCCGCCGGCTTCGGCGCGGATCAGGATGGCGTCGCCGATGCCGTCGGCCAAAAGCGCTCCGAGCACGACGGATGAGCGGAGCAGGGCGATGTTCGGCGCGTAGGGGGCCTCAGGGAAGGTCAGGCAGTCCTTGAGCAGAATCGGGTTGTTGCGGCCGAGCCGTTTCAGTCGAGCGGCCAACAGGCGAAAGGCCGTGATCGTCGGCAGCGTCAGATCGTCCTTCACCGTGATGAGCTGGGTGTCGCAATTGATGTCGAAATCTGCGGTGGGATCGACTTCGAGGACGTTGAGATCTTCGTAAATGGCTTCTGGCCGCACGTCGGCGCCGGGGCGGACATTGGGGGCGACTTTGTCGTAGGCCGCCTGGGTGACGACCACGCGAACGGTCTGCTCGCCGCCGCATTTGACGGTGTCGGTCAATTCGATTTCGGGCGTCGCGCGGCGTTCGAACTCGAAGGGATTGTAGGCAACGGGCAATTCCTGGATTTCGGCGGTTCGGTTCGTCAGATCGGGAATTTGCGCCAGCAGGTCTTTGCAGACCGCGATCTCATTGGGGGAATCCTCGGTCAGCGAAACACGAATCGTGTCGCCCAATCCGTCGCAGAGCAGGGAGCCGATTCCAATGGCGCTCTTGATGCGGCCGTCTTCGCCTTCGCCGGCCTCGGTGACGCCAAGATGCAGCGGGTAGTTCCAATCCGGACCCAGCTCGGCGAGCCGCGCCGTCAGCAGGCGATAGCACTCGATCGCGACCTTGGGATTACTGGCCTTCATCGAGAAGCCGAAATTATGAAAGTCGTTCCGGCGGGCGATGCGGGCAAATTCGAGTGCGCTTTCGACCATGCCCAAAGGCGTGTCGCCGTAGCGATTCATGATCCGATCACTGAGCGAGCCATGATTCGTCCCGATGCGAATGGCTCGATTGAGCTCTTTGCACTTGAGCACGAGCGGTGTGAATTTTTCTTCAATGCGGCGGAGTTCCTCGTTGTATTCCTCGTCCGTGTATTCCAGGACGGCGAAGTTTTTCTTGTCGGCGTAGTTGCCGGGATTGACGCGCACCTTCTCGACCCAATTGGCGGCCTCCATGGCGGCGGCGGGCTGGAAATGGATATCCGCGACGAGGGGCGTGTTGCAGCCTTTCTCGCGCAGGCCATCGACGATGTTCTTCAGATTGGCGGCGATCTTTGCGTTCTGGGCGGTGACGCGGACGAGCTGGCAGCCGACGTCGACGAGCGCGAGAGTTTGCTCGATGCAGGCCTGAGTGTCCTGCGTGTCGCTGGTGAGCATGGACTGGGCGACGACGGGGTTGTCTCCGCCGATAACAACGCCGCCAGACTCGGGGGCGCCAATCCGCCACTCGCGGGTGAGTCGACGACGATAGAAATAGGGCGATTCGCAGTATTGCATGAAATCAGTCGAAGGGGATGAAAGCCGGCGCGCGGTCGCTACTTGGCAGGAGACGGCGGCGGATCGGGAGGGTCTTGCGTCTCTTGGATCTCGCTTTCGGTTTCGAACATCGATTTGAAGAGCCCAATGCGCTTGATGTCATTGAACGAGACGTAAAGCATCACGGAAATCAAGGCAACGGCAAACACCATGGTGGAGTATTCAATGAGCCGGATGTTGAGGACTTTACGAACCGCTTTCTTGCCGAAGAATTTGCCGACGAAGGCCTCGATCAGGCCCATCACAGTGTGTCCGCCGTCGAGGACGGGGATGGGCATCATGTTCAGGATCGCGAGGTTGACGTTGAGCAGGATCAGAAAGTCCAGAGCCAGGCGGAAATCCGTAAGGAACCAGTGGGAGAGCATCATGAGGATGCCGATCGGTCCGACCATGTCGCCAAGGCCGACGCCGGTCTTGGGATGGATCAGCGCGCCAAGGGTGCTGAGGGTCTGGTCGTAGACTTCGTAAATCCGGACCCAGGGCATGGGGCCGGGCTTTTGAACTTCGTAAACGTGGTTGCCCGGCGCGAACTGAATCCCGATGCGCGCGCTCTGGCCTTTTTCAATAATCTCGGGGGATAGAGCCGCGGTGATTTGCTTCCCTTCGCGTTCGACCAGGATGGTGGACTCCACACCTGCGCTCTTGCCCACGAGCATTATGAGATGCGATCGACTGACGACGCGGATGTTGTTGAAAGCGATGATTTTGTCACCGGTCAGCAATTTGGCTCGTTCCGCCGGCGTACCCGGAAAAACCTTGCCTACGGCGGGCTCGTCGCCCGAACCGAGATTTTGCAGCATTTTCAATCCCACCGAGGTTTCTTCACCGGTGACCTTGAGATGGTAGGTCTTGCGCTCACCGTCGCGTTCGATGATGACGGGCACGACGTTGGTGCGCGCGATGGCGGTTGACAGGAGAATATGTTGCCAGGTTTCGGTGCTGCGGTTGTTGATCGAAACGATGCGGTCTCCCACCCGAATGCCGAGCTGCTCCTCGACGGAGCCAGGCGCCACATCGCCTATGATCGAGGGATTCACCAATTTGGGCACGCCAGTGAACATGAGTAAAAGCCCGATCGCGAAGGCGAAAACGATGTTCATCGCGGGGCCGGCGAGGGCGACGGCGATTTTTGCGTGTGGCGGCGCGGGGGGAGGCGCATCGGCTTCCTCGTCGGAGCCTTCCAGCATCTCCGAGGTCAGCATTTGGGGAAGTTTGACGAATCCTCCGGCTGGAATCCATCTGACGGAGTATTCAATGCCGTCTTTCTCCCAGCCAAACATCTTGGGGCCGAAACCGATGGCGAAAGCCTCGACTTTCATGCCCATCTTTCGCGCGACCCAGTAATGGCCGAATTCGTGAAGGAAGATTGAGGCTCCGAATAGCAGGATGACGACCGGCGCGGCCTTTAAAAGAGTTAGAAAAAGATCCATTTTATTGGTGGCCGATCATTCGGCAAATTCCGGGGGAACCTAGCGGCATACCCAATCTCTGGCAACGTTCGATCTCGAAGCGTTCAATATCGGTTTTAAACCGCCGTCTGAAGCCTTGCAACCGCCGCTCCGGCCGCCTGTCGAGCCCAGGCGTCGGCTTCGAGTATTTGGTCGAGGGTGGGATGCGCGACCAGCTCATGCTCTGCCATCGTTTTGGCGACCGTCTCCGTGATTTGCAGAAAGCTGATTGCGCGCTTGCAGAAGGCGTCGACGGCGACTTCGTTGGCCGCGTTCATCACGGCGGGCATCGTGCCGCCGACATCGCCGGCGTGTCGCGCGTGTCGCAGGGCGGGAAATTTTTCAACATCCGGCTCTTCGAAGGTGAGGCTGCCGTATTTGGGCAGGCTGGTCTGGACGCGGTTGCTCTCGACGCGGTCGGGGTAGGTCAGCGCGTATTGAATCGGCAGACACATATCGGGCGTGGAAAGCTGCGCGATGATCGAGCCGTCGACGAATTCGACCATGGAGTGGACGACGCTTTGCGGATGCACGACGACTTGGACGCGGTCCATCTCGATGTCGAAGAGCCAGCGGGCCTCGATCATTTCGAGTCCCTTGTTGAACATGGTCGCGGAATCGATGGTGATCTTGGCGCCCATGTCCCAAGTGGGGTGCTTGAGAGCGCGTTCAAGGGTGATGTCCTTGAATTCCTCGCGAGGCGTGGTGCGGAAAGGGCCGCCCGAAGCGGTCAACGTGAGATTTCTGACGGAGCGGGTCGGTTTGTCGTCGAGGCATTGGAAAATGGCGGAGTGCTCGCTGTCGACGGCGAGGACCTTGACGCCATATTTGCGGGCTTCGCTCATGACGGTTTCGCCCGCCATGACGAGAATTTCCTTGGACGCGATGGCGATGTCCTTGCCGGCGCGGATCGCGGCCAGAGCGGGTTGCAGGCCGGCCGTGCCGACGATGGCGATCAGCACAATGTCGGCGGACTCCAGGGTTGCGAGTTCGAGCAGGCCTGCGTCGCCGGTGTGGACCGCCACGTCGGCGCCGAATGCGTCACGCAGCCCGCTGGCTTTGGACTCGTCATTGATGGAAATGACGGAAGGCTTGAATTGCCGGGTCTGTTCGGCCAGCAGGGTGTCGTTCGCGCCGGCGGCGAGGCCAACCAGGCGAATGCGATCGGGCAGGTCTTCAGCGACCTTGCACGTGCTGGTCCCGATCGATCCGGTGCTGCCAAGGAGGACGACGTTTTTCATGAGTTCCGCGGATAACGCTGATTTTTTTTAACCACGGATTACACGGATGTCACGGATGGGGACAACGCCTGCGGCGTTGGAACTCCTTCTTCAGGACATCCGTGATATCCGTGTAATCCGTGGTTAAGTGTTTCTTCATCAGTGGTCATTGGTTTAGTCCGTGAGGATGTGGCGGAGGTAGAGGTACATGAGCGGGGCATTGAACAGGAGGCTGTCGAGCAGGTCGAGAATGCCGCCGATGCCGGGGAAATAGGAGCCGGAATCCTTGACGCCGGAGCCGCGCTTGAAGACGGATTCGATCAGGTCGCCGATGATGGCGGCAAGCCCGAGAATCGCTCCGAGGATGACGGCGTGGACGATCTTCATGCCGTGCATTTTGTGCTGCAGGAAATGCACGAAGACGACGCTGGCTGCCATCGAGATGACCACGGCTCCGGTAAAACCCTCCCAGGTTTTTCCGGGGCTGATATTGGGGCAGGCCTTGTGTCGGCCGAAAAGCGATCCCGCGCAGTAGCCGCCGAGATCGCTGAATTTCGTGACCAGGATGAAGTAGAGAACGTAGTAGGGCCCGCTGTCGTCGATCTGCGGGAAGTAGTTGATCTTCTGAATGAAATTCAGCAACCAGGCCACGTAGATGAGGCCGAAGAAGGTGGTGCAGATCGCGGTGAAGGCGTCCTTGTCCTTGAAGTGTTTGATCTGAAGCAGGCAGAGGCCAAGCGCCCAGATGACGATGATGCTGGTTTCAAAGTCGCCGGCCTTCGCGGGCGCGATCCCGACGTTTGCCCCAAGTCCCATCGCGAGGTAGAAAAATGTGGAGCCGATCAGCAGCAGGCCGCCGAAAATGCCCCATTGTCGGAAGACGCGCAGGCCGCGTTTCTCGGTCATGTCGTAAAATTCCATCAACCCGGTCCAGGTCAGGGCGAGCATGATGCCGAGAAAGCACCAGTCGGAGACGGCGTTGCCCGAGAACATCGCCGCGATGATGATGGCCCAGAGGACGACCGTGCTGATCAGTCGTTGCAGAAAGACGGCGGACTTGGACTTCTTGGGCGCGGCCGTTGTCGGTTTCTCGTCGGGCATCGTCGGGGAGTGATAGCAGAGGGACGGAGAATTTCAAATTCGGGAATGAGATGAAGGCGGGGCTTCGGATTCTAAATTTTAGATCTGAGATTTCAAATTTGAGATTTGAGATCGGAAGTTTGAGAATCTCACGGAGATTTCCTCACACTTCTCCAAAGCGCCGATGCCGGCGGGTGTATTCCTCCAGGGCCTCGTAGAACTGGGGTTTGCGGAAATCAGGCCAGAGCGTCTTGGTGACGACAAATTCGGCGTAGGAGATTTGCCAGAGCAGGAAATTGCTGACGCGCATTTCGCCGCTGGTTCGGATGACGAGGTCCGGGTCCGGGACATTGCCGGTGTAGAGGTGCTGGGAGAGCAGATGCTCGTTGACCTCCTCGGGTTCCAGAATGCCGCTCTGGATTTTCTTGGCGATCTCGCGGACGCCTTCGACGATTTCGGTTCGGCCGCCGTAGCTTAGCGCGAGATTGAGCGTCAGCCCGTTGTTCTTGGACAGGGCGGCCTTGGTTTTTTCGAGTTGTTTCTGGACGGACTCCGGGAGGCGGTAGATTTGCCCGATGGCATCGAGCTGGACATTGTTTCGATTCAATTCGCCAATTTCGTTTTTCAGAAAATGGGCGAGGTATTTCATCAAGGCGTTGACCTCGTCCTTGGGGCGGTTCCAGTTCTCGACGGAAAAGGCGTAGAGCGTGAGGTACTTGATGCCGAGTTCGCCCGCCGCACGAACAATGGCGCGAACCGATTCCACGCCGCGTCGATGCCCCTCAACCCGCGGGAGATGGCGCTCTTTGGCCCACCGGCCGTTGCCGTCCATGATCACCGCGACGTGTGTCGGCAGGACTTCCAGCGCGCGGGGGCTGAGCTGGGGTTCTTTCTTCATGGCGGCGATGCTTCAGGAGGTCACATTGAGGCAAGAAAATCCGTCGCGCGTTAGAAATGCGATTTCGCCGGGGCTCTTTCAGGCCACCATGGTTTGGTCGCGCGCGGGGCCGACGGAGATGATCGACATCTTCGTTTCAATCATTGCAGCCAGGGCCTTCAGGTATTTCCGCGCATTGAGCGGGAGGTCCTTGTAATTGCGAATCTGGTCGGTCGGCGTTTGCCAGCCGGGGAATTCACGATAGACGGGTTTGCACCTCGCGAAGGAGTCGATGTCGCTGGGGACGTATTCGGTGCGTTTGCCGTCGATCTTGTAGGCGACGCAGACCTTGATCTTCGCGAGGCCGTCGAGGCCGTCGAGATTGGTGACGGCCATGTGGTCGATGCCGTTGACCATGACGGCGTGCTTGACGGCGACGGCGTCGAACCAGCCGCAGCGGCGGGGCCGGGCGGTTGTGGCGCCGAATTCTCGGCCCATGTTGTGCAGCATGTCCGAGATGTCATCGTCTTCGCTGGGCAGAGGGCCGCCGCCGACGCGGGTGGTGTAGGCCTTCATGACGCCGAGGACCTTGTCGATACGGCTGGGAGCCACGCCGGAACCGGTGCAGGCTCCGCCGGACGTGCTGTTGGAAGAAGTGACAAAGGGGTAGGTGCCGTGATCGATATCCAGGAAGGTTCCTTGCGCGCCCTCGAATAGCATCGTCGATTTTTTCTGCACGGCCTTGTGCAGCATGACCACGGTATTCGTGACGTATGGAGCGAGGCGTCTGCCGGCCTTCTGGTATTCGGCCAACACCTTCTTGAACGAAAGCGGTTTCTCGCCGAACGCCTTGAGCGCTTGATTGTTGACCTTGATTCGCTCCTTCAGCTTGGCCTCAAAAACCGCAGGCTTGATCAGATCGCCCATGCGCAGGCCGGTGCGGGCGGCCTTGTCTTCATAGGCCGGGCCAATGCCGCGTTTCGTCGTGCCGATCGCTTTCTTGCCCTTGGACTTGTCGCGAACTGCGTCGAGTTCCTTGTGATAGGGCAGCACCAAATGGGCGCAATCGCTGATGTAGAATCGGCCCTTGAGCTTCACGCCTTTTTTCTCGAGGCCGTCCATTTCGCCGACCAGCTGAGGGGCGTCGATGACGACGCCGTTGCCGATGACGCATTTTTTGCCCGGTCGGAGGATGCCCGAGGGGATGAGGTGGAGAATGTATTGTTTATCGCCGATGAGCACGGTGTGCCCGGCGTTGGCGCCGCCCTGGGAGCGGACCACGATGTCGACCTTTTCGGTCAGATAATCGATGATCTTACCCTTGCCTTCATCTCCCCACTGGGCGCCGACTAGTATTGTATTGGCCATGATTTTGTCCGTTTCAAACAGGCAATAAAAAACCCCGAAGGTAAATTCGGGGTTCCTTATGGAATTTACCGGGAGAGATTAGGAGCGAGCCCCGGGGGTGTCAACGGCTGATTCTGGGGTCAGGTGGCGATGCCCCGTTCGCTGTCGCGAATGAATTTAATGAGCTGCTGGACCTCGGTGATCTCGGCGAAACCCTCCTCCATTTTGTCCAGAGCCTTGGTGGTGGTCAGGTGATCGCGGCACAGCCATTTGAAGCACTGCTTGAGGGCGGCTTGCACCTCCGGCGACATGCCTCTGCGCTTGAGCCCCTCCTGATTGAGGAAACGGGTCTTGGCGGGATTGCCATCGGTGATCATGAAAGGCAGGGCGTCCTGCACGATTTTGGAGCAGCCGCCGATCATGGAGTTGCGGCCGATGCGGCAAAACTGATGAATGGCCGCGAGTCCGCCGATGATCGCGTGATCCTCGACGATGACATGTCCGGCCAGGGTCGCGACATTGGACATGATCACGTGGTCGCCGACCACGACGTTGTGGGCCAGATGGCAGTAGGCGAGAATGTTGTTGTTGGAGCCGACGATCGTGGTTTCGCCATCGCCGGTCGCGCTGTGGACGGTGACGTATTCGCGCAATGTGTTGTGGTCCCCAATTTGCGTCCGCGTGACGCCGCCCTTCCATTTCAGGTCCTGAGTCTTGAGGCCGATGCTGGCAAAGGGAAAGACTTCGTTGCCGACGCCGAGTTCCGTGTGGCCGTCAATGACGACATGGGAATGAAGGCGGCAGCCCTTGCCCAGCTTGACATGCTCGCCGATGACGCAAAAGGCGCCGATCTCGCAGTCGTCGCCGATCTGGGCGTTGGCGTGGATAATGGCGGATTCGTGGATGGAGCTCATGTTGGTTTTCAGGAGTCCATCAGGACAAAGGAGACTTCGGCCTCGCTGACCACGTCATTGCCCACTTTGCAGACGCCCTTGGCCTTGCCGAGTTTGCCACGACAACGGACGAGGTCGACTTCGATGATGAGCACGTCGCCGGGGCGGACGGGTTTGCGCCATTTCACTTTATCCGCAGCCATGAAGTAGGCGATTTTGCCTTCGTTCGCGAGTTTCTTGAGCATCAGGAGACCGGAGGCCTGGGCCATGGCCTCCAATTGCATGACGCCGGGCATGATGGGGTCTTTGGGGAAATGTCCCTGAAAATACAGCTCGTTGATGGTGACGTTTTTCGTCGCGATAAGTTTGTTGCCTTCGATGGAATTAACCCGGTCCAGCATCAGGAAGGGGTAACGATGAGGGAGAATTTGCTGGATTTGCTGGACGGTTAGCAGCGGAGTGTCCGCTTCGGCGTTGGCGACCTTGTCGTCGGCCGCGTTTATGGGAGAAACCGGCGGCACGAAGGTCTGAGCGGCGACTTTCGGGCGGAGCATCTGCTCGCTGATCTTGCGCGTCATTTCGCAATTGGCCGCGTGGCTCGGGCGGAAGGCCTTGATGTGTCCATGAAAGGGTCTGCCCAGGAGTGTCAGGTCTCCGAGGATATCGAGTATCTTGTGGCGCACGAATTCTTCCTTGTAGCGCAGGGGCTCGGTGGTCAGAACGGCATCGTCGCGAATGATCACCGCGTTGGCCAGGCTGCCGCCTTTGATCAGTCCTTTGCGAATCAGATACTCCA
>JBLHKZ010000066.1:0-23310 GCA_047618185.1 Limisphaerales bacterium
CGACCCGGCGGACGACCCGGCGGCGGTTCGGCGGGGCGGCCGAACTCGGGAGAGGAGTTTGGCCCGCGACCGGATCGTGAACGGCGCCCTCGTGGCCAGAACGGTCCGCCCAATTTTGGTTGGCGCGGAGGGAGTCCGGGCGGACCTCCTCGGTCCCAGCAGCCGTTTGGGCCCGCGATCTATCCAGAATCCGGCCCATTCGTGGCTCCGTTTTTTCAAGGGGTATTCGAGGAGGAGAGCAACGTCGATCCCGAGGCGGCGATCCGCGCCTATGAAACCATGATCAAGCGCTATGATCACCAGCGGCGAAACATTTCCATCGCGGTTTTTCGACTGGGCGAGATTTACCGCAAGGCTGGGGAAAACGGGAACGCGAAGAAACAGTATGACCGGATTATGAAGGAGTTTTCCGATCAAGAGGATATACGCGAGCAGAGTGAGAAGGCGTTGGCGGAGATCGCCAAAAAGCCTTGAGGCGGGTCGTTGGTTGGGGGCGTGGGCTCAGTCCCGGAGGGACGCCAGGCGATGCAAAAACAGGTTATCGATCTGCCCTCAAACCAAAGGTGTCGAATGCCGTTCCTACCATTCGCCTTCGCCGGTGAACTTCTTTTTCACGTTCTTGCCGAATTGGGCGGCGGTTTCGGTGAAATCCTCCAGGAACTCAGCCATTGGTTTGCCAGCGGCATTGCGCGCGGAGGGGATGACGGTGTCGCACTCGTTGCGATCCATGAACACTGAGGCGTCGAGCAGGCGCGCCTGGTCCGCCTCGGGAATGGCGAGAAAACCGTGCTTGTCCGCGTGGATCAATTGCCCCGGTTCTATCTTGCGGCCAAAGACCTCGACTTCGCAGTTCCAGCGGACGGCGACGACATGCGCGTGGCCCACGCAGAGTCGCTGCGCTAAAGCCTTGAATCCGGCGTTGGTCATTTCGTCGACGTCCCGAATGGCGCCGTCGGTGATCGTGCCCGTGCAGCCAAGCGACTTGTGGAGATTGCTGTTTACCTCGCCCCAGAAGGATCCGAGCACGGCCGGTTTGTCGAGGTCCTGAACGACGACGATCTTGGGTCCGGGAACGGAGGCGACGTATTCGCGGTATTCGGCGGCGGCGGCGCGGTTGCCTTTGTGCGCGGGGTTGCCGGGTTCGATGACGACGGTGACGGCGTAGCCCACCATGGGGCCCATTTGCGGCATGAAGTCGTGAGTCTCCTCGAGATTGAACGCGTCATGGGCGATGTCGTGCTTCGTGATTTGCTCCCAGCCATTGTAGAGGGTGGGGGTGTTCCAGCGTTTGAGTTGGAGCAATTCGGAATGGGTAAGAATGCGTTTCATAGGGTCAAAGGATTGTGCGGGTTCATACGGGAAATCGGCGAAATGTGAAAGCTTCGTTGTCAATCGAGCGCTAATGGCGTATCCACCATTCCGTTATGCAAATGAAAATCGAAGGTTGGCTGAACGACGCGGATGGTTCTCTGTTGTTGAAAGTTTCGGGCGAGGATCGCCCCAACATTATCGCGGAGGTGGCGGGCAAGCTGGAGGAGCAACGGCTCTACGTCGCGTCGATCACCTTTGGGCTGACGCTGCCAAGCCAGGATCGATTTGCCATGGACGTGTTGGCCAAGGGCGACCGCGCGAATTTGCTTTCGGTGAAGTCCAGCGTGGAGCGGGGGGCTCTGGTTGCGGATTCTTCCGCCGCCGCCTCGCCGCAGCGAAGAATCGATTGGCCGACCGCGCACATCTTTCATCTGTCTCTCTACACCCCGGACCAGGAGGGGTTGACGGCGAGGTTGTCGCGGATCGTCGGTCAGAGCAGGGAGACGAAAGATTTCAACATCTGCCCGAACGGCAGCTTCGTCCATCTGCTGGGAATCACTCATAACGCGGGAGGGGCGCAGGGAGCCACGCCTTATTACAGCCTGCGCGCGAACGTCGCCACGGAATCTCTCGCGATCCAGGAGCAGATCATCGAGGACCTGCATCGCTACGCCGAGGACGAGGGCTTCGGCAACGATCTCTGGACCCGGGATCTGAACAAGGGGCGGTAGAATCTGTGTTGAGAATTGAGGGCGCTCAAGGATTTTTCCGTTCGCTTGATTTGATCAGCTTGGGTTGGGGCCGGTTCTTGAATTTCCTCACGTCTTTTTTGAGAGCTTTGAGCGCGCGTTTGAGCTGGGGGTCCGCGCCGCCGGGAAGGTCGCCCGGCGCATTCCAGACGACGTGATGGGGGACGGCGCCATTGAGCTCCATGTCCTGGCCGTTGTTGAGCAGATACCAACCGCGGAAAGGCATGCGGAGATAGCCCAGGTCCATGATCGATCGACCGCCCGTGCTGATAACGCCGCCCGCGGTCGGAACGCCAATCACCTTGCCACGCTTCAGATGCTTGATGGCATGGCTGAAAATCTCGGCGTTGCTAAAACTGTTTTGATTGCAAAGCACGGCGACGGGTTTGTTCCAGCTGGCGTAGATCTTGCGGTCGTGGGGATAGCCCTGGCCGCCGCCGCGCGGGACGGTTATGGAGTGGCGCGGTTGAGTGAGAATGGTCAGCAAGTGATCAGTCGTGGAGCCGCCCCCATTCTCGCGAACATCAATCAGAATGCCGTCCTTGCCAGCCGCCACGGAGTAGAGTTCCTCCTCAAACCGATAGAAGCTGGTCATGTTCATGCCGGCAATGTGGAGGTAGCCCAGACGACCCTTCGAGGCTTTGGCGACAGCGGCCTGGTTGTCGTCGATCCATTTCTCGTAGAGCAATGATCTGGCGCGGCTGTAGCTGATGGGGCGCAAGGTGATTTCTCGTGTTTCGCCGGTCGCAGCTTTCTTTTGTTTGCGTTTGCCGCCGCGCTTGCCCTTGGCCTGGATTCGGAGCGCGATGTCGCGTTCTAGAACGCCGTTCAGAACAGTCGTGATGTCGGTGGCCGAATCGACCTCGATGCCATCGATGGCAAGAACGACTTCGCCCGGGAGGATGCGACTGGATTTGTCCGTGGCCGGACTGTCGGGAAGGACGTCGCGCACTCGCAGTCCGGGGCCGTTGTAATCTGGATCGAATCGCACACCGAGGTGGGAGGTGGTCTCGCTCCATTGTGGGGCGCCTGTTGCCGCCGCGGTGGAGGGGCCGCGGTAGTAGAACCCGAGATGCGATCCGTTTAGTTCGCCAAGCATCATGTTGATGACGTTGCCCAGAGTCTGGCCGTTGGGCGCTTCGCCTGCCATGCCGATGTATTTTTGGCGAACTTTGTCCCAATCCCGGTTGCCGAGTTTCTCGTCGTAGAAATGGTCTCGCATGGTTCGCCATGATTGATCGAAAGCCGCGCGGAACTTGGCCGGCAGGTCAACGCGTTGCCGTGCCTTGAACGCGTAGGACGCAGTTTGTCCCTTGGAGTTCAGAGTTCCCGGCTTGCCCTCTGAGAGCCAAAGGATCTGATTTCCCGAGGCGATCCAGTGGGCCAGGCCGCCGGTCTTGGTGGACAGCAGCGTCGGCTTGGAACTGCCGGGAATACTGATCGTGTAGGTTCCTCGTTTTCCGTCGATGGTGGCCGCGAAAGCCAGCTTCTTGGAATCGTGCGACCAGAACAGGCCGCTCTCGGATGTGTCCGCGACGGATACGCGATGCAGTCGTTCTTGCAGTCCCTCGAAGTCGATGGTCAGCCCCGGTTTCTTCTTCGGTTGTGAAGGCTCTACTTTCTTGTCGGGAGTTGCGGGGGCTTTTGAGTCGGTCGGCTTTTCGGTCCTGGTCTCGGTTTTAGGTTTTTCCAGAGTTGGCTTTGCCGGAGTTGGCTTCTTCGCGCGAGCCTTCTTCATCTTCTCGAGGGCCTTTTCCAATGTGCGTTCGCGCGTGTTCTTCTGGTCGTCTTCCTCGCGAAGCCAGACGTAGTAGATGTCCGTCTCGGTATCGCGGCGGCGGCCGGTGAAGGCAATCTTGCGGCCGTCCGGAGACCATCTGGGGGAGTAATCGTTGTCCGGATGGCGTGAGAGATTGAAGGGCTCGCGGCTGGCGTCGATGGGGGAGATCCAGATGTCGCGGTTGAAGTCGTTGTCCGAAACGGCGTAGACGAGCCACTTGCCGTCGGGGGACCAGTCGTATTGCGGATCGTTCCATGATTCGAACAGGCGACGGGCGTCTTTCCCGTCGGGCTTCATGATCCAGAAATCGCCACGCTCGCGCAGGAAGGAGATGTGCTCACCGTCGGGGCTCCAGGCGGTGTCGTGCTCGGTCACGGGATCGTTGGTGAGGCGGGTCATTTTAAAATCCTTGTTCTGCCACCAATATTTTTCGGCGTCGGCGCGTTCGACCTTCCAAAGATCGCTTTGGCCGCCCTGGTCGCTGATGAAAACGATCGATTTGCCATCGGGCGCGAAGAGGGGTTCGCTCTCCTCCTCGGCGGAGTCCGTGATCTGAATGGGCTCCTTCAGCTCGGTGTCCATCACCCAAAGATCGCCCCCAGCGATGAAGGCGATCTCAAGGCCGTCCTTGCTGAAGGCGACATTGGTGGCCTTGTCGAGAATACGACGCTCCTCGGCGATCCAATCGCTGTCGCCGGGAAACTGAATTTTAATTTTCTGGGGCTTTTCGTCCTTGCCGAGGCGAATGGCGTAGAGATCGAAAAGATGTCGAAAAACGAGAGTCGAGCCGTCGCGTGAAATCGCAGGGTAGACGACGGAGTCATCCTCGAATTTTGTGATCTGGCGCTCCTTGCCGGATTCTAGATTGCGTTCTCGGAGATTGAAGGCGCCGTCGCGTTGACCGACGTAATAAAAGCCCTTGCCGCTCGGCTTCCAAAGCGGCCAACGGGAGCCTTGTTCGTCGTCGACGAGCTTCTCGATGCCGCCGTCTTCGGAATTGAACAGCCAGATCTGGCTGCTGCGGGAGCCTCGATAACCTTTGCGCCACCAGCGCTCGCTCTCGCGGGTGAAAAGGAGTTTGCCGCCGTCGGGAGAAAGTCGTCCGTCGCTGCCATAGGCGTCGAACAGAATTTTGTCAGGTCCGCGCTTCCCGGCGGAGACAAAGCTGAAACGTTCGCCGTGTTTCCAGAAATGATCGCGAGTGAGGCTGGTCAGGATTTGCTCGCCGTCGGGATGCCATTCCTCGACCGCGTAGCCTTCGGTATGGTGGGTGAGTTGCCTTGGTTCGCCGCCGGAGACTGGCATGACAAAGACTTGCCTGCCGTCCTTTCGTGAGCTGGTGAAGGCGATCTGTTTCCCATCGGGGGAGAACGCCGGGCTACCGTCGGCGGCGGTGTGGCGCGTTAGTTGCCGGGCCCCACCGCCTGCGGTGGGGACGGACCAGATGTCCCCCTTCCAGGCAAAGGCGACAATCTTCCCATCAGGCGAGAGAGCAGGGGACGATGGCATACGGATCAGGCGGGCTTCCGCCGCTGCGCAGTCGGAGCGCCAGCCGGGCAGGGAAAACGCCAGAGCAAACGTGAGGAAGAAGATCGTTCGAAACGAGGGGGAGAACGGATTCATCGGGCAAAAACTAATTGCCCTGAGGAAATCGACGCAATCGTTTTCCGAGGAAAGTGTGTCCTAACTGACTCAGCCAAATGCGTTTTGTGAACACAAGATGAGCAATAAATGCGGATGGGGGAAAACTTTTCATATTGAGTGAGACCTGTTTCGGTCGGTTGTCTCAATAATTTCTCACGACATGAAATTCAGGCGCGCCGCCCAGGGCGAGGGGCTTGGCAATAGCCTCAAAAGGGTAAAAAAGTCCGTCCGATAATTGTTGAATCCGATTTCTGTCAAAACGGACTCATCGGCAATCCTCGCTCTGGATGGCAATCGATTTCACTCGCTTTCGCAGCTTCGTCGGGTGAACACACTTTCTGGACATGATTGATAACGCGGATTCCCAGATTGACGAACTTGTCGCCCTGTTGCGGGTCGCGTATTCTGTCTATCTTTTCACGGGCGCGGGCATCTCGACGGGCAGCGGTATTCCAGATTTCCGCGGCCCGAACGGTGTTTGGAAGCGACGTCAGCCGGTCTATTATCGGGATTTTATGTCGTCGGAATCCGCGCGGATCGAGCATTGGGACTACAAGCTGGAAGGGTGGGCGGCGTTTCGAGATGCGCGTCCGAATTCCACGCACGACGCCTGCTTCGCGTTGGAGAAGGCTCAAAAGCTGGCGATGGTGGTGACCCAGAATATCGACGGCCTGCATTCTCGGGCGGGCACGAGCGTGGAGAAACTGGTTGAATTGCACGGCACCAACAGCGCGATCGAATGTCAGTCATGTGAGCGACGGTTGGAACCGGATCCGGTGTTTGAAGAATTTCGGTCCAGTCGCGAACCGCCCCGGTGCGAATGCGGCGGATGGCTTAAACCCGCGACCATCAGCTTTGGTCAGAATCTGCGGGAAGAGGATTTGCGTCGGGCGGAAGAGGGAGCGCGGCGCGCTGATTTGGTCGTTTCCCTGGGCTCGAGTCTTTCGGTGACCCCAGCCGCTGGGTTTCCGCTTCTGGCCGCAGCGGGCGGGGCGCCCTATGTGATCGTGAATCAGGGCAATACCGATCATGACGGTCGTCGGGAAGTGAGTCTTCGCATTGAGGGCGATGTGGGCCGCGTATTTCAGGATGCCGTGAAGCGCGCCATGGCGTCCTAATTCAAGATCGATGTCCCGTTATGGCGCGAAGGATCGTCATAGGGGCGTGGATCGACCCGGTTCGGATTTTATTGGGGATTAAGAGTTTGACACTGACTTTGCGGAACCCTAGCTTGGGCAACCTATTATGGCCGACGACAGCAATATTCCCACGGGTGGCGTGCCGCCGAAACCAGGCGACGATTCCAAGGTAAAACCGAAGAAGGAGACGGTGCGCATCAGTCTCCCTCCGAAGCCGAAGGAAACGGTTCGCATCGGCCTTCCAGCCAAGAAGCCGGGAGCGCCAGCGGCGCCGGTCGCAGCGGGCGGAGGGCTCCCCCCGAAACCCGCTTCAAAACCCGGATCCACGGTCAAGATTGGACTGCCACCGAAACCGGCGGGTCCCGCCGGGGTCGCCGCGGGCGGGAAACCGCCGACACCCGGATCCACGGTCAAGATTTCCATGCCTCCACCGCCTGCGGGCGGAGCCAAACAGGCGGTCGCTGCCGCGGGGCCAGCCAAGCCGGCGGGTCCTAAAGCCCCTGGCATCGCGGGTCAGAAGCCCGCGGGTCAGAAGCCTGCGGGGCCGGCCAAGCCGGGCGTTGCCGCGATAGGCAAGGGGGGCAAGAAGGCTGCCCGTCCCGCCGCTGGCGTCGCTGGAGTGAGCCTGGTCGACAAGATTTTGGCGATTCTCGTTCTGCTGGTCAGCATTGGCGTTCTGGTGCGCGTGTTGATGCTCGCTGAAATCATCCCGGCCGCCTCCTGAACCCAGGCGAGTTAAACTGTTCTGTAACGCAATTCGAATAACTCTTTCTCTGTATCCACGCCATGGCCGCTGAAAATATTGTTGAGCTGACCGATGAAAACTTCGAAGCCGAAGTGAAGCAGTCGAAAGTGCCCGTGCTGGTGGACTTCTGGGCGCCGTGGTGCGGACCTTGCAAGATGCTCGGCCCCATTCTGGACGAGCTGGCCGGAGAATTTGAGGGTCGTGTCAAGATCGGCAAGGTCAACATCGACGAGCATCAGAACGTGGCCGGCCAATTCGGCGTGTCGTCGATTCCCACCCTGTTGGTGTTCAAGGGTGGCGAAGTTTGCGAACAGCACGTCGGCTTGAAATCCAAAGCCGCGTTGGCGGACAGCCTGAACAGCGTCGTGGGCTAATTCGCCACGGTGAGGCGCGCCTCACCTCATGCCTCTCATTCTCACTCCCGGCCACCTTTCAAACAGGGGCGAGTTTTATTATCAGCTTGGCGCCCAGATCGAGGCGGGCATTTCCATCATTCCCGCGTTGCGGAATCACCTGCGGAGCCCGATCGCCAAGTCCTTCCGCCGACCGATTGAGAACCTGATTCTTTATCTGGAAGAGGGCGCGCCGTTGGCGGAATCGATGGAGGCGTTGAATGGCTTTCTGCCGGAATTCGATCTGGCTCTGATTCGCGCCGGCGAAGAAAGCGGAACGCTGGATGCCGTCTTCCGGGTTTTGGCGGAGTACTATCGAGAGCGCGCGCATTTGAGCAAAAGCATCATCGGGAATCTGATCTACCCCATCGCGGTGCTGCACATGGGTATTTTGGTTTTTCCGCCGCAAACGCTGGTGAAAGTCATCGAGGGCGACGTCGGGCCCTGGATCATGCAAAAGCTCATGATCTTTATTCCGCTCTATCTCGTCTCCTTCTTTGTTCTCGTCGTGACTCAGCGGGAGGGCGGGCATAGCTGGAGTTCCCTGATGGAAAAGATTTTTCATGTCGTGCCGTTGCTCGGCGCGGCTCGGCGCAATCTGGCCTTCAGTCGCCTGACGTTGGCGTTGGAGTCGCTGATCAACGCGGGGGTGGGCATCGTGCAGGCTTGGCCGCTGGCCGCGAGAGCATGCGGTTCGCCGGCGATTGAACGCGCCGTCAAGAAATCCATGCCGCTGATGGAGGATGGCCATATGCCGGCGGATGTGATCCAAAAGCAGCCGATTTTTCCCAGCTACTTCACCGGGCTCTATCAGACGGGAGAGGCGAGCGGTCGAATGGATCACATGCTCAGCCGCATGCACGCGCACTATCACGAGGAGGGCTTTCGCAAGATGAAGCATTTCTCCTTCTGGGCGCCCAACGCCCTCTTTGGCGCCATCGCCATCTTCGTCGCCATCTTCATCGTCCGATTTTACATGGCTTACTTCAAAAATATCAGCGACGCGATGCAGTAGACGGCGCGGATGTCTCCAACCGCGGATGGCGAGGATTTCATGGATGAGATTCGTTGCGGCCAGGATCTCCTTCACGTAATCGTCAGAACGGGCTGGGTGTCGGGGCGAATCGTGTTTAGCATCTCGCACGTGACGATTGCGGAATTGCATCATGATGAAGAGCTGCGCCGGCGGGAATTTCCGGTGACGGGCGAGAAGGTGTTTGTCGCGCACGCGGGGATTTGTCCGATTCCTCGGCGGGTGTCGGAGGCAATACGGGACTACGCGGAGCAGTCGACACGGGGCGATCAGGAGACGCTCGTTCCGGCGTTTCAGATGCATCGGACGCGCGAGCTCGCCGCGAATTTGATTGGAGCCGAGATTGGCGAAGTGGCCTTTGTTGGGCCGACTTCATTGGCCTTGAGCCTGGTGGCCAGCGGCCTGAGCTTTGAACCCGGCGACACCGTGCTGGTGTATTTGGATGATTTCCCTTCGAACGTTTATCCCTGGTTGGCTCTGGCTGAGCGGGGCGTGGAGGTGAAGTTTCTGGAGGTTGAGAAACTGGGCGGCATTCATCTGGAGGGTGTGCTGAATCAGGTCGATGACCGCACGCGGTTGGTGGCGTTGGCTTCATGTCATTTTGCGAGCGGATTTCGCATCGATGTGGACGCGATCGGCAAGGCGCTGCGCGAGCGCGGCATTTTGTTTTGCCTCGACGCGATCCAGACGGTTGGCGCCTTTCCGACCTCGATCAAGCACGTGGATTTTCTGGCGGCCGACGCGCACAAGTGGATGCTGGGGCCGTGCACGGCGGGGATCATGTATGTGCGCAAGGAGCTACAGGATCAGCTGCGTCCGCCGATACACGGCTGGCACAATTTGCGATGTCCGGATTTCGTCGCGCTGGATGAACTGGAATTTCAGCCGGACGCCCGACGCTACGAGGTGGGCAGCGCCAACCTGCTGGGACTGGTCGGGCTTCACGCCGCGTTCGAACTGATGGCTGAGATTGGCGTGGACAACATCGGCCGTGAGTTATTGCGCAAGCGCGCCTGGATGACGCCGGCGTTGCAGGCGAAGGGCTATTCTGTGTTGCACGCGGAGGCCAGCGAAGCGAATAGCAGCGGCATTGTCACGATTGTGCGGGAGGGCGAGGACATCGTCGCGCTGCACGCCAAACTGGAAGCCGCCAAAGTGATGTCGTCTGTGCGTTCGGATCGAAGCGGAGGAAAATATCTGCGTTTCTCACCGCACTACTACAACACGGACGAGGAGATGAATCGAATTCTGGAATTGCTCTGACGCTTTGCCCGGCCAGGCGCGCGATCAGGACTTGTTCAGTTCCAGGAAGTTTTTCAGCAATTGCCGTCCGCTCTCGGACAGGATGCTTTCGGGGTGAAACTGCACGCCCCAGATGGGCAGTTCCTTGTGACGCACACCCATGATTTCGCCCTCTTCGGTCTTCGCCGTTACCTCCAGGCAATCGGGCACGGTGTCGGGCTTGATGATCAGGGAGTGGTAGCGGGTTGCGGTGAGCGGGTTCGGCAGTCCTTTGAACAGGTCCTTGCCATCGTGTTGGATGGGCGAGGTTTTGCCGTGCATCATCCGGTAGTTGACGACGATTTCGGCGCCGAAAGTCGCGCCGATGCATTGATGTCCGAGGCAAACGCCGAGGACGGGGGTCGTGGCGCCCAATTCGCGGATGATGTCGTTGGAAAGGCCGGCTTCCTTTGGGCTGCAGGGGCCGGGCGAGATCAGAATGCGCTCGGGATTCAGCTCCCGCGCGTCTTCGACGCTGATTTGATCATTGCGTCGAATCTCCATTTTGACGTCCATTTCCCCGAGGTATTGTACGAGGTTGAACGTGAAAGAATCGTAGTTGTCGATGACCAGAATCATAAATGAGCAGGCAAGTTATCGGTTCCGGGCGCCGGCGCAACCAAAATTCAGCCTCGCGCAACCGAATGGATTCGGCGATGTGGAGGTTGAGCCTGATCGAATGCCATGGAGACGGACGCCGAGGACGGCGTCCGTCTCCATGGCATTCGAGGCAACGCGGATTTTCCAGCTTGGAAAGCGAATTCCCGAAGGGTTACGCTCACGGTTCGGTTTCGGGACTTGCGACGGACGCGAACTGAACGAAAATCCTATCGCGGTCAACGCCGCCGCCGGGGATCCGGCAGAATTGAAAATCGGAATGGAAATGGACACAACGTCAGCGGAACAGGAAAACGCGGAAAACCCGGGCGACGGGTCGCCTCGGGTGGCAATTCTCTACAAACGTGATGCGCAGCCTGACGAACAGGCTTTGCTGCTCCTCGAGGGCGCGCTGAAGGAGAAGGGCTATTCCGTATTCATTGATCGGCATCTGGAGATCGGCGTCGAGTGGGCGCGCGAGATCGAGCGAGAAATTCGCGACGCCGACGCAGTGATCCCTTTGCTCTCCGCCCAATCGATCCACAGCGAGATGATGGCTTTCGAAGTCGAGCATGCGCACGACACCGCCTCGGGCGGGAATGGACGTCCACATTTGCTGCCGGTGCGCGTCGATTACACGGGCCCATTGCCGGAGCCATTGGCCGGCATCCTGGATCCGCTTCAATATTTCCTCTGGGAAGGGGAGTTCAGCAACGAGGGATTGGTCTCGGAATTGGTCTATGCGCTGCAGAATCTGCCGCCGGTCGATCGGACGCCGACGGAGCTGCCCGCGAAGGGGGCGCGACTCACCTCGAAGCTCGCGGCCCGGATCAATCGCATGAAAGTCGAGGCGGCGCCGGAGCCGGAACCGGAACCCGAGCTGGTCGCAGTCGTCTCCACTGTCCCCTCGGCTCTGGAAAGCGTCGGCGGCGCAGTGCCGCTGGACTCGCAGTTTTACCTTCGTCGCGGAGTGGACGACGATTTGGAAACCTCGATCGCCCAACGCGACAGCATCGTGCTCATCAAGGGCGCGCGGCAGATGGGCAAGACATCGTTGCTCGCTCGCGGTCTGGCCAATGCGCGCAAGCAGGGATCCCGCGCGGCGTTCGTCGATCTGCAAAAGCTCAATGCGGTCAATCTGGAGTCGGCCAATAATTTTTATCTGACGCTCTGCGAGACGCTCGCCGACCAGCTCGATTTGGACACGCTGCCCTCGGATGTTTGGGACGAGCGACGAAGTCCCAACGTCAACTTCGAGCGCTTTCTGCGTCGCGAAGTTCTGAATAAGATCGGGGCTCCGTTGGTCTGGGGGCTGGACGAAGTGGACCGTTTATTCGGGTGTGAATTTGGCAGCGAAGTGTTTGGCTTGTTCCGCTCCTGGCACAACGAGCGGGCGCTCGATCCCACGGGGCCATGGGCGAATCTTTCCCTGGTCATTGTCTACGCGACTGAGGCTCATCTGTTTATCACGGACATGAATCAGTCGCCCTTCAACGTCGGCACGCGGCTCGAGGTCGAGGACTTCACTCAGCTACACGTCGCCGAGATGAATCGGCGATATCGCGGCCCCTTGAAGAACAGTGACGAAACGAATCGGCTGGTGCGCCTTGTCGGCGGGCACCCGTATCTGGTTCGACGCGCGCTGCACGAGCTGGCGACCGATCACAAGCTGGATATCGAAAACTTCGAAACCTACGCCGACCAGGATGAGTGGATTTTTGGCGATCATCTCCGACGGATGCTGGTTCTGCTCGCGAGAGATCTGGAATTGACCGAGGTCGTGCGCGGTGTGCTGCGGGGCGAGCCTTGCCCCACGCCGGAGAGTTTTTATCGATTGCGCGCGGCCGGTGTGATGAATGGTTCGACGCAGAATGACGTGCGACCGCGTTGTCGGCTCTACGCGCAGTATCTGCGGCGCCATTTGCTATAAGGCGACGGCGGCGCTTCGTCGGCCTGGGGAGGTGGGCGCGCGAGAAATTCCGTCTAATCAGCATTCCTGAAATATGAGCGGCCCGGGAAAAAACTTCTTTGTCACCGGCGGGACCTTGCGTCCGGACGCGCCTTGTTACGTGGAGCGGCGGGCGGACACCGAGCTTTACGATGGCCTTCTCCAGGGGCAGTTCTGCTATGTCCTGACGTCGCGCCAGATGGGCAAGTCGTCGCTGATGGTGCGCACCGTTGGTCGGTTGCGCACGGAGGGCTACGCTGTCGCGGTGATGGATCTCACGGCGATCGGTCAGAATCTCAGCGTCGAGCAGTGGTACGGAGGAATGCTTGAGAGGCTGGGGCAGCAACTCGATCTGGAAGACGAACTGGAGGCTTACTGGGAGGGCGCGGCTCAGCTCAGTCCAGTCCAACGCTGGTTTTCCGCCTTGCGGCAAATCGCACTGAAGGCGGTCGAGGACAAACGCGGGCTGGTCGTTTTCGTGGATGAGATCGACTCCGTTCGCAGCCTGCCCTTTTCCACCGATGAATTTTTTGCTGCGATTCGCGAGTGCTACAATCGTCGGGCCAACGACGACAAATGGGAGCGTCTCACGTTTTGCCTGTTGGGCGTGGCGACGCCTTCGGATCTGATTCAGGACACGCGCACGACACCCTTCAATATTGGGCGCAGAATTGAATTGAAGGATTTCAGTCGGGAGGAGGCCCAGCCGTTGACCGGGGGGCTGGAGGAGGGGCGTACGGCTGAGATCGCGGGACGGTTGCTGGATCGCGTCCTTTTCTGGACGCACGGGCAGCCTTACTTGACGCAGCGATTTTGTCACTCGGTCTCCGAGGATCCGAGGATTCTGGATGTGGCCGGGATCGACGCCCAATGCGACGCGTTGTTTCTTTCGGAAAAGGCGCAGGAGCGGAACGACAATCTTATATTTGTGCGCGAGCGCATTCTCCGGAGCGAGGCGGATCGCGCGGGCTTGTTGGACACCTACCAGCAGGTGTTGAAGGGGAAGGGCGTCTCGGACGATCCGAGCAATCCGCTGGTGTGTGTGCTGCGGCTTTCGGGCATCACGCGGGAGGTCGAGGGGCGGTTGACAGTTCGCAATCGGATTTATCAACGCGTGTTCGATCTGCGTTGGACGGTCGAGAACATGCCGGACGCGGAAGTGCGGCGACAGCGCGCGGCGTTCATCAGCGGGACTTTGCGCATGGGAGGGGTCGCGCTGTTGATCCTGTTCGTCATTTCATTTTTTGCCGTGGTCGCCATCCGCCAGCGGGTTGAGGCGGTCGCCAACGCGACGAATTCGGCGATCAGCGCGAAGGAGGCCCAGTATCAGGAAACGAAGGCGAATCAGGCGAAGCTGGAAGTCGAGGAATCGGCGTTAGAATTGGCGGACACGCTGGCCCGCATGGAACTGCAACAGGCCGAGACGGTCATGAAAGCGGGGCGATCGACTCACGGCATCGCCCATCTCGCCCACGTGCTGCGCGGCAATCCCACCAATCTTGTCGCGGCCAGTCGCCTGATGGCGGCCTTGAGTCAACGGAGTTTTGCCCGGCTCACCATGCGCAAGAACGAGGAGTTGGCGGAAATCCGGGAGGAACCGTATTACAGCCCGGATGAAGGACGGGTGATAGCGATTCAGGGCGATGAGGCGCGCGTTTTTGACACGAGCACCGCCTCGCCAGTCACTCCGTCTTTGCTGCACGACGGTCCGGTTGTCGCAGACGCGCGCGAGTTCAGTCCAGACGGAGGCCGCATCGTTACCGGATCGTCGGACACCACCGCGCGCATCTGGGACGCCTTTACCGGCGAACAGCTGACGCCGCCGCTGCGGCACGCCGCGCAGGTCGCCGGCGTGAAGTTCAGCCCTGACGGCCTGCGAGTGGCCACCGTGTCGGCGGATCGCATGGTGCGGGTCTGGGACGCCTTCACCGGGCGGCCGCTGATCGAGCCAATCCAAATTCCGCGCGGGTATGGCCGGGCGCTTTTTTCCGCGGACGGAGAGAGGATCGTCATGTCTCCCCGTGAATTTGAAGGCGATTCGAAAAGTCGACGCCCTCGTCCTCGACCGCCGATCGGATGGGATATCCGGCCGGGGCAGATGATCGGCGCAATGTTTCACCATCGGGACCAGATCGAATCTGCGGAATTCAGTCCGGACGGAGAGCTTCTCCTGACGGCCAGTCGCGATGGGGCGGCCATGATCTGGAATGTGATTTCCGGCGTCGCAAAATTCCCTGCGATCGAGCATGAGCTGCGAATCGTGCAGGCGCGTTTTAGTCCGGATGGAAAACGATTCGTCACAGCCTCGGACGACCGAACCGCGCGCATTTGGGATACGGCCACGGGACAACCGCTCACGCCGCCAATGGAGCATGACGGGGGAGTCGTCATGGTCGAGTTCAGTCCGGACGGGCGGCTCCTGGCGACAGCCTCGGAGGACAAAGCGGCTCGGCTTTGGAATGTCGAGACCGGAACCCTGGCGGTTCCTCCGATGATGAACAAGAAGCGGACGTTGGCAGCGCATTTCAGTCCCGATGGTCAAACGTTGGTCACGGCTTCGGAGGATCGGGAGATTCGTTTTTGGGATGTGGCGACGGGCAAATCCAGGCCGGGCGAATTTCGGATCGAGATTGGCCGGCGCCGCATGTCGCCATTTCGGCGCTTTCCCGGCGGCGGTCCGGTGGAAAACACGGAGTCGATCACGGCGCAGTTCAGTTCTGATGGCAGTCGGCTTCTGACGATGTTCAACGGGTCGTATTCCAGCGATGTTCGAGTGCGTGATTTGAAAACCAACGACTGGCTGGCGGAGTCGCTGGACTACGATTCCTACACCCGCTCCGCTCGATTCGATCCCGCCGCCCGCTGGGTTGTGACGGCGGCGGAGGATCTCACCGCGCGCGTTTGGGACCTGGCGAGCGGCGATCCCGTGAGCGCTTCGTTGGAGCACGAAAGGGAAGTGGTGTTCGCTGATTTTTTTCCGGACGGGCGGCGGGTGTTTACCGTGTCCGCCAGTCATGAAACGCGGGTGTGGGACGCGGAATCGGGCATGCCGCTAAGCGAGCCGCTGGCGCATCAGCACACCCACCGCTTCAGCCCGACCTTTCGCGAGCCGCACTACGCGTCGGCGGTCAGCCCGGACGGCCGTTGGCTGGCGACGCCGTCGAGTCCGGAGAGACTTCAGGTCTGGGAGGTGTTTGACGCGACAGAGCCGGCGCCCAAGTGGCTGCCGGCGCTCGCGGAGGCGGTGGTCGGCCGCCGCATCAATGATCGCGGTTTGTTTGAACGGGCGCCAATCACCGCATTAAGCTGGTTGGTCAGCGAGATGGAGCCATCGCGAGATGGCGCCTACGCAAAATGGGGAAGTTGGTTCATGGAAGATCGCTACCAGCGTCGCATTTCGCCGTCAGGCGGGCTTTCAGTCGGGCAATACATCGAGCAGTTAGTCGCGGGGGATTCCGTTCAGTCGCTGCGGGAGGCATTGCACATTGTCCCGGACAAGCCCGCGGTTCTGTCCCGGCTGTCGCAACTCATTCTTGAGGAAAAGAAGCCGGACGATCTCCGGGCGGAAAAAGAGATTCGCTTTTACAGTCAAAGGGCGGCGCGGATTGCCAAGAACGACCCGGTCCTTTGGCTCGATCTCGCGGAGACCCTGAGCCATCTGGGTAATCGTCAGGCCGCGCAAAAGGCGTTGGCCCGGGCGGGGGAATTCGCCGCGAAGGCAAAGGACCGCGACATGAAGGAGCGGGTGAAGCGGCGCGGCGCGGAGATCCGGGAACTGCTCAAGCGGAAGTAGCCGCGGCGCGAGGCGGAAAGGGGCAGGAAATACATCTCGGCCCCCGGGTTAGTTGAGAGGTGGGAGCTGAGAGTTGAGGGAAGCGGCAATCACATCGGCCGGAACGGATTTCCCATAGTCCACGTGTCCGATTTTTGACGACAGGACAAACTTCACCTCGCCCCCGCTGACTTTCTTGTCCAGCTGCATGGCGTCCATCAGGCGCGCTCGCTGGCGGGCGTTCAAATCGATCGATGTCGGGAGTTTTATGGCGGCGAAGAGATCGTGAATTCGCTTCACGGATGCGGCGGAGAGGCCATGGATTTCGGAGGAGATCTTCGCTGCGGCGATTTGCCCGATGGAGATCGCTTCGCCGTGCAAATATTCGCCGTAGCCGGAAATCGCCTCGATTGCGTGGCCGATGGTGTGTCCGAAATTCAGGATAGCGCGAAGTCCGCCCTCCTTTTCGTCCTGTTCCACGACATCCGCCTTGATCTGGCAACATCGGGCGACGACGGCGGCCATCTTGTTGGCGTCGAGCTTGAGCAGAGCCGGCAGCTCGCGTTCGAGACGTCGAAACAGTCGCGCGTCGTAGATGATGCCGTACTTGATGACCTCGGCCATGCCGGCGCGAAGCTCGCGTTGAGGGAGCGTCTTGAGGGCGTCCAGGTCGCACAGCACGAGGCGAGGCTGGTGGAAGGCGCCAACGAGGTTCTTGCCAGCCTTGAGGTTGACGCCAGTTTTGCCGCCGACGGAGCTGTCGACCTGCGCCAGCAAGGTCGTGGGCGCCTGCACGAAGTCGATGCCCCGCAGATAGGAGGCGGCGGCAAATCCCGCAAGATCGCCAATGACGCCGCCGCCCAGGGCGACGATAAACGATTTTCGCTCCAGTCGATGGGCGGCCAGTTGATCGTGGCAATGCTCGATATTCTTCAGGCGTTTGGTCTTTTCGCCCGCAGGGAACTTGATGGTGATCGATTCGAAACCGGCGCCGCGAAGGGACGCTTCAGCGGCTTTGACGCTGCGCGTGGGGATGCGCTCGTCGGTGATGATCGCGCAGCGTTTTCCCAGGCCGAGTTTTCGGCACTCGCTCCCAAGTTTGGGGAGGAGGCCGGGGCCGATGAGAATCCGATAACTTCGATCATCAAGAGGGACGTTTACAACGCGCATTCCGGGAGAATAGGCGATGGCAATCCGGTGTCAAAGTTTTGCCGAATGAGCATTGGCGATCGGTCAAATCCGAGCAGGGGCTGTCGTCGAGGAAGCGAAGCTTTCGACCGATTTCGAATAGACCCGGCAAAAAGTTGTCTGAAAATGTCGGAGAACCTAGACTGAGTCTCCATTTACCTATTGTGAAAACATCCAAAAACTCCATTCAACGGATCATTCAATATTCGCTCGTCGCTGGTGTCGTCGGATTTCTGGCGGCATGTGATTCCGAGAAACCCTCCGCTCCTCCCGCCTCGTCAAGCGCTGCGGCGCCTGCGCCAAAGACGGAACCGGCGGCTGCGACCGAAACGGCAAAGAGCCCCGAAGCAATGCCCGATGCGGGGACGCGGGAATTCATTGTGCGCGGCTTGATCAAGGAGATTAGGCCGGGCGGACTGGTCGCGATCATTGAGCATGAAGAAATACCCGACTTTATGGATAAGATGATCATGCCCTTTAGCGCGAAAGATCCGAAGGAGTTCGCGGAACGAAAGGCGAACGATCAGGTCACTTTCAGGCTGCTGGTCAGCAAAACTGAAAGCTGGGTGGACCGCGTGACCAAGACTGGCGACGGGCCGATCAATCTGAAGGAGCCACGTCGGGATTTTCGTCCGGTGCGCGACGTGCAGCCATTGGAGATCGGGCAGGTCATTCCGAATTACCCGCTGACGAACGAACTTGGGCGCGCGGTGAGCCTGCACGAGTTCAAGGGCAAGGCAGTGGCGCTGACCTTTGTTTTCACCCGCTGTCCGCTGCCGGATTTTTGTCCGCGAATGACGGGGAACTTTCATGGCGTTTATGATGAATTAACGGCGGACGCCTCGGCTCCGAGTAACTGGCATTTGCTGTCGCTCTCGTTTGATGTCGACCACGACACGCCGGCGGTTTTGAACGGCTACGCCAAGGCGAATGGCTGTGATTCGAAACGTTGGAGTTTCCTGACGGGCGCGCTGATCGAGATCGACGCGATCACCGAGCAGTTCGGTCTCGGCTTTGCTCGCGAGGTGGATGGGCCGTTCATCTTCAGCCACAACCTGCGCACGATCGTGCTCGATCCGCGCGGGCGCATTCAGCGGATGTTCATCGGCAATGATTGGTCCGCCAAAGAGCTCGCGGCTGAATTGAGAAAAGCGGCGAAGATTCCCATGACGGATTCTCCCCGGCAGCCGATTCCAGCCGAGGCGACGGGAAAGCGCCGACCGTTATGAGGCGCGGGCGCGGGTTTCCGGGAATGGCCACGGCTCGGGTGTGCCTGATCGTCGCGCTGATGAGCGTGGGCGATGCGTCAGCGGCGGCGGTTGACGAGAAAACGAGGATTCTGCTGGAGGCCTTGAATCGGCTGGAGGGCGTCGATCTAGATGCAAACGCGGCCTTGAAAGGGGCCGTCCTGAAGGCCCTCAAATCCGTTCGAGGCGAGCCCGAGTTTGTTGAACTGGTCAAGAAGTTTGAGCTTAAGGGGCAAACCGAGGGCTTGTTGGAGGTTGCCGGGAAACGTCCGGATGAGGCCGCTGGAGTTCAGGCGATTCGGATGGTTCTGGCTTCGAATGAGCTGCAGGCGATCGCGCCAATTCTGACTGGCGAAGACTTGAAACTCGGCGTGGCGATGGCGCGGGCGTTGGGTAACTCCGGAGATCAACGGGCAGTTGATCTGCTGCTGCCGGTTGTCACGAATGCCACGTGGGATGTCGGGCTGCGCAAACAGGCGGTCCGTTCGGTCGCGCGAATGCAATCGGGCGCTGCGGCGATCATCAGATTGACGCGGGCTGAGAAACTTCCCTCCGATCTGCGTTTTACCGCGAGTTCCACCTTGAATCTGGTTCGTTGGCCGGAAATCAGACAAGCGGCCGCCGAGTTGTGGCCCGCGCCTTTGGGGCGCGACGCGACGCCGCTTCCGCCCGTTTCGGAATTGCTGACAATGCGCGGCGACATCGCGCGCGGCGGAATTGTTTTTCAGCGTCAGGAGGCAGCCTGCAGCCAATGTCATTTGATCAGCGACAAGGGTAAGGACTTTGGCCCCGCGCTTTCGGAGATCGGCTCCAAGCTGGGCAAGGACGCGATCTACGAAGCGATTCTTGATCCGAGTTCGGGCATTTCCTTTGACTACGAGGCCTGGGAGATTGAGACGAAATCGGGTGATGAATTCTATGGCATCGTGGTCAATGAAACGGCCGCTGAGGTCACCATCAAGGACGCGCAGGCGATTCCGACGAAGATCGCTGTGAAGGACATAGCGCGACGCCGAAAGGCGACCACCTCGATCATGCCCGCAGGCCTGCAAATGACGATGTCGACCCAGGATCTGGTGGACCTGGTGGAGTATCTGGCCTCATTGAGGGTGAAAAAGTCGTCGAATTAGAGGAGTTCTGACAAGGTTGAAATCGCGATGGCGAAAAATAGAAAAAAGAAGAAAACCGGGAAGGGAAAGAAACCGAATCGAAGCTGGCGCAAACTGAGAATTGCGGGGCTGGGAGTCTTCGGCGTTGGATTGATCGGGTTTGCCCTCATGATAAATTCTACCGTTAAGAAAGGACTGGAGACCGCTGGACTGCGGGTTGCCGGGGTCGAAACACGGGTCGAGACTGTGAAGCTGTCGCCGTTCTCCGGCAAGGGCGAGGCAACTGGAATATTTGTCGGCAATCCTGAGGGCTTTCGTGCGCCATCGGCGATCGAGGTCGGTCGGATTGTGATTTCGCTGAAGCCCACGTCGGTTTTTTCCGACAGGATTATCGTCCGTTCGGCGCGGATCGAGGCGCCGGTCATCACGCTGGAGGGGAAGTTGGCGGGGAACAATTTGTCGCGAATACTCGAAAACATCAGCGAAGCGATTGGCTCGGGGCGGGAGAGCGAGAGCGGGGATCCAACGCGAATCCAATTGGGCGAACTGGTTATCGCAGACGCGCGGGTGAGACTCGGTCTGACCGCCTTGGGGGGGAGGGCCGTGACGATTCCATTGCCTGAGATTCGGATGGCGGACCTGGGTTCAGGCCCTCAGGGAATTACGGTCGGGGAGTTGGCGAAGGAAGTCCTGAGTGAGATTCTGCGCGAGATTAGAGGTCTTCCGGGTGATGCGGTGGGTCGGTTGGGCAAGGGAGCTGTCGACGCCTTGAAGAGCGTCGGCGATCGTGTAGGCGACGCGAGGGATCGCGCCAGACGACTGTTCAAGCGCAACGAGTAAGGATTGGCATGGGGGGTCGCGTTCTCGATTGATCTGGCTTGGGGCGCTGCAAGCGACGCTGCTCTACTCCGGGGCACGAAAGTAAGCCGGAATCAAACAGGAGGGTTATTTCTGGGGAGTCGTGGTCGATGCGTCTTTGGTGTCTCCTGTCTGCCAGAGAAAGGAGCGCTGTTCGGCGAGTTCGGCGTTGCCTTCCAGCAGGCTCACCCGCCATGCGATCATCTTGCCGACCTTTTCGAATTTCGCGCTGTCCACGGTCACTTCAGACCAGCGTCCGAACAGCCCCTTGCGCTTGATCGGGCTTTCGATCACGAACGGCTGCCCCGGGAGGGTCTTGCTGCCGCGGATCTCGATTCGCACGCGTAGATTGTCCCGATCAACTCGACTGGCGCGCCATTTGAAATCGAAGCGAATGCCAGAGACCAGATCTGGGTTCGAGCGAAGACGGGCCTGATAGGCGTCGCGCTCGTAGAGGCTCGGTGAAAGCGTATGGCGACCCTCGTGATCCAGATAATGAGGCAGGAACTTGGAAATGCTGCCGGTGCCGGCCTGCGCGGCGAAGCTGAGGCACAGCAGGGCGGAGACAAGGAGACCTTTGGAAAATCGCATGACCGCACCCTAGTCGGCGGCGCGTTTTTTTCAATCAAGATCTCCGGGCGAAATAAGAACGCCCGCCGATTTGGCGGGCGTTTTGAATCGTTGTGTCGGGAGCGGCGCGGCTCAGGCGGCTTCGTCCGTTTCCAGGAAGCCCTGGAGCTGGCGAACCCGGGTGGGGTGGCGCATCTTGCGCAACGCCTTGGCTTCGATCTGCCGGATGCGCTCGCGAGTCACCTTGTATTGCTTGCCCACTTCCTCAAGCGTGCGAGCGTAGCCGTCAACCAGTCCAAAGCGCAGTTCGAGCACTTTTCGCTCGCGCTCGGTCAGGCTGGAGAGGACATCGTTCAGCTTGCTCTTGAGCATGCTGAATCCGGTCATTTCCGAAGGATTGTCGGCCGCCTTATCCTCGATGAAATCACCGAAGCAGGCGTCGCCGCTGTCGCCGACAGTGGCCTGCATGGAAATCGGCTGCTGGGCCATCTTGAGAATGGCGTTCACGCGCTCGACTGGCAGGGCCATTTCATCGGCGATTTCCTCCGGCGTCGGCTCGTGGCCGTAATCCTGCACCAGCTGCTTCTGCACGCGCATCAGTTTGTTGATGACTTCGATCATGTGCACCGGGATGCGGATTGTGCGGGCCTGGTCGGCGACGGAGCGAGTGATTGCCTGGCGGATCCACCAGGTGGCGTAGGTGGAGAATTTGAAGCCGCGGCGATATTCGAATTTCTCGACCGCCTTCATCAGGCCCATGTTGCCTTCCTGAATCAGGTCGAGAAAGGCGAGGCCTCGGTTGGTGTATTTTTTGGCTATGGAAATCACCAGGCGGAGATTGGCCTCGACCATTTCCGTCTTGGCGAGGTGCGCCTTGGATGCGAAATGCTTCAGCTGCTCGTAGGCTTCCAGGTATTCCTGGTAGGGCATGCGAACAAAGATTTCGAGCGCTCGAATTTTCTGCCATTCCCCGGCGATGAAGGCCGTCAGTTGGGCGGATTTGCGTTGCCGCCCGAGATCTTCGACGGTTCGCAGGCTGGTCTGGATCTTGTCGAAGATGTTCTCCGTCACGAGGATCATCTCCTCGATGACCTTTTGCTTGTAAAAGAACCGCGGGAAAATGGTCTGCAGGCGTTTGTCGGCGCGTTGAAAGAGTGAGAAGGCCTTTTTGCGCGCGGTTTCGTTCTTGGCGCTCTGCCAGGAGGCGTATCGCTCATCGACTTCCATGTCGATCTTTCGGACCTTCTTGACGAGCTTGCGCAGCTCCGTGAGGTGCGCTTCGCGGCTGTCGATCTTCTTGTCGACAATGACGCGGTCGAAGCGCTCCTTGGGCGGCTCTGAGATTAGTTTCTCGGCCAGAGCGATGTGCTCTTTGCCAGTGAATCCAAATCCGTAGATGATCCGCTTGACTTCGTTTTCGGCGTCTTCGATTCGTTTGCAAATTTCGACTTCCTGCTCGCGGGTGAGCAGCGGCACTTCGCCCATCTTGCGAAGATACATGCGCACCGGATCGTCGAGGATGTCGAGGCGGCTCTTGTCCTCCTCGTCGGGCTCGGGTTTCTTGACGTTGTCGACCTCGGCCTGATCGACGATTTCCACGTCGAGATTGCGAAGCTTGGTGTAGACCTCGTCCAGATCGTCGGGGGTGACGACGTCTTCGGGAAGAGCGTCGTTGATATCGTTATAGGTCAGGTAGCCCTGTTCCTGAGAAAGTCGGAGCAATTCCTTGATCTTCTCGGTCAGGTCGATGACTTCCTTTTCGCTATCGGCAGCAACCGAGCTTTCTTTCGTGGTATCCGCCTTTTTTGCTCGCGAGCGGCTTTCGAGCAGTTTCGCGACTTCGGCTTTAAGGTCTGCCTTGGTGGCTTTACCTTTGGCTTTCGCCTTGCCCTTCGGCGTCTTGGCCGCAGGTTTGACGGTCTTGGCTGCAGGTTTGACGGTCTTGGC
>JBLHKZ010000067.1:0-23137 GCA_047618185.1 Limisphaerales bacterium
GTTCCGGCGCGTTGAATGCACGGCTCTTGTTATCGGCGCGCACAATCAAATTGGCCGGGCCCAGATTAATCGACGTCTGTGCCGCGACGGCGTTGTAATTCACGAAATCCTGAGGCGTGAATGTCACCCGCAATATTTGCCCGGCCCCGGCGTTCAGAATCGTGCCCAAAGGCGGATTGTAGTTGAAACTTCCCGCGATATTCGCCGTCGCGTTTAGTTGCAGTCCGCTCAGCGCCGCGCCGTATGTGATATCGGCCGGAGGGGTCCAGACAACCGTCGGCGTCGCCTTGCCGACGTTGATCGTCACGGTCGTCGTCGCCGGCAGATAGTTAACGGAGTCCGTGGGCGTGAAGGTGACCGACAATAGCTGGAAGTTGCCCTGATTGAGCACGGTCGCGGCGGGCGGGCTGTAGACGAAGGACCCGGGCAGTCCGCCGTCGGCGGTGGCGTTGAGCTGCGCGCCGCCTAACGGATCGCCAAAGGTGATATTCGCCGGGTTGGCCCAGGACAACGACGGCGGCGCGCGCAGCACGTTAATCAGAGCCTGCGCGTTGACCGAGTTGTAATTGGCGGAGTCCGTCGGGGTAAACGTCGTCGTAAGAATTCGCCCGAGGCCCGCGTCGAGAACGACGACCGGAGCGGGAGTGTAGTCGAAGGAGCCGGGCACATTGGCAAACGCGTTGAGATTATCGGCCAGGCTCAATGGCGTTCCAAATACAATGGCGCCGGGATTGGGCCAGGTGATGACCGGATCGGCCTTGTCGACATTGATCGACACCGTTTTCGTGGTGGGCATGAAGTTCGAGTCAAACGGGCTGAAGGTCACGCTCAACGTCTGGGCCGCGCCCACGTTGAGGGAAACACCGGCTTCGGGAGAATAAGCAAAGACTCCGGCGACGTCGGCCGTCGCGTTGAGATGCGTGTTGTCCAATGGCGTTCCGAACACGATATCCTGCGGAGTCGGCCAGGTGATTTCTGGCGTTGCGAGATCCACATCGATCGTCACCAGCGCGGTCTGGACATTGTGGTTGGCCGTGTCGTCGGGCGTAAAGGTGGCCCGAAGCGTCTGGCCCGCGCCGGGGTTGAGGGCCGCGCCGAGTGGCGGATCGTAGACCAGCATTCCCGTCGGGTTGGCGACCGAGGCATTGAGCTGCGTTCCGCTCAGCGGCGTTCCAAAAATAATTGCGGCCGGGGGCGTCCAGTCAATGACGGGGTTATTCTTTAATACGTTGATCGTCGCCAACGCTGTCACGACGTTGAAATTGGCCGTGTCCGTCGGGGTAAACTCAGTCGAGAGAGTCTGGCCAAACCCAGCGTTGAGCTGAAACCCGGCGCCCGGCGTATAGCCAAAAAGGCCATCGACCGGCGCCGAGGAATTCCCCGGAACACCGGCGGTTGCATTAAGCTGCACGCCATCGGCCAACTGCGTCCCGAAGATGATATCGGCCGGATTAGGCCAGTTGATGACCGGATTAGCCCTGGCGACATTGATCAACACCTCCTTTTCGCCGGTATTATAATTCGCCGCATCAGTGGGCGAAAAGGTCGCCTTCAAGACCTGGCCGGGGCCCGCGTCGAGCACGGTCCCGCCCGGAGGATCGAAGACGACGGTTCCCGGCACGTCGGCGGTGGGATTCAATTGGGCCGACGTGAGCGCCAAACCAAAGACAATGTCCGCCGGCGCGCCCCAGGTAATGATCGGATCGGACTTACGCACGTCAATCGGCACAGCCAGTGTCACCGATTCTACATTAAGGGGCTGATCCGGAGTAAAGGTGACAGAGAGCGTCTGGCCGACGCCGACATTGAGGACCGTTCCACTAGCGGGTGTGTAGGTCAGAACGCCTGGAAAATTTTCCGCGCTCGCATTCAATTGCACTCCACTCAACGGCGCTCCGAATTCGATTTCACTCGGAGCGGACCAAGTGATCACGGGCGTTGCCTTGCGCACGTCGATCTCAACGCTCATGTCCACCGTGTTGTTATTGTCGGTATCAGTGGGAGTAAGCGTTACCGTCAAAGTTTGATCGTCGCCGGGGATCAAGATCGTGCCCAGCGGAGGTGTGTAGACCAACGTCCCGGCAATGCTGGACACGGCATTGAGCTGCGTGGCGCTCAGCGGCGTTCCGAACGCGATTTCGGCCGGATCGTTCCAGGTGATGTCAGTGTCAGCCCGGAGCACGTTGATCGTCGCCAGCGCGGACACGGGCTGGTAATTGATCAGATCGTCCGGGGTGAACATCGCGCTCAACGCCTGGAAACCTCCGGCGCTCAACACGTCCCCCACCGCGGGGACATACACCACCCCACCGGATATCGGGCTCGACGCGTTCAACTGGCCGGCGCCCAGCGCTGTGCCGAACATGATGTCGGAGGGATCCGGCCAGATGATGACAGGAAGACCGCGCTTGACGTTGACCGTCACCGTCGCCACGGCGACGGTGAAGTTCACTGAGTCCTCCGGCGCGAACATGACGCTGAGCGTCTGGCCATCGCCAACCGCAAGCGCGTCGCCGTCCGACGGGGTGTAGGTAAACACGCCCGCAACCGGGCTCGTCGCGTTCAAGCTCGTCGCGTTCAGCTGAGCCCCGCCCAAAGCGTCACCGAACCGAATGTCGGCCGGGTTCGACCAGACGATCTCCGGTGTCGCCGCCGTGATCGTCAGGAACGAATCCATGGGATTGTCGTGGTTGATCAGGTAATTCGCGTCCTGCGCCCCCATGCCGATGATCTGATAGTCGCCGATCGGGCTTCCTTGAATCGCAATTGTGTCGATTATCGGCGGCATATCCAGATCGGCCTCGGTGTCGTCGTTGACAAATCCGACATATTTCGCGGCGAACTCAGGATTGAGTTCGCCAAACGGCCGCGTGGCGTTCAGCGTGAATGTCAGCTGAGCCGGGTCGATGTCGATCATCACCGAGTTCGTCGTTGTCGAGTAGTTTAGCGTGTCGAGAGGCACAAACGTCACGCTCAAAATCTGATCTTCGTCGACGGAGAGAACGGTTCCGGCTGGCGGAGAGTAGATATAGGATCCCGCCACCGAAATATTGCCGGGCAAAGTCGCCACCGCATTGAGTTGCGCTCCGCCCAAGGGGGTTCCGTAGGTGATGTTCGCCGGGTCATTCCAGGCGATGTTGACATCCGTCCTGACGGCATTGCGTCTCACCTCAATGACGTCGCTGGAGTGGGCCGTCACGATTTCCGGTTTGCCGTCTTGATCCAAATCACCAAGAACAACGTTCTTCGGGCGCGAGGTTAAGGAAAGGCCAACCCGGTCATGAAAATCAATAACCTTAGAACCGCTTTTATTCCGCAGCAATCCCACTTCACCCAGATCGTCGTTCGCGATTACGAGGTCGGGCGCTCCGTCGCCGTCGATATCTCCGATCGCCATGGCGCGCGAAGCCAACCCGGTCGCAAAGGGGCTCGGGGAGGCCAGTTCAACGTTGCCGAGCGTACTACTGATGTTCCGGAAAATTTGGACCGTGTTCCCCGCGGAATTCAAAACGGCGATATCCAGTTTCGGATTGGGATCGTCGGGATCAAAATCCGCCAGCAGAACCTTGCCAGGCTTGGCTCCGACCGCCACCGGTGAAATGAGGGCCGTCACAAATGACGCCTTTGTGATGGTGGATCCAGAACTCTGATTGAGCAGCACGGAAAGCGTATTGCCGCCAATTCCGTTAAAACTATTTGCCGCGACAATTTCAGGCTTGCCGTCGCCATTCAGATCTCCCGCGGCCACGCTTACGGGCTTCGTTCCAACGATAAAATCCACCTTCGAGCTGAAGGAGTTTACCGTGATCGACCCGGTTAGCCCCCTGTTCGGAAACACCGAAATACTGCTGGAGCCTTCATTGGCCACGATGATGTCCACTCGACCGTCGACGTCGACATCAGCAAAGGCCAATCCCGATGGATTACTGCCTGTCGCGAGGTCTGAACGCGACCCGAATGCGATGCCTCCGGACGTGCTCACGTTGCGAAAAACGGAAATTGTCGCGGCGCCCTGATTGACAGTCACGACGTCCAGCGCGCCGTCTCCGTCAATGTCGACCAGACCAACTGCGCTCGGGCCGACGCCCGTACCGAAGTCTTGCTTGAGCCCAAAGGTCCCGACTGTAAGGCTGCTCGGCGTCGTCGCGTTCAGAAAAACCGAAAAAGACGACGTCCCGAAATTGGCGGTGACCAGTTCCGGCGAACCGTCCCCATCCAAATCACCGACTGCGACTGCGACGGGTTGTCCGCCCGTTCCAAACCGGACCGGCGAATCGTAAGCCATTTCGCCAAAGGCAGTGTCCCCGTCAAACGTCACGACGTAGGGCAGCGCGGATGAAGCCGAAAGTCCGCCGAACGAAACAGTGATCGGCGCGTAGATGACGCCCGAAGGAACTTCAACCGTCAACTCGTCGGCGGTCGCCGTCAGCACGTTCGCGCGCACCGAACCGAAGTAGACGATATTCTGATCGGGAACGAGGCCGAATCCGCCGCCGGTGATCGTCACGACCGAAGCGACCGGACCTCGGAGCGGATCGATCGAAATGATTTGCGGCGCCGCGAGGACGATTTCATTGTCGACGATCGTAACCGCCGCGCGGGAGCGGGCGATAATCGCATTGGTCGAAGCGTTGCCAAGACGAACGAAGAACGATTCGTCGCCTTCCAGCTCCACATCGCCCAGCACGGTCAGCGTGATGATTTGGGTCGTTTCCCCGTTGTTAAACGTCACCGAGCCGCTCGCTGCCGAATAGTCCAGACCGGCAGTCGCCGAGCCATTCTCCGTCGCATAGTCCAGCGTCACTGTGCCAATCGCCGGATCGACCATGGACAAGGTCACGATTGCCGGCGCGCTCGTGTCGTCAGCTTCCGTTATCACAACGTCATCGATCAGCACAATATTGCCGGTGGCGTTGCCCACCTTAACGATCGCCGTGCCAAGCGCCGTCCCGCCCTTCATGTCCGAGACGCTCACTGAAACAAGATAAATGCCGTCGGTCGAAAAGCTATGCGTGACGACCGACTGGTTCAGCACGGCTGGGTCAAATGATCCGTCGGAGAAGTCCCAGTCGTAAGCGACCGGATCGTCTTCTGGATCCGTGGCGCTGACCGTCAGCGTCACGGCCTCGCCGACATTGACCTGGCTGAATTGCGGCGTGAGGGAAACCTCCGGCGCGCGGTTGAGCGGGAAGGGTCCGAAGTTGACCTGCACATCCAGCCATTCGTCGGGCCGCGCGCCGCCCTTTCCGATCGGCGTGATATAGACATCCGATCGCGATTCGAAATACGTCCGTCCGATCAGGAGCCCGGAATCCCGCTTGTCGTTGTTGTCGGTGTTCAGCGGCCCGTCCTGGGACTGGGGCGTCATGTCTAGCATCAAGATGCCCTCGTTGTTGTAATTTTCCCTCGTCCAATCGAACTGCGCCGAATTCTTCAACCATTCGTCACTCGTGTAGGCCGTTCGAAAGCTCAACCAATAGTTCGGGCGCGCCGCATCCCCCGTCGGAATCTTCAGGCCTCTGACGCCCTTGGAATCCAGGTGATCCAGCTGATTCAGCCGGTAAGTTCCGCTCGACCCGATGTCCAACGTTTCGTTCGAAGTCAACCAGTCGATGCGCAGCTTCTCACGCGGTGAATAATGCGCTCGAATATCCATCCTGCCGCTGCCCTGACCGCTTTGCACGCTGTACCAATGCCCATATTCCAGATGAGGACTGTTGGGAGCGCCGGAGACCGGATCCTGACTGGTCGGGTCGGTCGGGTGGGAAGTGTAGTTATAGTTCGCGTGCCACAAACCAAGATTATGCCCGAATTCATGGTTCGCCGTGCGCACTGTGTAGCAGACCAGATGACTCCGGCGCCCGCCAACACCGGCAACGCCGCAATACCCGTGACCGCCCTTGGTGACGACGGTTACAAAATCATAATCGTCGGGTTCGAATCCCGCCGCACGCGCGGCGACCGAACCGTCGCTCACAATACCGCCCAACCCCGTCGCCAGATGGGCCGCCGTGTTGAGAGCAGAAACCAAAACCGGCGTGTAGCTCACTGTCACCGTCGACCTCCCATAGGAAACTTCCCGCCAATAATCGGCATACTCAATGGCGCGGATCGCCATGGTGGCATCGTCGATCGGACTCCCTCCCGGCAGGGGATCATCGCTGAACCTCACTCGAATCGCCAACATCGTCTTGGGTCCTTCGGTGTGGGTGGAATTCGTCACGGGAGTGGACAACTGCCCGCTTGGCAGAACGCCCAGAGCCGCAATCGGACCCAGCCTATCTTCGCGCCGACTCAATTCGGCCTCCATCTCACTCGCGTCGTCGTCCGGCAAAGTGAGGACCTGCCCGCCAATCTCCACCGCTACCTCGCCGACGGGGGGGCGGCGATTCTCCGGCAGTTCGCCCGGGCTCATCCGTCGCACCGGGCTTTCATGCATGGCTACCAGGTTATCAAGTTGGATTCCGTGAAAAGGAAGGTTCTCCTTCGTGGTCACACCCAGCCGACGGCCATAGGTGAAGACCCGTTTGCTTTCCCCGTTAATATCGACTTCACGAATCGTTTCGCTCACGCCGCCCGCTTCGCCAGATCCGCAGGCGATGAGCACGTCATATCTGCTGCGAGCGTCAAGTGGGACCTCAAGCAGGGGCAAAATCGATGCCGGCAGTTCCGGGCGAATCTCGCGCGCCACAGCGAGCTCGATCGCCAATTCGGGATCGAGCATGATCAATTCCGTCATCGCTGGCCGACGATTCCGGGCAGCCTCAAAACCCTCCGCTTCGAGTGATTTCCTGGTCGCTCCGTCGCTTTCAAGATAGCGCCCAAGCCAGTCGGAAAAGCCGTCGAGCCTTTCAGCGATCTCGGACTCATTCATGAACGCTGCCGGCAGCCTACCCGACGAGGCCTGTTCGTAGGGCGTCTGATTCAGCCGGGCGGACAACGCTCGCTCACGGCGTTTTCGCTGAATCGCCTCCCCAATACGCAAACCCGCCTTATGGGCGAGCTTCGGCTCAATGATCGGAGACGAAACGGACCGAGTTTGGCTGGTCGGCGCAGAAGATATCAAGGGCTCGGACACGTCGGATGACCGCCAAATAAATGAGGCGAACAGGAGCAGAACGAGGCACGCGCCCACAAGGGAGTAACGGCTGAAAGATTTCATGAAACTGGCTCTGGTTGTTACCACTGCGCAAACTAAATGAAAAGCGCAATGTCCCCATCAAAATCACCGAAATTTCCGCTGGATATGCGTTTTCCAAACCTCATAGTAGTATTCATGTCATCCGCCAAACGCATCTTTTTCTGCTTCTTTGTGTTCGCTTCCCTTGCCCCACAGACAAATGCCGCTCCGCAACGCGTCGTGCCCGAGAAGGGCATCGCCGTTCCCGGCGACCAGCGCGCCAACCTTGCCCGCGGCGCCGCGCAACTCCACCGGGAGATCGCCGGTCTCCGTGCAACCTTCCGCTCGCAGCCCAGGGCGCTGGCGCTGCTTCCCGATGTCGAGATCTACCAGAACGCCCTTCAGTACGCTCTGGAACAGGATATTTTCTACTCCAAGGGAGACATCGCGGCAGCTGAGACGCTGCTTAAGAACGGCCTCGAACGCATCGCCCAGCTTCGCGGCGGACAGGCCCCATGGACGACCGCCACCGGCCTCGTCGTTCGCGGCTACGTTTCCGGGATCGACGGCTCCGTGCAACCCTACGGCCTCGTGATTCCCGAATCCTTCGATCCAGCCAGCGACAAACGCCATCGACTGGATGTATGGCACCACGGCCGCAACAACAAACTCAGCGAGTTGCGCTTCATCAACGAACGCCAGACCAAGGCCGGCCAGTTCACGCCCAAAGACGCCTTTGTCCTCCACCCCTATGGCCGCTACTGCAACGCCATGAAGTTCGCCGGCGAGATCGACACCTTCGAGGCGCTCGAGCACGCCCAACGGCATTACCGCATTGATGAGAACCGCATCAATGTGCGCGGATTCTCCATGGGCGGCGCCGCGACCTGGCACATGGCCGCGCATCACGCCGGGTTCTGGGCGGCCGCCTCCCCGGGCGCTGGCTTCGCCGAAACCGCCGTCTACCAGGACATTTTCAAGAAAGATCCCAAGCCCGCCTGGTGGGAGCAAAAACTCTGGCGCCTTTACGACGCCACCGAATACGCGGGCAATCTCCTCCAATGCCCGACCATCGCCTACAGCGGCGAGAACGATAAACAGAAGCAGTCCGCCGACATCATGGAAAGTTACATGAAGAAAGAGGGCCTGACTCTCGAACACATTATCGGCCCCGGTATGGGCCACAAATATCACCCCGATTCGAAGATCGAGATTGAGAAGCGGTTCACGAAGCTCATGGAAAACGGCCGCAATCCCATTCCCGACAAAATCCGCTTCACGACATTCACCCTCCGTTACAACCGCATGAACTGGGTCCAGATCGACGGTCTTGAAAAACATTGGGAACGAGCCCGCGTCAATGCCGACATCGTCGACAGTCACACCGTTCAGATCAAAACCGAGAATGTCACGGGCCTCACCCTCGAAATGGGCGAGGGCCTTTGCCCTCTCGATCGCGCTCGCAGCCCCAAGGTCCTCATCGACGGCGACGAGATCACCGCTCCGGGCGTGCTCGCCAATCTCTCATGGACCGCGCACTTCGTAAAAACCGGGGGCAAATGGATCCCCATCGCCCAGATCAACCGGAGCGCGATCACCAAAGTTCACGGACTGCAGGGCCCGATCGACGACGCCTTCCTGGACTCCTTTCTCATGGTCGCCCCCACCGGCAAACCCATCGCCCCCCAATCGGCGACCGATTGGATCGCTGCCGAGATGCAGGACGCCGGCTATCAATGGATGATGCAATTTCGCGGGCGCCCCCGAGTCAAGCCCGACAATCGCGTCACCGACGACGACATCCGAAATCACAACCTCATCCTCTGGGGCGACCCCGGCAGCAACGCGATCTTCAAGCGAATCGCCGACAAACTTCCGCTCCAGTGGAACGCCCAACGCGTCGCCATCGGCGGCGGAAAATACGACGCAGGGAACCACGTGCCCGTCCTGATCTACCCGAATCCCCTGAATCCCAAGCGCTACGTGGTCATCAACAGCGGCTACACCTTCGCGCGCAACGGCGCCGCCAGCAATTCGACGCAAGTCCCCAAGCTCCCCGACTGGGCCGTCATCGACATCACCGTCCCCGGCGCCAAACGCATCCCCGCCGGAATCGTCGACTGCGATTTCTTCGGCGAAGGCTGGCAAGTCGTCCGCAGCCCGGAACGGAAGTGAGCTAACGTTTGCGAATACGGCGTTTCCAATAATTCGGCCGGCGACTCGTGTGAGCAAACGCGACAATCCAAATCAACTTCTCGGTTTCGACGTAGCAGATGTGATACGGAAATCGATTCATTAGCAGCCGTCGAGTTCCGTCAGAACGCAAACGGATGAGTTCGGGATCGCATTGAATCTTTTTTGAAACTGGAGCGGATCGGCTGTTCAAAGTCGAGCCCGAGCCCTGGTTCGCGCTCCTCGTAAAACGAAACGGATTCAAGAAGCTCCTGCTCGGCTGCCTCGTCTATGAGGATCGATTTCACTGAAACCGGGCGCGAATTTCGTCCAACACGTCTTCCGCCGGTCTGCCAACCGCCGTGCCGTCATTGACTTTCGCAACACGTCGCGCAATTTCCGCGTCCCACGCCTCCTCAACATTGTCGTCAATACCGTCTTCCAGACTCAGCAACACCGCGCGCGCCAACTTTGCACGGTCGTTTTCGGGCAATTCCAACGCGCTTTCGATCACAGTTCGAACAGTTTCGGACATGGCCGGAGATTCGATCGCGGTGGGCTACACCCTGCCGACGCGGCTGCGGCTCAAGGGCAAGGCCAACGTGCATCGGATCCCTGTCAATGGCGGCCCAACCACGCGCGGATCGGAAAACCTCGACGCCTGGCTCGGCGACAAGCAGTGGGACGTCATTCATTTCAATTGGGGCCTGCACGATTTGAAATACATGGCCGCCAATAAGACCGGCAATCTCGCAAATCCAAATGCGGCCGGCAGCCGGCAGCAAGTTCCGCCCGCTGATTACGAATCGAATCTCCGCCAGCTCGTGAAGCGACTCAAACAAACCGACGCGAAGCTGATCTGGTGCGCGACCACGCCCGTGCCCAAAGGCTCGCAGGGAAGGCTCGTCGCGGACGCCATCCAATACAACGCGATCGCCGCGAAGGTCATGAAGGAGGAGGGCGTGGCCATTAACGATCTTTACGCGCATGCGTTGAAGAAACAGAAGGCGCTGCAGCGCACGGCCAACGTCCACTTTTCCCTGCAGGGCTCGCAATACCTTGCTGAGCAGATCGCCGCCGAAATCAAAGCCAAACTTCCACCCGCCAAACGATGACAGCTATCAACCACGATTCAACTCCCGCGCCCGGTCATGAGGTCGCCAGACCCTTCCCGCGTTCTTGAATTGTCGACGCCGGGCGGTTCTGCTCAAATTGCGCCGTGAAACCGTTTAAAGATTCTGAACCGCACTTTCCCGACGAGGAGGAAATCGCGCGAATGCTGGAGACCATGCACAATGTCATGGGCGATCGCTTGGCCCGCATGCTCGAAGAAGCCGGCGTCGAACCCACGACCATGATGCGGTTTTCATCGCTGGCCCAACGTCTCAAGGAGACCCGCGAAGGGAAGGGCCTGTCTCCCGACGAGATCGGCCGGGAGCTCGACGTCGCTCCCGGTGTCGTCATCGGCATTGAGCACGCAGCCATCGGAGAGCTCGACCCGCGCATCGTCTCCGATTATGTCGCCCTGATGGGCCTGGAGGAGTTCTTTCGCGCCTGGGCGAACCGCTTCAAGGAGACCGCAGGGTTGCTGGAGTCGGGCAAGTTGAATCGAAGCCTGCAAAGCGTGTTGGCTCCCGGGGATTCATTCAAGAAACTCACGCCCGAGGATCACGAGTACCTCAAGGCGCTCGATTCGATGGACGACGAGTTTGTCGATCAGCTTCAGGAGCTCACGGGGGAGTTTGAGGAGGACGGTTCCGATCCCGTGGTTTACCAGTTCAAGATCACGCTCGACGGAATCAAGCCGCCCATTTGGCGGCGCCTTCAAACCCCTTCCGATTTTACGCTGGAGAGCCTGAGCGACATGATCCAGACGGTCATGGGCTGGGAGGGGGGGCACCTGCACGCCTTTGAGATCGACGGCGAAGTTTACGGCCCGTCGGACCCGGCCGACTGGGACGACGAGGCTTTGGATGAATGCGACTACGGACTCGACGACCTCGTGCTGAGCGCAAAGACGCGATTCAAATACAGATACGACTTCGGCGACGACTGGAGCCACACGGTCGTTCTGGAAAAGATTCTTCCTTGGAAGCCGGAGGACGGCCCTGTCTGCGTCACCGGCCAAAGGGCCTGTCCGCCCGAGGATTGCGGCGGAATCTGGGGCTATCAGGATCTGTTGGCGACGCTCGCCGATCCCAAACACCCGGCGCACGCGGAGAGGCGCGAATGGATGGGCGGCTCCGTCCCGGATCCCGAACGCTTCAGCCTCGAGCGGGTGAACCTCAAGCTCGCGGCGCAGTTTCCGCCCGATCCGGAATCGGACGAGGACGACCCCTCGGCGATGAATTGAGGCGCATGATCGAACCCGCGTTTGGGTCCCGGAGGGACAGCGGCGCTTCACGCGTTTCCGAACGGGAATGTTTCCGGTTGCGCGGGCGCCGTTGCCCCAGCAAGCTCAAACCCATGAGGATTGAAGTGGGGAAAAGGCTGGCGCTGGCGTGCCTGTCCGCGTGGACGTTCGCCGCAAATATTCATCCCGCATTTCCGGCGGACAAGCAGGCGTCGGATCCGACGGCAATCACCACCGAGCAAAAGCTTCTGCTCGCCAAGGTCTGGGATCCCTCCATCGATCCGACCGGCTGGTGGGTCAGCGAGAAATATGACGGCATGCGGGCGCAATGGGACGGCAAATCCCTGTGGACTCGCGGCGGCGGTCCGATTCACGCGCCGGACTATTTCCTGGCGGAGCTGCCCGCGAACATCGAGCTCGACGGCGAGTTGTGGATGGGCCGCGGCAAGTTCGAGGAAACCGTCAGCGTCGCCCGCCGTAAAAATCCCGACGAACGCTGGCGACGGATGCGATACATGATCTTCGACGCGCCGAAGGCGAAGGGCGCCTTCGAGCAACGGATGGAATTTCTGAAGGGTGCCCTCCCGGCGGACGCGAAACACGTGAAACAGGTTCCCCAATCGCGCTGCCTTGGCGCGGAGCAGCTCATCGCCGAGCGCGACCGGATCGTCGCGGCCGGCGGCGAAGGGCTGATGATCCGCAAGCCCGAATCGGACTACGAACCAGGCCGTTCGCCGACGCTCCTGAAGGTGAAGCCTTATGACGACGCGGAGGCCAAAGTGATCGGCCACAAGCCCGGCCGGGGTAAATTCGCCGGCAAGCTCGGATCGCTCCGCGTGAAAACGGCCGACGGCCGGGAGTTCTCCGTCGGGACAGGCTTCACGGACGCTCAGAGGGAATCCCCTCCGCCCATCGGAACGGTGATAACCTATCGCTTCCGCGGCCTGACCAAAAACGGCCTTCCACGATTCTCCTCTTTCCTTCGAATTCGACAGGACTGACTTCCGCCGTTTCGCCACTACTCCATGTCGGCGACGGAACCGATGATTTTTGACGGCGCGAAAAACTTGATCGCGCCCTGGATGACCTTCCACAGTCCGAACAATCCCACCGCGACCGTGAGGCCGAACAGTTTCAGGTGCATGAAGCCGATGAACAGGGAGGCGACCCAATAGGCGATTGGCACGACGATCAAACAACCTCCCAAGACCCATTGCCGAACGCCGATGCCGCGCACGACCGCCGCGCGCTCCCGCCTCAAGACAGCCATCACGGCGGCGGCCTCGCCGTCATCCAGACCGTTGGCGCGCAACATCCGATGCACGGTCCGGGAATCCTCTCCCCACATCACACCGGCTCTCGCGTCCTGCTCGATCCTTTCTCGGTCAACACTCATGGCTCCCACGAATCAAACGAGCCAGTTCCGCTGCCGGCAATTCTATTCGCACCGAGATCGAAGAAACGTGAAAACCCTCGCCCCGCCAAGCCCGCCCCCGCTATAACTCCGGCTCCGTCATGCCGCGCCTTTCCGTCGTCATTCCCGTTTTCAACGCCGAACACACCGTCGTCCGGGCGGTTCGCTCCACGCTGGATTCAACCTTCCGCGACCTCGAATGCGTCGTGGTCGACGACGGCTCCACCGACGGCACACTGGCCGCGCTCAAGACCATCGACGATCCGCGCCTTCAAATCATTTCAGCCAAACATCGCGGCGTCGCCCACGCCGCGAACCTGGCTGCAACGGAATCGCGAGCGCCCCTCATTGCGCGCATGGACGCGGACGATTTCTGCCATCCTACCCGCTTTGAAAAACAGATCGAACTTCTCGAAGCCGAGCGCCTCGACGGCGTCGGGGGCCGTGTCCGAATTGTCGACGCCAACGGCGACGCGGTCGGAACGATGCAGCGCTATGAGACGTGGGTGAACGACAACCTCGACAACGAAAGCATCCGGGCCTTTCGCTTTGTGGAATCGCCGCTGGTCAATCCGACCGTGACGGCGCGGCGCGAGGTCTTCGAACTGGGCCATCGCGAAGGCCCGTTTCCGGAGGACTACGACCTGTGGCTGCGCGCGATCCAGTCGGGATTCATCTTCGCCAAGCTGCCGGAAGTCGTGCTCGATTGGACCGACGGCCCCGGCCGCCTGACGCGGTTGCACTCAAGTTACACGGACGAAGCCTTCAATCGCTGCCGACGCGAGCATCTGCTCAACGGCCCCTTGCGCGATGTGAAAACCGTCAACGCCTGGGGCGCAGGTCAGACCGGCAAACCTTGGCTGCGCTGGCTGCGAGAACAGTCGATTGACATCGGCTGCGTAGTGGAAGTCTCGCAAAAGAAAATCGGGGAACGCATCCACGGCGCGCCAGTGGTTTCCTCGGACGATTTGCCGGAACCGAACGGAACCCCGCTGCTGATCGCCGTTCGCGCGCCCGACGCCCGCGAGCTGATTTTGGAGGAACTGCGAGCCAAGGGTTACCAGCCTGGAACGGACGCGTGGTTTGTGGCGTAGCGATCCCGGTTGGGCTAGCCAATCCTGTCGACGGACGCTACGCTGACGCCGACATAAGATCCCCTTAACCGCGCTATGAATTCACCTGGGGCCACTTCCGATTCGGACAACGCGAGACTCGACGATCTTTACCGACGTTTGGGCGAGGCTTCGCGCACATTCGTCGGCTACCCCTGCAATCAGCGCTTCGACTACTCCCACCTTCACCGCTTCCTCAAGTTTGCCGCCAACAACGTCGGCGACCCTTTCGCCCCAGGCTGCCGCCTGCGGTTGAACACCCACGATTTCGAACGCGAGGTCATCGCCGATTTCGTGGAGCTGACCCGCGCGAAGAAGGACCAGTGCTGGGGCTACGTCACCAACGGCGGCACGGAAGGCAACATGTACGGGCTGTACCTCGCTCGGGAACTCCACCCTGAGGGCATGGTCTATTTCTCCGAGGACACCCACTACAGCGTCGCCAAGATTCTTCGGCTCCTGCACGCGCGCAGCATCATGATCAAGTGCCTGCCCAATGGCGAAATGGATTGTGACGATCTTCGGGAAACCATTCGAATTCACCGGGATGTTCCGCCGATCATTTTCGCCAACATCGGCACGACGATGAAAGGCGCGATCGACGACCTCGCGGAGATCAAACGCATCCTCGCGGACCTGCGGATCCCCGAGCATTACATTCACTGCGACGCCGCCCTCAGTGGAATGATCCTGCCCTTCGTCGACGATCCCCAACCCTTCGACTTCACCGACGGCGCGGACAGCATTTCCATCAGCGGCCACAAGTTTATCGGAGCGCCCATCCCCTGCGGCGTGGCTCTGGCCAGAAAGCGGAACGTCGATCGCATCGCCCGATCGGTCGAATATGTCGGCGCTCTGGACACCACCATTTCTGGCTCGCGAAACGCCTTCACACCGTTGGTCCTCTGGTCGGCGCTTCGATCCATGAGTAAGCCCGACTTCCGCTCCGTGGTCGCCGAGTGCCAGGAATTGGCGGACTACGCGATCGCTCGCTTCAATGCCCGCGGCGTGGAAGCCTGGCGAAATCGAAATTCCATCACGGTCGTGTTTCCCAGACCTTCGGAGCCAGTTTTTAAAAAATGGCAATTTGCTCCTCAACGAGACATCGGACACCTCATCACAATGCCCCACATCACCCGCGAAATCGTCGATGAATTCGTCGCCGATGTGGCTGACGATCTCGGCTCATCAGACGCATCCGCCAATCGGAACGACGCTCAAGGAACGTAATGAAACGCATCACCGTCATTGTGGACAATCGCCCCGGCGCGGTCGCCGATGTCACCTCCGCCCTCGCCGAACGCGGGGTCAATATCGAGGCGCTGGATGTCGAAGGCGCCGAGGAGAAAGGGGTCATCAATCTGACGGTCGACCGTTACGACGAGGCGCTTCAGGCGCTTCGTGACGCATCCTTTCAGGCGATTTCCGAAGACGCGATCGTGATACGGCTCAAGGATGAGCCGGGCGCGATCGCCCGAGTCGCCGCCCGCTTCAAGGCGGCCGGCGTCAACATCCAAAGCATGCACATCCTGCGGCGCGACGCCGATCTTTCGCTCGTCAGCATCGTCTGCGACCAACGCGAAGAGGCAGTCGAACTGGTGAAAGACGAAATCGTCTCGTCAATGTCCGGAGCATGACGCGCCGGCGAAAAATCTTCTTCCCGGAACTGGCGTCGGCTGCGCCGAGATGGGCGATCTACTGCCGAATCGGGTTCTGGGTTTTTCTTGCCTGGTATTTCTTGCCGTTCTTCACCGTGAATCTGCTTCAATTCATGGAAACTACGCCGCCATTCGTGCATCGCGTGGACCTTATTTTCCACGAAGCCGGACATATTATTTTTGGAATCTTCGGCTGGCCTCTCCTGACCTCTTTCGGAGGAACTCTCCTGCAATGCCTCGCGCCCTTTCTGCTGATGCTGGCCTTCTGGATCAAAAATCGCGACGCCTTTGCCGCTGGAATCTTCCTGACCTGGACCGGACAGAACTTCGTCGATTGCGCGCCCTACATCAACGATGCGCGGCTACTGCAACTTCCCCTGATCACCGGCGGGACCGGCCGCGAAGTCGAGGGGCACGACTGGGAATTCATGCTCAACGAGCTGGAGCTGATCGAATACGACGGCCACATCGCGCGTTGGGTCTTGCTCATCGGCCGGGCCATCATGGCCCTGGGATTTCTCTGGGCGGCCGCCGCGGTTTACTTTCAGCTGCGTCAGGCCAAGGACAACGGAGACAACGGCGGTTGGACGGCGGACGACGATCAGAAGCTACTCAATCACGTTCGGCGCTGAAACGCGGTCTACTTCCCCAGACTCATTCATCCTTCTTCACATCCATCAGTCGGATGATCTTGGTCTGATCGTCGTCCGAGGGAAGACCGTGCGCTTCGTTGTATTTGAATAGTTCGCGGACGTTGGTCGAGGAGTAGGGGCCATCGAGAATCTCGAAATGATCCGGCGTGACCATGGCCGGATGCTGCGCTCCGCAAGCGTGGCTCAGCTTCAACAATTCCTTGCGGAGGGCGATCACGTAATTCGCCAGTCGCGCGGACTTGGAGGTCGGATCGAGACCGCGCACGAGCCACTTGTTGTGCGTGGCCACGCCAGTCGGACAATGCCCGGTATGGCAGCGTTGCGCCTGGATGCAGCCAATGGCCATCATCGGTTCGCGACCGACCGCGACCATGTCGCAGCCCAACCCAAAGGCGAACAGCGCGGTCTCCGGAAAACCCAGCTTGCCCGAGCCGACGAACACAATTTTCTCGTGAATGCCCCGTTCGGCAAAACAGCTGTACACCCGCGTGAAGGCGTGCTTGAACGGCAATGCGACATGATCGCTGAACACCAGGGGCGCCGCGCCCGTGCCGCCTTCGCCGCCGTCAATCGCGATGTAATCGACCGCGCGATTCGTCGTGTCGATCTTCAACGCCAGCTCCTCCCAGAATCCGGCCTCGCCCACGGCTGACTTGATCCCGACCGGCAGGCCGGTTTCCTCGGCCAGCCCCTCCACCCAGTCCAACATGCTGTCGACGTCATGAAACGTCGAATGTTTCGGCGGGCTGATGCAATCCTTACCCGCTGGGATGCCGCGAATGGCCGCGATCTCAGGCGTTACCTTTTTGCCCGGCACCATGCCGCCGAGACCCGCCTTAGCTCCCTGGCTGAGCTTGATCTCCAGCGCCCGGATCTGGGGATTCGCCTGAATCGTGTCGCGGAGTCGCTCACGACTGAAACTCCCGTCTTTCTCCCGACAGCCGAAATAACCCGTGCCAATCTGCCAGATAAGATCGCCGCCCTTCTGATGATAGGGGGCAATGCCGCCCTCGCCGGTGTTGTGCAGGCAGCCCGCGATCGCGCAGCCGCTATTGATCGCCTCCGTCGCCGCCGAACTCAGCGAGCCGAAGCTCATCGCCGAAACATTGACGATCGACGCCGGGCGAAAGGCCTTTTTGCGTCTCCGATAGCCGCCCAGCTTCTTGGCGCAAGGCAGCTTGTATTCGGGATCGTAGCCGGGCTGACCCGGCAGCGGCTCCGCCAGCGGAAAGGCGCTTTGCTTGATGATCAGGTAGTCATGCGCATTCTCCAGATCGTTGTCCGTGCCAAAGCCAAAGTAGCTGTTTTGCTTCTTCGACGTCGCGTAGACCCAACGCCGTTGGTCCCGTGAGAAAGGTCTCTCCGAATCGTTGTCCGTGACAATGTATTGCCGAATCTCGGGACCGATCGCTTCGAGGATATAGCGAAAATGACCGACGATGGGAAAGTTGCGCAGAATGGCGTGCTTGCGTTGACAAACGTCATAAATCGCAACAAGCAGGAGGAACACGAAAATACCAACGACGATCCAGACTATCAACATGGCGGGGGTTGTAACACGCAGCGTATCGGCGGGCAACTTGGTTGCGCCGCAAAACAACATGCATGCCCCGATTGATCTCACCATTCGGCCAGTTCGGCGCTCCATGACTTTCTGGGCCGCGAAGGACCGCTTTCCATTTGTGGATTTCCGACGCCTGGACTCGGAACACGTGAGCGTGGAAACCGTCACCATCGACTGGCGAGACCTGGATTCCTGATACGACCTCACGCCTTCCGCGCCACGCCTTCATACATGTAGCCGTGGGTCTTCGGATCCTTCTCGGTGTAATACTCCTTCAACTCAATCATCTCGAAGTCCGCGGCTCCCACGAGCTCGCGCATGTTGCGATCCAGCCGACAACCACAGGCAAACGCCATTTGTAATCCATTCAGCCGGCGCTGCCATTTCTGAATCTTCGGCTCATCGCTGAGGCCGTGCTCAACAAACAGAAACTCGCCGCCCGGCTTGAGAACGCGACGCATTTGCCCCAACGCCTTTCCCACGCCGACGATGCTGCACAGCGTCCAAGTGCAGGTCACGGTGTCGAACGATTCATCGTCAAAGGGCAGCGTCTCGCCGTTCAGAACCTGGAAATCAATATCCATCCCCGAGGCTTCAATCCGCTTCGCCACGCGCTTTCGCATGCCGGGATTGGAATCGATCGTCGTGATCTGCCTCACCGAGTCGGGATAGTGCGGGAGATTCAGGCCCGTCCCCAACCCGATCTCAAGGACCCGGCCGCGCGCGCGGGAAAGGACGCGCTTGCGGATCTCCGTCAGATGGGGCTTGGACATCAGCCGATCCATCCCCCAGGGAAAAAGAACTTCCTCGTAGAACTTGAACGCCATGCCAGTTGCTCGGTGATTTCCTACTGTTTCAATCGTCGTCAGGACGTGGAGGATTTCCCCAATGCCCATCCGGATCCTCGCCGCTGACGACCACGCCCTTCACATTCCAGTCCATCTGCGCGCGCACATCGGTCGCACAATAACGCAGCGTCAATCCGCAGCGACGGCGGTCAGACTCATTTGCCTTTGAGCCGTGCAACAACAGATCGCTATGCAGCGACGCCTCTCCGGCCTTCAGCTCCACATCAACCGGATCGCCAAACTCCTCAGCATTTTCAACCGTCTGATCGAGCACGTTGTTTTCCGAATCTGCGCTGGGCCGATAGGTCAAATGCCCGAGCTTGTGCGAACCGGGGATAAATCGCATGCAGGCGTTCTCCACATCCGCGTCGTCAATCGCCAGCCAGACCGTCACCGTCTTCGAGGGCGTCAGCGGCCAATAGCTCGCATCCTGGTGCCAGGCCACTCGCTTGCCGTCGCGCGGCATCTTGCAGAAATAGTGCGAGCCAAGGGCGATAACATTCTCGCCGAGCAGATCTTTTACATGAGCGACGATGCGCGGATGCGTCAACAGATCGTAGACGCGCCCGTATTTCAAATGCGCCGAGCTGATCGAATAACTGTTCCCGCCCTCGGCGACGACTTTCTCCAGCAGAACGTCAAAATACTGGCGCTGCCCAACGATCTCCTCGTCGTCGAACAGCCTGACTCCTTTGAGGTAACCATCGCGGTTGAACGCCTCGACCTGATCGCGCGTCAGCGTCGACGGCGCCGCGACCGGGCTGGGGTGAAAGCGTAGATCGCGCTGGATCGCCTCAACCTCCGCCTGTCCGGGAATCATCTGAAATTCTTTAGGCGCGCTCATATTGCCAGCATACACTAACCGTGCCGACAGCAGCGCGGCAAATCCAGAATCCACGTCCCCCGACATGGCTAGGACGCGTCCGAATGGGCTGGCTCCGTTGGAATCCTTTGCGCACGCACGTAACGCAGGCATCCTGCCCGCCTCCGGCAGGATGCGCGTTTTCCGAAACAAGGCGGCGCGTCGGCGGCCGGTCGTTTCGAAACGTATCGTGCGCGCCTTGATCGCCCGCGTATGTCCGAAATCGTCGGCGACGGCATGCCGCGTGAACGAACGATTACCAGATCTTTTCCCGCAGGGGTTTGATTTCATGTTTCAGCAAGGATCCGATTCGATGCTTCGCGAGGGAGCTCTGCCCGCGATTAACACCAAGGGTCTACTTGATCGGGTCAATCGGGATTTCCTTGCGCACGTAAAGATCGAAGATTTGAAAATGCAAGGGATTGCCGGTTCGTTTGACGCGGCAGCAATCCGGTAAATCTTTCAAGGAATTTTGAGAAACTCCTGCCGATAGGCGCCCTATTCCCGTCTATTCCCGCCGTCTGCCTTGCCGCCCGCGCGAATGACCGCTAACTTCCGTTCCTGATTTGAGCACTCGTTTCTCCAGTCTGTTTGCCTACGCGCCCGGCAAGAATGTCATCTCGCCGGCTACGGACATGATCTGCGTGGGTCTTGGATCGATCATCTTTCTCGCGCCGCTCGTGCTCTTCGGCGACGACTCCATCCTGGCGTTCGGCGGCGCCGTGATCGCGACGCTGACCATTTGCGTGAACATGCCGCACTTCATGGCGTCCTACCGAATCGTTTATCGCTCGAAGGAAAGCATCCTCCGCCACAAATGGGCGTCGGTCATCGTGCCGACGCTCCTGATGATCTACCTCGCGTTTGCGGTTTATCGTTCGGGGACCGATTTTCGTTTCCTGGGTCTGGCGAACCTTGTTGGCGGGCTTTATCTCGCGTGGCACTACACCGGGCAGGCATGGGGCATGATGGCGACCTATGGATTTCTCGCGGGCGCGCCCTTTTCCAATCGCGAGCGAACGCTGATTCGAACTGGCCTCCGCGTTCAACTGGTCTGGCATTTGAGCTGGGTGTTGGAATACGGGGTCGATGGACGGACGATCGATCACCCCGTCGTCAGTCAAATCTACTTTGTCATGTCGTGCGTCACCGTAATTGGCTTCCTGCTGGCGCTGACGGGATTCTGCCTTTACCGAAAACGCATGGGCCTGTTTCCGCCGCTCCGAGCGCTCGTCGCCTGGCTGGCGATCTGTTTCTGGTATGGCGCCATGGCGCGCGACCCCGAGGCGTTTTTCTGGGTGCAGATCGCCCACGCCGTGCAGTACATGAGTTTTCCCGGGCGCGTCGAGATCAACAACTACGACAAAGCCCATCCGGATGAGCCGCATAACACCCGGTCCCATTTTCTCATTTTCGCGGTGTATTTCATCGCGTTGATCGGCATCGGCTATGTGATCGAGTTTTGCACCTCCGTTTTCGGCCTCGTGTTGATGGGCTATCCTGGGAGTTTTATTTCCGGGAAGAATTTACCCATAGCCGTCCTCGCCTTCATCAACATCCACCATTACTTCACGGACGGCGTAATCTGGAAAATCAGCAACAAAGAGGTGAAGAAGGAGCTGTTTGCGCACCTCAAATAGTGAGGTTGGCCGGGATTCATTCACGACCAGAAGCCTCAAAGGCCCAGTTTCCATATCGGCTGCCTGCAGCAGTTTCCGATTACGCAAAGCGGGTGGATCCCGCAGTCGCGGGATCCCGGTGAGCCGGAGGCAAATGGTAAAGCCTGACACGGCTCAGCGCATGCGCGTCAGGTTAACTGGAAATGCGCCAAAGAATCCCGGAAATTGATGGCAAGTAGTGTCAGCGATCAAAAAGTTTGTAGCATCCCGACGTAAGTCGGATCATTTATGCGATTTGAGCGGACTCACGTCCGCTGCTACAAGTCGTTTGGCGTCTTCGGGGGGGATCCGACCGGCAATGCAGCCGGAAACCCAGCCGCTATTCGTTAACCTGAAACGGCTCAGCGGGAGCTTCGCCCCACCGAGCCGGTCACACATTTCGCGATCCCTTCGCCAACGATTTCACTCAGTCGCGCTATTCCTCCGCCACCGAGCGGCGGGTCATTAGTTTTGGCGACGACATGCTCAATTACCGCGCGATCAAGCCCGCCGGGCCGGTCGCCCCGCCTCAAGGACAGGATCGCCAGCGGGAAAAGTTCCCTGGAACACGACGAACGCTTCGGTTACCTGCTCGCCGTGCTTCGCGAGTTCGACATTCCGCTTTCGTCCCAGATGCTGGTGTTTACCAAGACTTCGCTGCACCGCCCCAATATTTCGCCCAAATCGCCGCACGTCATTTTCTTTAATGACGACGTCTATGTCGCCTGGGCGCCCGACGCCGCCGATCATTCAGATCTTGAAGGAAACAAAATCGGATTTACCCGTCTATTGGTCGCTCTGAGCCGGGCAAGTCGTTAAGCTGCGGAATGGATATCGGAGAATTACGCCGGCACTACACACAGGCCGAGCTGAATAAAGAATGCTTGAAGGCCGATCCCTTCGAGCAGTTCGAACGTTGGTTCCAGGAAGCGCGGGACGCGGAGTTGAGCGAGCCCAACGCCATGTGCCTGTCCACCGTCGCCCCCAACGGCCAGCCCTCTTCGCGCACGGTGCTCTTGAAGTCATTCGATCGCGACGGCTTCGTATTCTTCACCAACTACGGCAGCCGCAAGGCGCGCGAGATCGAGGGCAACGCGAAGGTGTCCCTCTTGTTTCCCTGGTACGAATTGGAGCGGCAGACCATCGTCACCGGCACGGCGTCAAAAATCTCCTCGGCCGAATCATTGAAGTATTTTCTCACGCGTCCGCGCGGCAGTCAGCTGGGCGCCTGGGTCTCGGCGCAAAGCGAAGTCATCACCGCGCGCAGTTTGTTAGAGGGGAAGCTCGACGAATTGAAACGTAAGTTCGCGAAGGGCGATGTCCCGCTGCCATCATTCTGGGGCGGCTATCGCGTGACGCCTGCGACCGTCGAATTCTGGCAAGGCCGGCCCGATCGATTGCACGACCGTTTTCTCTATTCGCGAGGCGACGATGACCGATGGAACATTGACCGCCTCTCGCCGTAAGTCCGCTCAAATCGCATAAGTGACCCGACTTACGTCAAGATGCTACAAACTTTTTGGATCGCTGACGCTACTTGCCATCAATTTCTGGGATTCTTTGGCGCATTTCCAGTTAACCTGACGCGCATGTGCAACTGCGGGACCCACCCGCTTCGCGTATCCGGAATCGACTTCTGCATTTGGTATAATCCATTCAGGTCTCCAGGATCTCGCGCACGATGCGGCATGCCCGCTTGTCCGTGAGCGTCTTCTCCTGGCCG
>JBLHKZ010000068.1:0-22915 GCA_047618185.1 Limisphaerales bacterium
TTACAGTTCCTAAGGCAGGCGCTTCGCGCTGCGTGGAACGCCGGCATCAATGATGATGTCCGCCGGGGCCGTGAACGTGACCGTGCTCGAGTTCTTCCTTGGTCGCCTCGCGCACGGAGGTGATTTCGATTTTGAAATTGAGTTCCTGATCGGCCAGGGGGTGATTACCGTCGCCGGTTACGGTGTCTCCATCAATTTTCGTGACTTCAAAAACCATGGCTCCATTGGGCGTTTGCGCCTGGAAACGCATGCCGATCGCGATTTCACCGTCGGCCTTGAACGCGCTTTTCGGAATTTGCTGCACCATATCGTCGCGACGTTTTCCGTAGCCTTCTTCGGCCGAAACCTTCACCTCCAACTTGATGCCGACATCCTTGCCTGCCAGTTCCTTCTCCAGGCCTGGGACGATATTTCCGGCGCCGTGGAGGTATTGAAGAGGGTCTTTCCCCTCGGAGCTGTCGATGGTTTTACCGTCCGCGCCGGTCAGGGTGTAGTGCATTCCGACGACGGAGTTTAGAGCGATAGGCATAGCAATAAGCGAATAGATGTGTTTTTTGAAATGATGGGGCGGACCCTAACTGCGAGGCTAAATCGCTCCCAGCTTTTTCTTCGAGATGAGGCGGAAAGGCTCTATTGCACGGTCCAACCGCCGTCGATGACGATGTCGGCGCCGGTGATGAAGCCGGCGTCGGGCGAACACAGATAGACGGCGAGGCAGCCGACTTCTTCGGGTTTCCCCCAACGGCCCAGCGGGATGCGGGAGAGAAATTGGGCGTTGCGTTCGGCGTCCTCGAGAATGGGTTTGTTCATCTCCGTGGCAAATGGGCCGGGGCTGATTCCATTAACGGTGATGCCTTCTTCGAGCAATTCCATGGACAGAGCCTTGGTGAATCCGAGCAGGCCGAACTTGGTCGTGCAATAGCCGGTGCGCCCGGCGATGGCGACATGGCTCATGATGGAGGTCATGTTGATGATGCGGCCAAAACTGCGGCCTGTCATGTGCGGGATGAAGGCCTGGCTCATCAGAAAGGCGCTGGTGAGGTTCGTGCTCAGGATCTCATTCCATTCGGCGAGTTCGAAGTCGACCAGATGCTTGCGGTTGTTCATGCCCGCGTTGTTGATCAGAATGTCGACTTTGCCGAATTTATCGACGACCGAACTGGTCAGTCCGGTTACCGCCTCCTGATTGGTGACATCGCACACGAATGTCTCAGCCACGCCGCCAGCTGCGCGGATTTCCGCCGCAACCGCATCCAGCAATTCCGCGCTGCGAGCGACGAGTGCGATCTTGACGCCCTCGGCGGCCAACGCCTCGGCCATTGATTTCCCTAGTCCTTTGCTCGCGCCGCTGATCACGGCGACCAAATCTTGAAGTTTCTTTTCGCTCATAGGGTGGGGGAGTCTAGCGGCGGGCGGCGGACGAATGAAGAAGAATTCCCGGCGCGCGCATCCCAGTTTTCTGGAAACGCTGCCTGCGCGAACAAATTGGGACACCGAGGACGGCGTCCGTCTCAACCAGCCAGGCATGTCCGGGCGTGGTTGGTCGCTTTACAAACGCCTCAATTTCGACCAGCTCGTTCCTTCACGAAATCGATGACCTTTCGATTGTCGTCGCCGGCATCGCGCACGACTTGAAGAAATTCGCCGAGGCCGACGTTGACGCTCTTGAGGAAGGGGCGGTCTCCGCCGCAGCCATACATCAGCTCGGGCGGCATCTCGCCGCGCAGTTTTGCCTTTGCTTTGGGAATGATGCGGGGCAGCCAGCTGATGCCATCGACCGCGGCGGCCTTGGCCGGGAGGGTCGCCGCGTCGATCTCGATTCCCGTGGGCTCGCCCTTCAATTCGTTCAGGAAATAGTCTCGGCGAATTGCGGTGACCTCCTCGACCTCCGCGTAGGTCGGCGAGCCGCCCAGACCGTCCTCGACAAAATCGAACAGCTCCTGCGCGGAACAGCCAAGGCCATTGAGAAATTTGACTTCGTCGGATTCGAATATCTCCGCCGGTGTCTGGCGGCCGGCTCGATAGCGCTCCGCCCCCAGATCGTAAATCTTCTTAAACCAGTCTTTCCAATCGTCGTTTGCCATAGGTAGGTAAGTGTATAGACGAACGTGGATTTCGTCACCGCGCAAAGCAGGGAAGGCAGGGCTTGCGCAGGAGCCTGGTTCCATAACAACACAAAACGCTGCCGGCCCAGAATTCCCGAAATCCAACATGAGATAGCGGAGGAAACGCTTGGCGTCCCCAATCGAGTGATGCTAAATGCGCCGCGTGGGCGACAACGGAAAACTGAGACTTGGGATAATCGGTTCGGGCAAGGGCTCGAATCTGGTGTCGCTGGTGGAGGCGTGCCGAAGCGGATCGCTGGACGCGTCCATTGCGCTTGTGCTGAGTGATGTGGAGAATTCGGGCGTCTTGACAAATGCAGCGAAGTTCAGCCTGGAGCTTCGACACATTGCTCCGGGGAAATTCCGCACCAAACTTGATGAGTCGGCTGAGCGGGCATTCGTGGAAGCGCTGAAGGAAGCCGAGGTTGACCTGGTCGTGTTGACGGGCTTCATGCGGATCTTGAAAGGGGAGTTCCTGCGAGCATTCGAGAATCGGGTTGTGAATATTCACCCCTCGCTATTGCCGTCGTTTCCCGGCCTGGAAGCGTGGAAGCAGGCTTTTGATTATGGAGTCAAAGTGACTGGATGCACGATCCACTTTGTGGATCAAGGGATAGATACGGGGCGAATCATTGCGCAACGGACGGTGGAAACACGGGCCGCCGACACGGCGGCATCGCTCTACGCCCGCATTCAGGCGGCCGAACATAAACTCTATCCAGCGACGATCGGTCGAATCGCTTCCGGGGAGATTGAGATCGGCTGATCTCAGCGGAATTCAGCATCTCTCCACTTCCAATTTGGCGGCGCACTTCCGAATCTTTCTTGGGGCGCCGTCAGCGATGGATGCGGCAATTCCGTTGCAGTTCTCAAGAAATCTGAGAAAAAGATGGCGTTGAATCGGGTTCTCTGGCAGATGAGGCGGCTCTTTCGCGCCTGAGGCGTGAATATCGGACCTAACTTCGTGCGTTTCCATTCGAAGCCGATCGCCGAATTTTGATTGATTGATGAGTAAGCAGAAGAAGAACATTTTGAGATTTGGACTGCCGAAGGGCAGTTTGCAGGACGCCACGGTCGAGAAGATGGCCAAGGCTGGCTATAATATTCGCGTCAGCAGTCGCTCGTATGTGCCCTACGTGGATGACGAGGAATTGGAGATTCGCCTGTTTCGCGCGCAGGAAATCAGCCGCTACGTGGATCACGGCCACTTGGACTGCGGCATCACGGGCAAGGATTGGATTGAAGAGAACGGTTCGAAGGTCCATGAGGTCGGCGAGTTTCTGTTCAGCAAGTCAACCCGTCAGGCGGCGCGATGGGTGTTGGCGGTTCCGGAAGAATCGAAGATCAAGTCGGTCAAGGATCTGGCCGGCAAGCGGATTGCCACTGAAGTCGTCGGGCTGACAAAGAAGTATTTGAGGAAGCACGGCGTGAAGGCCGAAGTCGAATTTTCCTGGGGCGCAACCGAGATCAAAGCCCGCGAAAAACTGGTCGACGCGATCGTTGAAATCACTGAGACCGGATCTTCGATTCGCGCCAACAAACTGCGCATCGTGGATGAGTTGATGATCTCAACGCCGCGACTGGTTGCCAATCACGTCAGCTGGAAGAACAGCTGGAAGCGTAAGAAGATCGAAACGATCGCAATGCTCTTGAAAGGCGCGCTTGAGGCCGAGACGAAAGTCGGCATCAAGATGAACATAGCCGAAAAAAATGTGGCAAAGTTATTGAAATCCTTGCCCGCATTGCGTAATCCAACCGTTTCCCAGCTTGGCCAGGACGGCTGGGTGGCAATTGAAACGATCATGGACGAACACATCGTCCGAGAAATTATTCCGAAGCTCAAGGCCGCTGGGGCGGAGGGAATTATCGAGTATCCGTTAAACAAAGTTGTTTACTGAGCGGTCACAAAAAAGCCTGACATATTATGGGTTCACTGAAGAAACGTAGAAAGACGAAGATCAACAAGCATAAGCGCCGCAAAGCATTGCGGGCGAATCGACACAAGAAGCGCACCTGGCAGAAGTAGGCGCGCCACGCGCTTAATGCCAGAGTTTCGCCCGACAAGGTGGTCTTTTCCGCTTCGTCGATATAGAGTCGCGCATGTCCAAAATGGCTGTGATTTACGACACGAGGCTGACGCTCAAGAAATTGGCCGGTCTGTTGATCGCAGGTTTGGCCCTGGTTTCCACCGAGACTGCGGCCGCCGCGGATCGACAGGACGCTCAGGAACCCAATCTCCTCAGGGAGATTGCTCGGCCGGGGTCCGACCTTCATCTCGGTGATGACGCGAAAGTCCAAGCAATAGCGAACGGACATTTTGCGGCGGGTTTGCTTTACCGGATTAAACGGGAGGAAGACAAGGCTCACGAGCAATTCTACAAGGCGGCGCTGGCCGATCCTTCCCGCGAAAAACTGGTCATCACGGTCGCCGACGGTTTCATTCGGCAACGCAAGCCGGAACGCGCGCTGGAAATCCTCGAGCAAGCGGCGAAGCGTGACGAAGCCTCCGGTCGAATTCACGGTTTGCTGGGATTCGTCTACTCTCAATTGGGAAAGCCGGAGCTGGCCATCAAATCCATTCACCGGGCGATCAAGGAAACACCGGAGGAGCTTCCCCCCTACATCTTCCTGGCCAAAGCTCATCGGGACGCCGGGGAATGGGGCAAGTCCCTAAAAGCGCTTCAGGACGCGATGAAGATCGTGCCGGAGACACAAAGCAATCTGCTGAATGTCAGCGCAGAGGCGCTGATGATCAGTCCCAAGGACAAGGCGGCCTATGAAGCGTCACGAAAATTCGCGATCAGTCTCCTCGACAAGGTTGAGCTCGACGACATGGGCGACGTCCAGCTCCTTGACCGCCTGGCGACGAATTATAAATTTGCCGGCGCTCCAGAAAAGGCGCTCGCTGTGTATGTCAGAGCCGTCAGACTCTATCCGGATTCCACCCAATTTCGAGCGCGACTCGCGGATCTATACATTCAAACTGAGCAGTGGGAATTGGCGGAGAAGCAGCTCAATTTCCTGATCGGTCAGCGACCGGACGCCGCGGGGGACATTTACATACAATTGGGTGAGATCGCCCTTGAGCGAAAAGACTACGTAGCGGCGCGCAAACAATACCAGAAGGCGGTCTTGCTCGCGCCGGACAAGGAATACGTCTATTACCAACTGGCTCGTCTATGGGCCTTCGAGGATAAGCATGCTGAAGCGTTGAAAACCCTGGCGAAGGCCCGGGATAAATTCCCCGCGAGTTTCCTGATGGAGTACACGGCAAGCCTAATTTTCAACCAGATGAAAAAGTACGATGAGGCGGGCAATAGCCTTGTCGCTGCGGAGAAAATTGCGAAGGGAAAGGAGCCCCGCCGCCTGAACTATCAATTTTATTTTGAAACGGCGACGACCTTTGAACGAGCCAAGAAATTCCGCAAAGCTGAATTCTATTTTCGGACTGTCTTTGAGCTCAAGCCGGACTTTGCGGACGCCCTGAATTACTTGGGTTACATGTGGACGGAATTGGAAATCAATCTCCCGGAGGCTCGTGAGATGATCGAGAAGGCAGTGAAACAGGAGCCCGACAACGCCGCGTTTCTCGACAGCATGGCCTGGGTGTTATTCAAGTTAAAGCAGCCTGGGGAAGCGCTTGACTGGCAGCTCAAGGCCGTCAAGTTCGCGGAGAAACCGGACTCCGTATTGTACGATCATCTGGGTGATATTTATGCGGCTCTGACGCGAATGAAAGAGGCGCGGGAGGCGTGGGAGAAGGCTCTCGAACTGGAGCCGAATCCGGCTATCGAAGCCAAGCTCGGCAAAAAGGGGAAACGCGTCAGTTCCACGGGGGCGCCGTAATGGGTTTTCAGTTTAAAAAACACTACACCAAGGAGGAGGCGAAGAGCCTGCTGCCCAAGGTGCAAGTATGGCTGGATCAATTGGCCCTTTTGCGGGAGCAGCTCGTTCGCTGCGAAGAGCCTCTGGCCCGATTGTCCGATGACGGCTACGACCTGGGAGGCGAGCGCGTCCATCGCATGGTGCGCACGCTCGTCAACATCAAGGGAGCCCTCGGCGAGTTCCATTCCCGCGAGATTCAGATCAAGGATCTGGATCGCGGCCTGATCGATTTTCCGGCGTTCATCGGCGGCAAGGAAGTCTTTCTTTGCTGGGAGAAGGGCGAGTTGGATATCGAGTATTGGCACGATCTTGACACCGGATTTTCTGGTCGCGAGAAAATATAGCCCTTCCTACGACGCTGAGCAGGGGTGCCAATATTAGGAAGCTCCTCCTGCGTTTTTCTTCCATGGATTCACTGATCGCAAGAGTCGCGGACTTCATCGCGAGGCGAGGACTTCTCAAAGCCCATCAGCGGCTTGTCGTCGCGGTTTCTGGCGGCGTCGATTCGATGTCCTTACTCCATCTTCTCAATGTGCTGCGGGCGGAGTCTGGTTGGGAGATGATTATCGCTCATTTCAATCATGGTCTGCGTTGCCGCGAGAGCGATCGGGACGAACGTTTCGTGCAGCGGACGGCGAAGGCCATGGGGCTTTCGTGCGAAATCGGCGCGGGCGACATCCGGAAGCGGCGCGAGGCGAGCAGAGATTCAATGGAAATGTCGTGTCGGAATGCACGGCACGAATTTTTCGCAAAGGTCGCCCGCAAGGTTGATGCCGGGTCGGTTGCACTGGCGCATCATGCAAGCGATCAGGCGGAATTGTTTGTGATGCGATTGTTGCGTGGCGCGGGAGGCGACGGTCTCGCTGGCATGAGCGAAAAAGATCCTTCACCGGTGGACACCGGCCTGGTCCTGGTTCGGCCTTTGCTCGAAATTAGCGGCGACGAACTGCGGGAATTTGCGGAGCGAAACCAAATTGCCTTCCGGGAGGACGCCTCGAACCGATCTCGCGAGCATCTGCGAAATCGCGTGCGCCACGAAGCGCTGCCCCTGTTGGAGAAGATTTTCGAGCGAAATGTCGAGCGCGGGGCGCTGCAGTCCATGCGGATCATCGGCGATGAAACCGCGTGCGTGGAAGCCGCGACCCGCGCCTGGCTCAAGGCCGGACGACGGGCGAAGTTCGAGAATCTGCATCCCGCGATGCAACGACAGCGCCTGCGGTTGCAACTTCTGGAACACGGGATTGAGCCGCAATTTGAATGGATCGAGATTCTGCGCGAGAAGAGGGAATCATGGCTCTCGATCAACCCTAGCTTGGAAATCTCACGCGATGAGACAGGGGAGTTGCGCACGCGGCGAACGAGCAAATCCGTGTTCGAGGAAGCTCTGAGGACGCTTAGTTTGAAATCGGTCCGCGGTTCCGTGGAATTTGCGGGAGGTGTGATTCGGTGGCGACGCTCCAAGTCCCTTTCATGCACGCCGTCTGGAACGAGTCAGACTGGCCGGGAAGTTTTTGACGCTGATCGAGTCGGAAAGAACGTGACGTTGCGGCATTGGCGCCCCGGGGACCGATTCCGGCCAATCGGAATGGCCGTTGACGTCAAACTTCAAGACTGGTTCACGAATTTGAAAATCCCTCGCGAAGAACGTCGAAAGCTGCGTCTGGCTGTCGCTGAAAGCGGTCATATATTCTGGATTGAAGGATGTCGTATTGGCGATGGATTTAGAGTGACCTCGGAGACCCAACGGCGGCTCATCTGGGAATGGGACCCGGTTGGGGAAGGCTCGCCTTGATCGGCAGATTCCAGCGATCCTGCCGGGGTCGCAATAAATCCCGTGAAATAATGGGTTTCCATTGCGAATCAAACTAAATAGGATTCTTTCTGCTGCGGATGACGCGCGTGACTGCACACGGTTGCTTGTGTCGATAGCTGATGTTACGTTGGCGCGATTTTACTAAATATGACTGTTCGAAACACACCTGAAAAAGACGACAAGAACGACAAGAACGGCGGCGATTATCGTCCGCCCCAACGACAGTATCTGATCTGGATCGCCATCCTGTGTCTTATTCCGATTCTCATCGTTTTTCGCGACAGTAAGGATTCGAGGATCGAAACCGTGGATTACCGACAATTCACGGGCATGGTGGAATCGAACCTGATCGCCAAGGGCGCCGTCATCAACTATACCCCACAGAACGAAATCAGGGTTATCGAGGGCGAGTATTTGAAGGCCGGCGAGAAAGATCCCGTGCCGTTCAAGATCGATACGCCTCTGTCCGAGGAGTTTGAAACGGAGTTGCTACTCACTGGGAACTTCGACTCGAAGACGCCGAATACATTGATGGCCAATGTCTTCTTCACCTTGCTGCCATTCATATTGATTGCATTGCTTCTGTATTTTTTCCTTTTCCGGCAAATTCGTATGGCTGGAAAAGGGGCCATGAGTTTCGGCAAGAGCAAGGCCCGCCTGTTGAACAAAGATCGAAACAAGACGACGTTTCGGGATGTGGCGGGCGTGGATGAAGCCAAGGATGAGGTCTCAGAGTTGGTCGATTTCCTCAAGGATCCCAAGAAATTTCAAAAATTGGGAGGGAGAATTCCGAAGGGCATCCTGATGATCGGCGCGCCAGGCACGGGCAAGACGCTGCTGGCCAAGGCCATCGCCGGCGAGGCGGACGCGTCCTTCTTCAGCATCAGCGGCTCTGACTTCGTGGAAATGTTCGTGGGTGTCGGCGCCAGTCGGGTTCGGGACATGTTTGAGCAGGCGCGCAAGAACACGCCGTGCCTTATTTTCATTGATGAAATTGACGCGGTGGGCCGCAGCCGGGGCCACGGGCTGGGCGGCGGCAACGATGAACGAGAGCAGACCTTGAACGCCTTGCTGGTCGAAATGGACGGCTTCGACACGCAGGAGGGAATTATCATTATCGCGGCGACCAATCGCCCTGATGTGCTCGATCCGGCTCTGCTCCGCCCGGGACGATTCGACCGGCAAATTACGGTGGCTTTGCCGGATGTGCGAGGTCGGGAGGAGATTCTCAAAGTCCATGCGAAACGCATTAAGCTTAAGCCGTCCGTGGACCTGAGCGTGACCGCGCGTGGCACGCCGGGATTTTCCGGGGCCGAGTTGGCCAACTTGCTTAATGAGGCGGCGTTGCTGGCGGCGCGCAACAACAAGAAGGCGGTTGGAATGATCGAGTTGGAGGAAGCTCGCGACAAGGTGAGGTGGGGTCGAGAGCGCCGCAGCCTCGCCATGACCGAGGAGGAAAAGAAGAACACCGCATGGCACGAGGCGGGCCATGCGCTCGTCAATGTTGTTCTCGAACACACGCACCCCCTTCACAAGGTGACGATCATCCCGCGAGGACAATCACTGGGCTCAACCATGTGGCTGCCGAAGGAAGATCTCCTGAGCCGCCGCCGCAAAGAGTTGCTGGACATAATCGCTGTCACGATGGCCGGGAGAATCGCCGAAGAAGTCGTGGCCATGGATATTTCTTCTGGAGCGACTGGCGACATTCAGCAGGCGACTCAGATCGCCCATGCGATGGTTTGCCAGTGGGGGATGAGCGACAAGATGGGCATGGTCCAGTACGGTGACGACAGCGAATTTGTATTTCTAGGAAAGGAAATGGCCAAACCGAAAGGCTACAGCGAGAAGACCGCTCAGGAAATTGACAATGAGGTCAAACGCATCATTGATGAAAGTTTTGCGCGCGCAAAGAAGGTCATCGAGGACCACGGCGACAGGTTGAAGATGATCGCGGAAGCTTTGCTGGAATTTGAAACACTCGATGGCCAACAGGTGGAGGACATCGTCAGCAAGGGATCATTCACTCCGCCGGAAACGCCTGAAGATGTGAAGCCGCCTACGGGTGCGCCAGCCGCAACGACCGTGCCTGAAATTTCCACTCCCGAGAGGCCGGGGCTCGACCCGGGATTGGGTTCGCCGGAGCCGGCCGCTATTTGAGGCGAGCGAGCTCGCGCATCAGCGGATAAACGTCACGGAGCCAATGTAAAGGAAGTCGCTTGATCTCCGATCATTTGCAGCAAAGTAAATCCAACGACCCGTCGTCAGCCCGTCACACCATGGTCATTGCTCCTTCTCTCTTGGCCGCGAATTTCGGCCGCTTCACGCACGATGCGCTGCGCGCCGAGCGCGCGGGAGCCGATTGGCTGCATCTCGATATCATGGACGGTCATTTTGTGCCGAATATATCCTTCGGTCCGGACGTGGTGAAAACGCTTCGCCGGGAGGTGCGTCTGTTTCTGGATGTCCATCTCATGTGCTCGAAGCCCGAAATATTGATCAATCGTTTCGCCGAATTTGGCTCGGATCAAATCACCGTTCATGCGGAATTGGGCGCTGTAACCGAGGACTTGCTCTGGAAAATCAGATCGACGGGAAAAAAAGTGGGCCTCGCCGTGAATCCGTCCACGCCGATGAATGCCGCCAGACCGCACTTAAAGCACATAGATTTGCTCTTGATCATGACGGTAAATCCGGGTTTCGGAGGCCAGCCATTCATAGTTGAGGCGCTGCCTAAAATCCAGCAGGCAAGAGCCTGGCGCGAGGAGCTGGGTTTGGAATACCGGATCCAGGTGGACGGCGGAATTAAATTCGATACGGCGGTGGAATGTGCGCGAGCCGGGGCTGACACGTTCGTCAGCGGCACAGGGCTTTATGGGCAACGGAATATGAAGGCCGCCGTGCGCAAGATGCGCCGGCTGACCGAGGATGCAGGGAGCAATTAAGCTGCATAATCGTCAATCAACTAGAATCATGAGCGAAGAAAAGAACACCACGGAATCGGCGTTGGACGAACTCCGAGATCTCATGCGAGGCGTCGAAGAGTTGCTGAGCGCCTCGGCTGAAACGGTTGATGAGTCGGTGAAGAAAAAGAAAGAGAAACTTGACGATGCTCTTGAATCCGCCAAGGCATCAGCCGTTCAGGTGGAGGCCAAGGCTGCGGCGGGCGCGCGCGCCGCAGATCGAGCGATTCGGGAGCACCCCTATGAGGCCGTGGGCATTGCATTGGGAGTCGGCCTGCTGATCGGAGTCCTGATCAATCGAAAGTAGGCGCATGTCGGAGAAGTCATCCCCATCCGCAAGCCTGTTTCAGTCGCTGCGGCGATTCTTGAAATCTGTTTTGGGGATCGCCCGATCCCGACTCGAGCTCTTTGCGATCGAACTTCAAGAGGAGAAGTGGCGCTTTCAACAATTGCTCATCTGGTCGGTGGTCGGTGTCTTCGCCGCGGTAATGACCCTCTCCGTTGTCACGGCGACGGTGGTTTATCTCGTCGGTGAGGAGCAGCGTGGATATGCGTTGGGGGCGTTTTGCATCGTCTATGCGGGATTGGGCGCATTTGCATTTCTGCGCGTCAGGAAAGTGATTCAAGACCATCCGCCGTTCGAACAGAGCATTAAGGAATTGAAGAAAGATCAAACATGGCTGGAGAAGGGGAAATAGCCCGACTCGCTCGACGGAAAGAAGCGCTGGTTCGAGAGAACGAGGCAGCTCGCGCGAGGCTCGCGAGGGATCTTTCAGGCGTTCAGGCGGTCGGAAAGTGGGTGGATACCGGCGCCAATCGCGTCCGGCGTTTCGGTCCGTTCATGATCCTTCTGGCGCCGCTTGCCGGCTACGTCATGGTCCGGCGCCGCAAATCTTTCGCAGAGCTGCTTCGGGCGGCTAAATCCACCTTGCGATACGCCCGAAGATTTCAGAAGGCGGCTAGTTTTCTCCGCCGAATCTAGAGGGCAGGGGAGGGGGTCGCGACGAAACCATTTCCCGCCCTCCGAAATTGCCTTGGCTTGGATGGAAACGCCGTTATCTTGTGCGCCCGCCAAATCCATGACGGAAGTTTTCGGCAATTGCGCCGTCGTTGAAGCGCGACCGTCACGCAGGTGGACACAATGGAATTAGCCAACATAAGAAATTTTAGCATTATCGCCCATGTCGATCATGGGAAAACGACGCTTTCTGATCGGTTACTGGAACGCACAGGCACGATCACAGAGCGCGAGAAAAAGGATCAATTGCTCGATTCGATGGATCTCGAACGTGAGCGAGGAATCACGATCAAAGCCCATCCCGTCACCATGTATTACAAGCATGACGACGGCGTGACCTATGAGTTTAATCTGATCGACACACCCGGGCATGTCGATTTCGCCTACGAAGTTTCTCGCAGCTTGAGCGCCTGCGACGGCGCGCTTCTGATTGTCGACGCCGCTCAGGGCGTCGAGGCGCAAACGGTCGCCAACGTCCATTTGTGCATGGAGCACGATCTGGAAATCATTCCGGTTATCAACAAGATCGATCTGCCGACGGCCGACATCGAAATGACCAAGGCCCAGATTGAGGACATTTTGGCGATTCCGGCCGACACAGCCATTCTCTGCAGCGCCAAGGAAGGCATTGGCATCGACGACTTGCTCAAAGCCGTCGTGGAGCGCGTGCCGCCGCCCGTTGCCGTCGACGGCGCACCGCTTCAGGCGTTAGGGTTCGACTCCTATTACGACACCTACAAGGGAGTCGTAACGCACATCCGAATCTTCAACGGCGAACTCAAAGCGGGGCAACAGGTGAAATGGCTTCACTCAGGCAAGACCGTGGAAGCGAAGGAAGTGGGCAGTTTCAACCCGCGACCCTACAAGCGAGATCGGCTCTGCGCCGGCGAGACTGGATACCTGATCGCCAATATCAAGTCCGCGAAAGACGTCAAAATGGGCGACACGCTGACCGACGCGCGAAATCCAGCGCCGGCGTTACCTGGGTTCAAGGAAGTTCATCCCATGGTGTTTAGCGGGATCTACCCAGTGAGCTGCGATGACTATGAGCAGTTGAAGTCGAGTCTTGGGAAGCTTCAGCTGAATGATTCGGCGCTGGTCTACCAGGCGGAATCATCCGTCGCCCTGGGATTTGGTTTTCGCTGTGGGTTTTTGGGACTCCTCCATCTGGAAATTGTCCAGGAGCGCCTGCGACGCGAGTATGGCATGGATATCATCGCCACTTATCCGAGCGTGGTGTACCAGGTGACCAAGACGGACGGAGAAATATTGGAAATCGATAATCCGCTGTTCCTGCCGGACCCCAGTCTGATCGATCACATCGAAGAGCCGATGGTCAAGGCGTTCGTAATCTGTCCGAATGATAAGATCGGCGACATTATGTCTCTGATCAGCGACAAGCGAGGCGCTCTCGAGCACACGGAGACGATCGATTCGCGGCGTGTCATGCTGACCAGCATGATTCCATTGAACGAAATTCTGATCGATTTTCATGATCGAATTAAGAGCATCACTCGGGGGTATGGCTCAATGGATTACGAGCACATGGGAAATATGGCTTCGAACATGGTGAAGCTCGATATGATGGTCAACGGCGAGTCCGTAGACGCGTTTTCATGCATTGTCCACAGCGGGAAGGCCGAGGCAAGGGGGCGCTCCTTGACGGCGAAGCTCAAAGAAGTGATTCCGAAGCAGCAGTTCAAGATCGCAATTCAGGCGGCGATCGGAGCGCGAATCGTCGCGCGTGAGACCATTAGCGCACTGCGCAAGGACGTCACTGCGAAGTGTTATGGCGGCGATATCACGCGCAAACGAAAGTTGCTTGAGAAACAGAAAGAAGGCAAAAAGAGGATGAAGTCCATTGGGTCGGTGCAAATTCCCCAGGATGCATTCGTGAAAGTTTTGAAGGCCTAGGCGATCTATGAAAGGGATTATTCGTTGGTTTATGTCGCGCACGGTTCGCGAGGCTGTCGACTTGCGCAAGCAAGTGGAGAAGTTTCTGAATCACCAGAAGGATCTCCTCAGCGCGGAAGGGGTTTCCATAATCAGAAAAGCGATTTCGGAGATGAAGAAAGCGCTGGCCGAGGGAGCGGATAAGAAGGCGATCGAGGCGCAGATCAAGAATATCCAGGGGGTGGCCAATAGATGGCTGATCCCGTACCCCAATGCGTCAATTCGTGAAAACGTTGATGTTGTATTGGTCGCGGTCGCCGTGGCGCTGGGAATTCGGACTTTCTATCTTCAGCCTTTCAAGATCCCCACGGGCTCCATGCAGCCAACGCTCCACGGGATAACGCATGTGGATTTTCGTGAGCAACCGGAACTGGCGCCGAAATCGGGATTTCAGCGGTTCATGGGCACGTGGTTCAAGGGGGAAGCTCATTACCAGTTGGTGGCCGAAAAACACTGCGAGATCGAATATTTGGGAGGCGAGGAGCCGGCCATTGGATTCTTGCCCACCCGGAAATTTCTTGTGCAGCGCAAACTGAAATTCAAAGACGATCCGGAAATTCATAAGTTTTGGTGCAAGCCGAACCGTCGGCTTTTTGATCGTGCGGGTCTCCGCGTGGGGCAGGAGTTTTCACCCGGCGCGGAAATCATGAATTTGAAGATCATATCGGGCGACCATCTCTTTGTTGATCGATTCACCTATAACTTCAGGAGACCGCGGCGCGGTGAGATTATCGTTTTCAAAACCGACGGCATCAGCATTCCTGGCGTCAGTCAGAGTCTGTTCTACATCAAACGGTTGGTGGCCCTGGGTGGAGAAAAGGTGCAGATCGATGACGATCACCATATTTGGATAGACGACGAACGATTGGATGCGGCGACATATCGCTTCGAAAACGTTTACAGTTTCAACGAGGAATGGAGTTCGGATGGACGGACGCACTTCGGCCATGTGAACGGTAAAACCAGCATCGCCCTGACTGGGCGCAATCTTTCGCCGCTTTTCTATTCGAAGGATGTGGAGTTTCGGGTTGGGGCCAAGCGCTACATGGTAATGGGCGACAATACGATGAACTCATTGGATTCCCGTCAATGGGGCGACTTTCCGCGTGCCAATGTGATTGGTCGATCCGCGTTTGTTTATTGGCCGTTGAGCAGCCGGTTCGGATGGAGTCATCGCTGAGCTTCAACGAGTCTGGCTGTGATCCTTTTGGTGTCTTTATCACTCAATTCAAGCGAGTATGTATTTTGCGCACAATGTTTGTTAAGTTTAATTGATGTGCTGAAAATAGCGGAATGCGGCTCTAAATAAACGATTCGGAATTTTCTGCCTTTTTTTCTTCTACTCCGCAAGAACCCGTTCGTACAGAGCTACATACTCAGTTGCAGTGCGCTTCCAGGAATGATCCGCATTCATCCCGGCAGTTCTAAATCTCTTCAACAAACTCGGAATGTCGTAAACCACCAACGCGCGTCGAATGCACTTGGTCAGGGCCTCAGCGGAATACTCGTCGAACTTAAACCCGTTGGCCAAATCGGGGTCTTCATGAAACTCCACGACGGAATCTTCAAGACCGCCAGTCGCTCGGACAATCGGAATGGATCCATACCGGAGGCTGTACATTTGGTTCAGACCGCAAGGCTCGTACTTCGACGGCATAAGAAAGAAATCGCATCCCGCCTCAATGCGATGAGCCAAGGGATGATCGTAGCCGATCTTCACGGCGATCTTCTCGGGATGCCGGGCAGCCAGGTCTTTGAACTTCGCCTCAAACTCCGCGTCTCCGCTGCCCAGCAACACGAATTGCCAATCTAAATCAAGACCCTCGGTCAACGCGTCGAAAAGAATTCCGACACCTTTCTGATTTGGATCAAGGCGTGTCACCGAGGCCAGCACCGGAGTTTTCCCATTTTCCGGAAGTCCGAATTCCCGCTGCAGGCTGCGTTTCATCAGCCCCTTCCCCCGTAGATTCTCAACGCTGTACTTGTATTTCAGTTGTCGATTCTCCGTTGTGTTCCACTCGCTGTAGTCCACTCCGTTCAGAATGCCGCAAAGATTCGCCGCGCGATTGCGGAGAACGCCATCGAGATTTGCGCCGAACTCCTCAGTCGTAATTTCCCGGGCATAACTGGGGCTTACTGTGCTGATCTGGTCGGCCATCGAGATACCGCCCTTGAGGCAATTCATCTGATTGAAGTATTCCAAACGATCCAGAGTGAAAAACGCATTGGGAAGGCCGGTTTTCTGGAACTCGAGATAGGAGAAAATTCCCTGGTAGCCGAGATTGTGAATCGTAAAGCAAGTCCGCGGTGATTTCTCGCTTCGTCCCGCAAGCGCTTGATGCTGGATAAATGCGGGAACCAGTCCCGTTTGCCAGTCATGAAGATGGACGAGATCGGGCTGGAATCGGAGAGACAGTTCCGCCACGCATTTTGAGAAGAAAATAAATCGTTCCGCGTTGTCCTCGAAAGCAACTCCGTTCTCGTTGTAAATGCCTCCTCGGTCGTAATAGCCCGGTTCATCCACGAAGTACAAAGAAAGATTCTCCTGAGGCGAGAGTTTCCAAATCGTGGCGGATCGGACCCCGCTGCCGATTGTAATCTCCAGACTTCCCCAATCCTGGAGGTCCGGGAATTGCGAGCGAATGCCGGCGTAGAGCGGCGTCACGACTTCGACTGTCTGCCCCGCTTCGGCCAGCGATTTTGATAGGCCCGCCACCATATCGGCGAGTCCTCCGGTCTTCGAGTAAGGAAAAACTTCGCTGGATGCCTGTAGTATTTTCATTTTCCGGATCTCTACGCGCGAGGAATGCGATCGGCGTTCAAGTAGGGCCTCAGATTTTCCGGGATATCGATTTCTCCATCCTCGCGTTGATAGCTCTCCAGCAGCGCGACGAAAAGCCTGGCCAGCGCCGTTCCGCTGCCATTGAGCATGTGCGGAAACGCCGTGCCTTTCTCGGCGCGGTATCGCAGTCCCATTCGTCGCGCCTGGAAATCCTCGCAGTTAGAAACGCTGGAAACTTCCAGATAGGCCCCCTGCCCCGGCGCCCAGACCTCGATGTCGTAAGTCTTGGCTGAGGCAAATCCCATATCGCCGCGGCACAACAACACGACGCGGTAGTGCAATCCGAGGGATTGAAGAATCTTCTCAGCGTTGGCCGTCATCGTCTCCAGCTCATCGTAACTCTTCTCGGGCTCCACGATCTTGACCAACTCGACCTTGTCGAATTGATGCATTCGAATGAGTCCGCGCGTATTGACGCCCGCCGCGCCCGCCTCGGCGCGGAAACATGGGCTGTAGGCGCAATAGCTGATCGGCAGCGCGTCTGCATCCAGTATTTCCTCCCGATGAATATTGGCGACGGGCGCTTCGGCTGTCGGGATCAGGTAGTTTTGGCCGAGCGACTCGGTGTCTTCGCCCTCCTGAATCGCGTAGGCTTGATCGCTGAATTTCGGCAACTGTCCAACTCCGACCATGCAATCCCGGCTGACCATGAAGGGCGGGGAAACCTCGGTGTAGCCATGTTCGCTCGTGTGAAGATCGAGCATGTATTGAATCAAGGCGCGCTCCAGGCGAGCTCCCCACTTCGTGTAAAGAGCGAAGCCACTGCCGGATAGTTTTGCCGCGCGAGCAAAATCGACGAGCCCCAGATCCTCGCAAATGTCCACATGAGATTTGGGTTCGAAATCAAAACTTGGCTTTTCTCCCCACTCGCGAACCAACGGATTGTCGCTGGCGTCCGAACCCGGCGGCACGCTCCGATGCGGCGGGTTCGGCAGGCGAATCAAGATGTCGTTTCTTTCGTCTTCGTGGGTCTTGAGCTCACGGTCCAGTGCCGCGATGCGCTCATTTATCTCACGGACCTCCACCTTTTTGGCCTCCGCCTCGTCGATCTTTTTCTGGCCCATCAGCGCGCCAATTTCCTTGGACGCCTTTTTCACCTCTGCTTTGAGGGACTCTGTCTGGGTAATCGCCTTCCGACGTTTTTCATCGAGCGCCAGCGCTTCCTCAAGTTTCTTCCCGTCGCCGCCGCCGCGTGCGTTCAACCGTTCAAGCACGTCGTCGAGGTTCTCCCGAATGTATTTCAGATCAAGCATGTGCGCGGGATTATAGGAGTGGCCGTCGGGAGGGCAAGGCGAAGCGTTCTTTGGGCGCCTGCATTTAACTCCGAGCATCGAAATCGGCGGGCAGAATGCGGCTGGCTAATGAATACACAGACGGATAAAGTCCCTCCTCGAGATATTGCCGTGAAAATACTTGTCCTGACCAATCTCTATCCGCCGCATCATGCGGGCACATACGATTGCCGCTGCCAGATCGTATGCGAGGAATTGCGGGCGCTCGGGCATGAAATTCACCTGCTGACGTCCAATTACGGGACCAAGAGCGGTCAGAGCATGCCGGGAATCGATCGGCAATTGATTCTCAACGGACAATTTGGCGTGCCAAAGGCATCGGGCTTCATGGAGCTCAAAGAGTTGGAAGCGGCAAACAACCGGGCTCTGAGGGATGCGATCGAAGCGTTCAAACCTCAGGTCGTGTTTGTCTGGAGTCTGCTCGGTCTTTCGAAATCCCTCATCTTCTCGCTGGAACAGACGGGATTGCCGATCGCATACGATGTCGCTGACGATTGGCTGGTCAGTGAGTTGCGCGTCGACCCCTGGCTGAACTTTTGGAACTGTGAAAAGCTGCCCTTCAAGGAGGCGGCTCTGCGCAAGAGCCTGGAGATGTCGGGTCAGCGGGATGCGTGGGATGAGAAGATGCCCACTCGTTTTGACAAGAGCGTCAAACGAATGCCCTCCCTTTTCACCGGCAGCGGCCCCGCGCCCGAAATTGAACCGGATACGATTCGAACGTTCCCCTTCAAGCGCATCTATTTCTGTTCCCTGGCCATGAAGGAGCGCGCGGTTCAATCGGGCTATTCAGTGAATCACGCCGACGTGATCCAGCCCTTGATCCAAACGGAACTCTTCAAGGGCGAAGTGAAGCCCGAATCAGCGCCGGCGAACAAGTTGCTCGTGTTCCGGAACTTGGTCGAAGGATGCGGCGCGATCACCGCATTGAAGGCATTCGCCAAGGTGCGCCAGACCAATCCCGACGCACATCTGGATTTCTACGGGCTCGGGGACTCGCAGTATATCGCTCGATTGAAGTCGATGGCCGTGCAGGAAAAGCTTTCGATCAATGTCGCTGCGATCAACGATCCGCTTCGGGAGTTGCCCACTATTTTCCCCAAGTATGATGTCTACCTGCACACCGCCGAGTGGCAGGAACCCTTGTCGATCGCGCCGCTGGAAGCCATGGCCTGCGGATTGCCGGTGATCGGAACGCAGATGGGTGGCGTTGGGTCCTTCCTGGTCAATGAAGATAATGCTCTAACGTATGTCGCGGGCGACGCGGCGAATCTGACGGAGAAGATTCAGATCGTTCAGGCCTATCCTGATTTCCGTCACAAGATGGCCTTGCGAGGGCAACAACGAGTTGTGGACGGGCACAACATCAACGCGGTGATGAACTGGATCGAGGCTTACCTTGTCGATACGCACGCCTATTGGAGCCAACTTTAGCGGACGCTTTCTCCGCAGAAGGTGGGCCTTCTTACCATCAAAAACAAATCCCTCAGTAAGAGGTTGAAAATGGTTTCGATTTCCCGCATTGGTATTCGCTATGTCAGTCACGATTACAGGCCCCGTTTACGTCGTAAAAGATAACATCGACACCGATCAGATCATTCCGGCGGAGTATCTCAACCTGGTGCCCACCATTCCCGAAGAATACGACCAACTCGGCGGCTTTGCGCTTTGCGGATTGCCGGAATCGCTTTATCCGGAGCGTTTTATCGAAGAAGGCAAGGTCGACAGCAGGTATCCAATTGTTGTCGCCGGTCGTAATTTTGGCTGCGGCAGTTCGCGTGAGCATGCCCCTATCGCCCTGGGTTCCGCCGAAAGTAAAGTCATTCTAGCGGAGAGTTTTGCCCGGATCTTCTTCCGAAACTGCGTCGCGACCGGAGAGCTCTACCCCTGCGAGATTCTGAACCGCCTTTGTGACGAGTTGAAGACAGGTGACGAAGTCACGGTCGATCTTGACGCGGCGACAGTGACCGTCTCAGCCACCGGCAAAGTCCACTCATTCAAACCGCTGGGCGAGGTCCGCCCCGTTGTCGATGCGGGAGGTCTTTTCAATTACGCCCGTGAGACCGGGATGATGCCCAAGCAGGTCTCTTAGGGCGGCGGGAGCGCGAATTTTCAGGCATCGCTTCGTGGCGGCAATTCGGATTGAATTCCCCTCCTCCGAGTCGGCAAAAATGGCGATGGCAGATCTGAGCAAATATCCTTTTACGACCTCGCGCCAAGGTCTTTAATGTCGGCTGGTTGCAGTTGAATCTGACCCACGGAAAGACAGTTCATGGAAAAAAGTCATCGTAACATTCTGATCGTCCTGCTCGCATTGTTGGCAGCGGTGTTTGCCTTCAACCGTTGGGCCTTTCGCGAAACTGCGCCTACTCCCGTAAAAGTCTTCCTTGGACCCATCGCGGAAAGCGAGGAGAACGCCAACGATGTCTTCCGTCTGCTGGAAATGGACTGGGAGGATTACTACCCGTCCATGTTGATCGAATCGGCCGCGTATGCCCCCAACACCAATCGTCGAGATCGCATTCTTCGAATTCTTGAGGGCGGCACAGGGGAAAGTTTCGGCGACGATCGCACGCAATGGCAGCGCTGGCTTTGGAGCAAGGAACCCAATCTCCACCCGGACTACGCCGAATTCAAAGCGCTGCTTTATGAGCCATTCGATCCTTCGTTTCGTGAGTATTTTCACAAGCAGCGCGTGTCAACCATCCGGCTTGATGAGGTGCTCTTCAGCCGGATGCGTCGCGACGGCATGATTCCCCCGTTGACTCGGCCAAAACACATCACGGCGCCGCAAAGCGATGCTCTTCCCGACGAAGAGCTGGTGGTCGGAATTGAGATCAACGGCAAGCCGAGGGCCTACCCGAAGCGGATGCTGGAGTATCACGAAGTAGTGCTCGACGAATTGGGCGGAGAATCTGTGATGGGAACATTCTGCGGCTTTTCTGGCATGATCGCTTTCTATGAATCGACCATCGATGGTGTGACCTACAAATTCGGGACCAGCGGATTTATCTATCGATCGAACAAGTTGCTTTACGATCATGCGACCAAGTCTCTGTGGCAGTCGTTGTCGGGACTGCCGGTGATTGGCCCGATGGCGGGCGTTTCAACGAGGCTCAAACCGCTTCCCGTGGTCATCACGCCCTGGAAAACCTGGCTGGACGCGCACCCGGACACCACGTTGCTCTCCCCTGAAACAGGATTTGGGAAATACTACAGCCAGCCGACGGTTTTCGAGAACTATGGCAAGGTTGAAGAGCTCGCCTTCCCTGTGCCGAAGCTGGACTCTCGGCTTGCGGTCAAGGCCGAGGTGCTCGCTATTCGCGCCATCGATCCCAATGCCCGGCAACTGGCGATCGCCCGCGAATTTCTGCAGTCGAAGGCAGTTCACCATGGCGAATCCGGCGGGCAGCAATATCTCGTTGTCACGGATCCCGGCGGAGCCAGTCGAGTCTACGAAAGCGGAGCAACCCAATTCGAATCGTTCGACGGAAAGACTGCGATCGATACGAACAAAGGCGCCTGGAAAATGACGGAATCCGCGTTGGTGGGTCCGGACGGAACGAAGCTTCGCAGGTATCCGGCGCATCGCGTCTATTGGCACAGTTGGAGCGCGGCCTTTCCGGATACTCAGCTCGTGAAATGAACGGCCGCGGCCCCCTGCCCTTTCAATTCATCCTCACACCCCGGCCGCCGCCAACACTGCGGCAACATTTGTTTCCCTGCCCATGTCGTTGAAAATGGCGCCCAGGGCGGACAGGAATACGCAAACGTTTTCCGGCGAGGAAGTCTCTCCCATCAAGCCCACGCGCCAGATCTTTCCTTTCAGAGGTCCAAGTCCGGCGCCCACTTCGAGATTGTGCTCGTTCAGCAAAACCTTGCGGACAGCCGCTTCATCGATGCCCTCAGGAACCGTCACCGCATTGAGCTGCCAAAGTTGATGCCCGGGCTGCGAGGCGATCTGCAATCCCATGACCTCGAGGCCGGCGCGTAACGCAGCGCAATTTCGCTCATGGCGCGCCCAGCGATTCTCCAAACCTTCGGCGAGGATCAGGCGCAAGGCTTCATGGAGCGCGTAGTTCATGGAGATCGGAGCGGTGTGATGGTAGACGCGCTCCTCGCCCCAGTAGGAGGAAAGCAGATTCACGTCGAGATACCAGCTCTGGACCTTGCTTTGCCGGCTGGTTGCGATCTCCATTGCGGCCGGGCTCAGAGAAATCGGAGCCAGCCCCGGCGGGCAACTCAGGCACTTCTGGGTTCCACTGTAGACCGCGTCGACTTTCCACTCGTCGATCCTGACCGGACAGCCGCCGAGTGAAGTGACCGTATCGAGCAAAAATAGCGCGCCCGCGTCATGCGCCAATTTGGAAATCTCTTCAACCGGAGTCAACGCGCCGGTGGATGTCTCGGCGTGGACAATGGCGACCAGCTTGGGCTTCCTGCCCTCCAGCGCGGCGGCAATCTGGGATGGCTCTATAATGGTCCCCCACTCCGCGTCGATCCGAGTCACGCTGGCGCCACAACGTTCCGCGACATCGCACATGCGCATTCCGAAGACGCCATTGACGCCGATGACCACTTCGTCGCCCGGTTCGATCAAATTAACAAAGCAGAACTCCATGCCCGCGCTGCCCGTGCCGCTGATCGGAAAGGTCATGGCATTCTCCGTTTCAAAAACGACGCGCAGCATGGATTTGATCTCCTCCATCATCCCTACAAAGGTCGGATCGAGATGGCCGACGAGCGGTTTGGCCATCGCGCTCAGGACGGAAGGAGCGGCGTTGCTGGGGCCTGGGCCCATCAATAATCTGCCTGGAGAATCAAATGCGTCTGGAATTTGCATGACGGGACCATAAGAATAACGCAATTCAAGAGCAACGAATTAGCCTCTCCCCAACTGAAAAATGGCGATGACACCGGAAATCCTTAAACGTCTTGGCGACATTGTCGGCGCCGATGGCGTGATTTCGAATCCCGATGAGTTGCTCGTTTACGAATGCGACGCCTACACGCTGGAGAAGAAACTCCCGAATGTGGTGGTTCTCCC
>JBLHKZ010000069.1:0-22553 GCA_047618185.1 Limisphaerales bacterium
TCCATAAAACGACGTGACTTTCTCAAATCGACCGTGGCGCTCGGCGCAACGGCATTGGCCACAGGCCGGCCTTCGGGCGCGTGCGCGCAAGCCGATGCGAAGGGCAAGCCTATCGTGATTGCCAGCGGCAACGGCATGGCATGCACGGCGAAGGCGATGGAGATGATTCGGGGCGGCTCCGACGCCCTCGACGCCCTCGACGCCGTCGGCGAAGGCGCGTTGCGCTTCGCGCGCATGCACGGATTCGAGGAGGAGAATCTCCTGACTGACAGAGGGAGGAAGCGTTGGCTTAAGTGGCGCGAGAATTTAAGCGCGACCGATGACTGGCTGCCGCCGCACGACATCAACAGCAAGGACGTCGGGATGATTGCAAAACCGATCGAGCGCGACTGGGGCACGATCAATTGCAACGCGCTTGACCAGGCCGGAAATCTCTCCGGCTGCACGACGACGAGCGGATTGTCGTTCAAGATCCCCGGGCGAGTGGGAGATTCGCCAATCCTGGGCGCGGGGCTTTTCGTGGACAACGAGATAGGCGCCGCGGGCTCCACCGGACGTGGCGAGGCGAACCTGATCACCTGCGCCAGCGTGATGGTGGTGGAATACATGCGCGACGGAAAATCTCCGGAACAAGCCTGCCTACAGGCCTGCGAGCGCATCGTTCGGTTGAACAAGATGAAGCGCCTTCAGGATAAAAATGGCCGCCCGGCCTTTAATGTTCGTTTCTACGCGATCAACAAGCAGGGCGAATACGGTTCCGGTGAAATCTGGAGCGGCGGAACGTTCACGGTGAACACGGGCGAGAAAGAAAGCCGGAAGTTGAACGCGGCCTATTTGTTCAAGCGGGCGAAATGATGGAGCCGATTATTTGAGGCTTTCGAGTGGTCGGAGAATAGATCTCCACCGAAGTTTTCGACGCCGATTCGCGGATCACTTGGAGGGTTTAACCGCTTTTTCCAATTCGTCCAGCAGCTCGTCCGTTTCCGGGATTTTGACTTCCTCGTCATCGTCTTTTTCAATAAGCGACCAGTCCATGACGGAGAAGAGCGAGGAGTAGTCGTCGGTCCAAAGGCGGAAATTCTCGGGGGGATCCTCGGGTTCGTAGCTTTCGTCCCAGATGACTTGGTGATTGAGGAAGGCCTTGTTCTTCGTGATCAGCATCCAGTCCGAGTAGTAGGACCACCAGGGTTCGTCGTCGGTCAGATTCGAGACGAGGCGCGCCTCGAAGTTAAACTCCCTGGCCAGTGACAGGACCACCGGTGTGAGTTCGAGATGGCGATTGGAGATGTGTGCGGCGATGACGCCATCGAACTTGAGATGTTTCTGATAAACTTCGAAGGCCTCGCGGGTGACGAGATGCACCGGGATGGCGTCGCTGCTGAAGGCGTCGATGACCAGGATGTCGTATTCCTGCGGTTCCTCATTCTCCATGGAAAGCCGGGCGTCGCCCATGACGACTTCGATGTCGGCTCCGGTATTCCTTGCATGGTTGAGGTAGGTGAATCGGTTGTTGGCCAGGTCGCGCACGGCGGGATCGATTTCGTAGATGCGCATGACGTCGCCGGCTTTGGCGTGGGCCGCCATGGTGCCGGTGCCAAGGCCGATAACGCCGATACGGCGATTCTTCTCACGGGGGAAGGCGGTCAGCGCCATGCCTACGCCCGAGGTCTTCGCGTAGTAACTGGTCGGCTGATGCGTATCGGGGGAATCGATGGCCTGAAGGCCGTGGGTGATGCCGCCGTGCATGAGGAGGTAGTGGTGTTTTTCGGGGTCGTCCTGGTCGAATTCGAACACCGTCAAGGCTCCGTAGAAGTTACGTGAAAGATCGACCGCGTTCCGACGGGAGTAGGCGATCTCCCGGACCAGGACATAACCGAGAATCAGAGGGATCAGAAAAAGGACGAACCAGGCCATGTGCGGCTGACCGCGATATAGGACGCATTTCTTGTCGACCCAAAGCACGGCGAGTGTGAGCAGCACGACGAGTAACAGGCTGGCGTGATATTCGTAATAGCCGACGAAGAGCAAGGGCGCGCCGACGGCGACGAAGAGGCCTCCGAGGGCGCCGCCGGCGGAGATCATGAGGAAGTAGGAGGTCAATTTTCGGGGCGGGGGTTTTAGCCGAAACAGCTCCCCGTGGCAGACCATGCAACCCACAAAGAGGACGAGGGAAAAGGCGAGGATTTGAAGGACGATGGTGTCATCGTAGGCGCGCTCCATGATCCAGCAGACGAGCCCCAGCGAGATCAGAAGGATGCCGCACCAGACGGGGCGATTGTACCAGCGCGGGTGGTCGAAGCTGATGATGAAGGTCAACAGGTAAAGGCAGAGCGGGAGGATCCAGAGAAAGGGAAAGGACGCCACGTCGAGACACATCTTGTTGGTCGAGGCCAGCAGCAGCATGGAGGCGGCGGCGGGCAGGGCGAGCCAGAGTATTCGCTGAGTCGTAGTAACCGGTTCCTCCGGTTGCGCCGCCGGCGCCGATGCGTCGAGTTTAGCCTCCTTTGGCTGGCTGGATTCCGGCGCCAGTTGTCGAATTCGCCAGGCGCAGAACCCGCAGCAGATGACGAAGGCGATCATTCCCGCTGACCACCAGTTGGCCTGGGCGACTCGGCTGAGCGTGGGTTCGAAGACGAAGGGGTAGGTGATCAGCGCGAGGAGCGAGCCGGCATTTGACAGAGCGTAGAGGCGGTAGGGATTGGCCCCAGGATTGGCGAGACTGAACCAGCGCTGAATCAACGGGCCGGTCGTGGACAGCACGAAGTAGGGCATGCCGACGCAGGCTGTGAGCAGCAGCAGGATGCGCAGCGTGGGCTGGTCGCCGAGCGATGGTTTCCAGATTTCGTCGGGAATGATCGGCAGGAAACAAACCGCGACGCCGAGGACGAAAAGGTGAAACGTGGCCTGGGTCTTTGGCCGCATGCGGGTCGAGGTCAGATGCGAGTAAAGGTAGCCCCCCAGCAGCAACCATTGAAAAAACAGCATGCAGGTCGTCCAGACGGAGGAGCCGCCGCCGAACCAGGGCAGAATGAATTTCCCGACCAACGGTTGAATCTGGAAAAGCAGGAAGGCTCCCAGAAAAATCGTGATTGCGTATGCGGCCATGTCCGGTCAAAGACGCTCGAATGAATGTGGAAGTTGCGCCTGTGTTTTCAGAATCTCAGCCTTGCACTTTAAGGTGTCCTTTCAGGATTCGCAGCGTGCGTTTCACGCCTTCGGGCCCGACTTTGGAACCGTGACCCGGACCTTCGTCATCTATGAAGGCGACGTAGGTTCCGGCCCCGAAGAAGGTGGGTTTCAGATTGCCCGGTTCGCCAACGAGGACAGAGAATCCGCCTTCACGCACTTGTTGAAGGTAGGTCACCGGACCGTGCTCCGCGTGATGAGCGGCATTGTGCAGGTCTTTCGCTTCACCCGCCGCGAGTTCCTGCTCGATCGTCTCAAGAACCAGCTCGTCCAGCGAATCGGCCTCCAATTCGGTTTCGACAATCCGTGACAGTTTTTGCGGTGAATCGTCGCAGCAAACGACAATAATTTTAAGAAGGCTCATGAGTTTGTTTATCTCTACGTGTTGGACGTCGCGCGCGGCGGGATGAAGTTTTGAATCGTTTGGCGCCTGGGACGATGTTTGGATCACACTACTTGCGGTCGGGGTTGGCGTCACGCTTCATCGCCCCGGGCGTTTTCTGAAGATTGGGACACCGAGGCCGCCGTCCTCGGTGTCCCATTTCGGAAAGCAGGCTAAGGCGTGAGGGTGTAGGAATCGGCCGCCTGGCCGTTCTGTAACCCGTTTGCGCCCTATTCGGCTTCGGTGACCGCCATCGCACGATACACGGCGACTGCGTCGGTCAGCGCTTCAGTGTGGATGGCCAACTCATTTAGCTCGGCCGTCAAAGTTCTCCTTTCGTCCTCTAGGACTTCCAGTTGCGAGACGATCCCGGCGCGACGTTTGTCATCCGTGATTTCCCGGACACGCCTGGTTTTGCCGACGATGTCCTTCGCGAGCTTTAGCTCAGCTTGCCGATAGTGAAACTGAACCAAGGCAACTTCGACATCCTCGACGGCCCGTAATGCGGCGGTGCGATATTCGGCGGCAGCCACCCTGGCGCGCGCGCCATGAACTCGCGACCGGGCAAGCCGCTCCGGGTCCCATATTGGAAGATCGAGACGCGGCCCTACCTCGCTGATCCAACTCTGAAACGGATCGGTCAGGGACCCCGACGCGGTGGTTCCCGTGAGCTTCAGACTGAGCGAGGGAAACAAGTCCAAGCGGGCCGCGCGCTCCAGCGAAAACGCGGCCTGAAGTCTTGCCTCGGCGGCAGCGAGGTCCGGCCGTCGCCGAAGAACATCCGCCGGCAGCGTATCCGGCAGCGTTGGAATCGCAGCGCGGGAGTCCGGTGGCTGAACTGGATAGTCATGAGCGCTGGCGGTGAGGCCACGAAGGCGATTAAGGCGACGAGCTTGAATCTCGGCCAGCATCCGTGCGCGGACTTGCCGTCGTTCCAGATCGGCGGCCTCGGCTTCCTGGCGTTCGACGACGGAAGTTTCCAGGATGCCAGCCTGAAAGCGGTCGCGGTAGATGGTTAGAATCTCGCGTTGCCGCTTTAGCGAATTTTTCAGGATGCCAATCTCTGCGCGATACCGGCGATATTGAAACCAGGCCGTCGCCACTTCTGCCGCCATCAATAATCGGCCGGCGTTCAAATCGGCTTCGCTTGCGCGGACGCTTGCCTTTGCGGCGTCGCTTCGATCCCGCCATTTGCCGAGCCAATCCAATTCCCATCCGAGCGCGCCACCGGCAGACCAGGGCCTGACGCTTTCGGTCTGGAAGCCGGTTACGCGTGTATGCTTCTTTCCCGCCCGCATCCCGGTTGACGCCATGGCCGATGGGCGGGCGTTCGCCGTGGCGAAGCGTCCGTCGGCGCGAGCGAGTTCAACCCGTTCGGTGAGCATCGCCAAATCGGCATTGGATTCGATGGCCTCCCGGATCAATCGAACCAATTCAGGGTCGCCGAACTGGTCCCACCAGGATTGGCCCACCTCGGCGACTGCGTTGGTCGGCGGCAGGGACCACGTCGCGGCAACTGGAACTGCTGGCGTCGGCCGGTTGCGCGATGGGATGGCGCATCCGCCCAGCATCAGGCTGATCGCGATAGGGATGATGACGCGCTTCACGGCTATGGCGTCACATGGATTTTCTCGGCGTTGACGATCAGAGCGGCAGCCGTTGAACTGGCGGCGATCTTGCCCTGAACTGTTACCGTGCTTCCTGGCTTAATGCCGCCAAGTCCCGCCAGCGTGTGTTTCAACACCATGCCATCGGCGTCCACAACCTGCACCGAGGCGCTCGACGCTTTTATGATTTCCGGGCTGACGCAGCAGGCGTCCCATGGCGTTTCACATCCGTCTCCGGGAATTGCGTCGCAGCGAGTCACGGCATCGGCATCGGCCAGCGTGAAAATCGCCCGTCCCTCGACCAACGGTTCCTCGCGGCCTCCGATATATCCGGTGACAACAATGTCCGAACCCGGCTTGACGTTCTTCCGGGCCGCCACGACGCCAAGCGCGCCGGACAGCGGCGCCTTGGCCAACAGATCATCCGGCAGCGACACAGTGGGCGCTTGCGGCTTTGTCTCAGTCTGGGCTGGTGTCGGCGTTTGCTCGCCACAGCCGACGATCAAGGAGGCGAGCAAGGCGGCGGTCATTAGGTATTCGTATTTTCTGTTTTTCATTTTTCAGTATGAGTTTCGGTTTTCACATTGGGTTCAAATTATAAGGCGGCGCGCAGGGTGGCTGTGAGTTTTGGACTTAGGCAGCTCCAGGCGGGCGGCAGCGTTCCAACGATGCCGAGAATAATTCCGGCGCCCATGCCCAGGGCGAGAATATCAGGGTCGAATCTCAGAGAGAAGGCGCCGATGGAGAACGGAATCGTCAGGCCGTCGAGACACAAAAGACCGACGGTGGCCGCCAGCAGGGAGCCAGCAATCGTCGCGGCGGACGATTCCTGCAAAAGACTGAGCAACAATGCCCGCCGTTTGAAGCCGACGGCCTGGAGGGCTCCGAATTCACGAATGCGCGAGGCAAAGGCGGCATAGAGTGTGTTGAGTCCGCCGAAGATGGCGCCAGCGGCTATGAGAGCCGCGCAAACCCAGGCCATCCATCGAACGGGCGCATAAAAACGGGCCAGCTTGGCGTAGTAGTCCGATTCGCGCATGGCGACGAGTTCGAGATCGAGTCGCTGTTTTGTGAAGACATCTACGTCTTCCAATTCCGCCCGATCGAGCGCTACGACGACGCAGGAGAGGCTGTCGCGCTGCGTCAGCGTCAGCAGGTCGCCGACGTTCATCCACAGCTCAGCCTCCATCACCGTGCCGGGCGCATCGAAGACTCCCGAGACGGTCAGTTCACCGTCGTTGAATCGAACTGTCTGGCCAAGCGCGAGCTGATCCGAATCCGTTTCCAATTTGTGATGCGCGAAACGACCGACCATGACTTCACCCGCACGCGGGAAATGACCTTCCAGAATTCTTACTTCCTGATGCACCCACAATGCGCGATGGCTTACGCCACGAAGCAAGGCCTGGCTTGTGCCTCCGTCGGCCGTTTCGACCAATCCGTTGTAATGCACCTCTCCAGACACGGCCGGTTGCCCATAGACCAAGCGCAGCCCCGGAATGGCCGCGGCGGCGATCTCTGAGACGCTGGGAGCCACTTCGCTGCGCTCGATGCTCTCCTCGCTTCCCGCGCCCAGCAGAATCACGTTCTGCGACGAGCCCGATGCGACCAGCACACGGGCCATGCCACGGTTCAGCGTGGCCGCCAGCATCAGCAACAAGACCACCAGCGCGCTTCCAACGATGAGTTGGGCGCAGCGTCCAGGGCGACGCATTAAGTTTCTCAGGGCGTAAGTGAAGGGCAACATAATCAACGAGCGTTCAGTGTCTTTGGCGCTATTATTATCCGTCCCGCAAACTCGACACGATGGGTTGGCGGGTCGCGATCCAGGCCGGATACAGACCGGAGGCGAGCCCGAGCGTCAGCGCGACCAGTATCCCGCGCAGCAATACTTGAGCATCGGGCACGAAAGCCATGGTCAAACCCTCGTTGCCGACGGTGATGCTCTGCCAATGGAGGAATCCGAAGGCCAGCCCCACGCCTATCGCCCCGCCGATCAGTCCAATGAGTAATCCCTCCGCCACCACCAACCAACCGATGGCGATGTCCGGGTAGCCGAGCGTCATCATGACCGCTTGATCTGAAACCCTTGCTCGGACGGTCAGCAGAATCGTATTGGCGACCAAGCCCATCACCGCCACTACCGCCGCCAGGCCGAGCCAACGAGTGAAGCCGATCAGTTCAACAAGCTCACTGGCCGTTTCGGCGAAGAACGCCTTTTCCGGCCGGGTGTCGGTCGGATGCGAGTCGGTCGCGAATCGTCGATCAATTTCTTTCGCCACCGGATCGAGCAGGTCGGCGGAATTCACCTTCACGTTGAATTGCGTCACAACGCCAAGGCCGATTCGCGACGCTTGTTGTAGGAATGGGAGATGCACGTAGGCGACATTCTCGTCCTGCGGGCCGCCTGATTGGATAACCCCCGCGACATAAATCGTGACTCCAGCGGCGTCGAATCGATCTCCCACGTTCAAGCCGCGTCGGCGGGCAAGATTGCGCCCGATCAATGCGGCGTCGGATCGCTCACGCCACTTCGCGACGGAGCCCTCCGCAATTTCTATTTCCGGCGCAAAGCGCAATAGATCGTCTACGGGGACGCCTCGAAACGCGACGATGTCCAGACTGGCCCCGCAGTTGTTGACCACGATTTGCAGGGGAATCACTTCCGACACTCCTTCTACTTGGCGGATTGAATCAAGATAGTGTTCCGGTAACCGGCTGGTGGCCGGGCAGAACCGATTCTCCCGGTAGACGACCAGGGTTGTGTCGTCGGCTCCAGATTCGGTGGCGCGCCGGAGCGATGACTGAAGGGTTTCGACGGTCGCGAACAGGAACATGCCCGTCGCCACGCCAGCCAGGGTCAGCAAAGTCCGCGTGCGGTGGCGCGACAATTGTTTCCCCGCCAACCCCGCCAAATTGAGTGCGTAGCGGAGGATCATAATGCAACCGCCTCTCCGTTGTGGACCAGGCGCCCCTTTTCGAGATGTAACTGGCGATCCGCCGCAGCCGCGGCGCGCGGATCGTGCGTCACCATCACGATGGTCTTTCCGTGATCGCGGGCCAGGTTCTGCAATAGTTCGAGGATCGCGGTCGCCGATTCGCGATCCAGGTCGCCGGTCGGTTCGTCCGCAACCAGCAGAGGCGGATCGGCCACCAAGGCACGGGCGATGGCGACGCGCTGTTCCTGCCCGCCGGAGAGCTCATTGGGCCGATGATCCATCCGGTCGCCCAGCCCGACCATGTCGAGCATGGCTTCGACGCGGTGGATGCGTTCCTTGCGGTTAAAGGGCTGAAGCAACAGCGGCAATTCGACATTCTCAAACGCAGTCAAGACCGGCATGAGATGATACAACTGGAAAATATAGCCCACGTTCTCAGCGCGCCAACGAGTGAGCTGCGACCGACTCAACCGGGTTAGATCGGTTTGATCAATGTGCAGTTCGCCCTCCGTCGGGGAGTCCACGCCAGCCAGCAGATTTAGCAAGGTGGTCTTGCCGCTGCCGGATGGCCCCATCAAGGCAAGAAATTCGGACGGAGCAACCTCCAGGTCGAGAGACTCCAAAGGTGTCACGTCGATGGTTCCCTTGCGGTATCGCTTGGTCAGCCCACGGCATTCGATGAATGGTTTTGTCATGATCGTTCGTGAACAATTTCAGGGTGTTGCCGGGCGTGCCTTGATGCGCGCGCCGTTCTTCAACGAGGCCGGTGGACTTACGATGACGCGCTCGCCTGGACGAACTCCCTCAAGGACGGAGACATCGCCGTCGCGTTCACTTGCGCCCAACGTCACTTCGCGGCGTTCAGCGTGGCGGTCGTCCGGGGAAACCACCCAAATGCTGGCTGTCCGGCCGTCGCGGCCAACGACGGCGGCGGTCGGCACATAGACGGTCAAAGGACTCGACGTCGTGGCCGAGGATGCGCCTGGGGCGCTGCCAGCGGTGGAGCCATGAAACTCCGCCCGGCAGAGCATCTCGGGGCGAAGGCGCGGGTCCGGGTTTTCAATACGCACTTTGGCCTGAAGGGTGTTTCGCTGCAAATCAGCCTCCCCGACGATTCGAGTGACCACGCCCTTAAACGTTCGGTCCGGCAGTAAGCTGCAACTCACCTTGACCGTTTGGCCAACGGCAAGTTTTCCGGCGTCCGCCAAGGGCACATCCACGCGGGCCTGAAGATGGTCTGGCTCATACAGAATGGCAGCCGTGGCCGCGTCGATGTAGTCCATTTGCAGCATTAGTCGCTTGCCGGGCGTGGCCAGAAGCCGAAGCACGACGCCATCCACCGGCGAGGCAACGCGGGTGCGGGAGAGAGCCAGGTGGGCCTCGTCGCGGGCAACTTCGGCGGCGGCGACCAATTGCCGTTGAACTTTGATCTCCTTTTTTACCAACAGCGATTCAGCCTTCCATTCGTCGATGGCGGCGGCGGCGGCGGCGACGGTGGCCGATTGGCTTTTCTCGCGAAGCTCCGCCCGGACACGTTCCTGCTCGGGAAGCGTGCCCGGCTTCAACGCGCGCAACCGACTGGCGGCATCCGCGCGTTCGGCCAGCATCGCGATTTCGCTTTCGTGCCGGCGCGACGCCGTTCGCTCCCGAGTCCGCGCGAGCTCCAATTTGGCATGCAGTGATTCCTCGGTCGCGGCGGCCTGCGCGAGTTCCGCATCAGCGCGGCGCAGACCCAGTCTTGCGTCGTCATCGACCAGAGTGACGAGTGGTTGCCCATTCGTCACGGACTGCCCTTCCAACACATGCACCTCGCGAACGACCCCGCTGTAAAGCGGCGTCACGCGAATCGGCAGCGGGTCCGGCTCGATCCAGCCAGTCGCCTGAAACAGCAACTGCTGAACGGCGTTTACTGTTGAGGATGGCGTCGCCGCTGATTCTTGATCGTCATTCGGCGTCGCCATCGCGGAAACGTAGTCAACCGGAATGCCGGGAAGCAGTCGGTCGCGAAATGCGTAGGCGAAGATGGCGGCTACTCCGATCAGGAAGAACAGGGGCAACAACAGGACCCATGCTGGTTTTCGGTGTCTTCCACGCTTGCTGGGCGCGGGGTTATCTCCCCCGGAATCTTCTTTTTCCGAGGTAAGCCAATGCTGTTTTGATGAATTCACTTTTGATTGATTGCCACGATTGGCATCCGAAAGCGTGGACGCCGGGATGCGGGAATGCGGGAATGAACGGGCTCATGCGGGAGCGCGATCACGACCAGGGGAAGAGGCGGGCAATCAGATCAGAAGACGCACGGTCCGCAGAAGACGGAGCGGCGGGCTGAAATCGGGCGGGCGATGGGAGCCTGCGCAAGAAGATTCGGTGACGGTGGGGGAGGCGAAGTCGACGACTGGCAAATCGACGACGACCATCGCCGGCGCCGGGTCATGTGAGATTTTCACAACGGGCGCTTCCTCCAGATGAAAAACCAGATCCACGCATATGTCGCAGGAGTTCGGCGCCGAAGGAGAGTTCGAACCGTTATTCCCGTTGTTTCGCGGCTCCTCTCCGCACTCATCCGTACCATCACAACAACAGGAACCCAACTCGACCGCGACCCGATCGCAGCCGAGACAAAGCATGGATGCCGGGCCGCCGAACATGGAGAAGGTCATCACCATGAAAGCCAAGAGCCAAGTTGTCCGACGAAATCGGGTCATTCGAATACCCATACCCACGACGGTTCAGGAAATGCAAGCAGGGATTGCGGAGCGCCGCGTCAGAGGGCGCAGTTCATCATTTAGAATGCGAGACAAACGAACACGGGGAAACCCACCCCTGGCCCCTCCGAGGAGAAAAGGAACGGGAACGGTGTCAGACACAAAGGAACGGTGTCAGACACAAAGTGACGCAGAGTTTCGGGCATTCTGGGGGCCAAGAGTGGCAGCGCCGGATGTACGCCGTGAGACTCTGTTTGGAATACTCAGGCTGCAGCAGGTGTTCACCGGCTCTTCGTGCCCGCTTCGCGGACAAGGTGGTCCAGCAGTCGCGGGGCCGCCTCTCCTTGGCTTGGCGTCGCGTTACTTCTTTGCGCTTTTGCTGAGGACATGGGTTGCCGAGCCGTAGAAGGCTTCGGCGGCTTCCATCAGGGTCTCGGAAAGGGTGGGGTGAGGGTGCACGGTTTGGGCGATATCGAAGGCGGTGGCTCCCATCTCGATGGCGAGCGTGGCTTCGGCGATGAGTTCGCCGGCTCCGTGGCCGACCATGCCGACGCCGAGGATGCGTTCCGTCTCAGGATCGATAATCAGCTTGGTCAGTCCGTCGGTGCGGTCGAAGGTCAGCGAACGGCCGGAGGCGGCCCAGGGGAATTTTGAAACGGCAACTTCAATGCCCTGCGCCGTGGCTTCCGCTTCGGTCAGTCCGACCCAGGCGACTTCGGGATCGGTGAATACCACGGCTGGAATCACAACGCCGGTGGATTCAGCGTCTTCGCCGCAGATGTTCTCGACCGCGATGCGGCCTTCCTTGTGCGCCTTGTGCGCGAGGGTGATGCCGCCCACGACATCGCCGATTGCGTAGATGCTCGGGTCGGCGGTCTGTTGCCGGGAGTTGACCTGGATGCAGCCCCTGTCGTCGAGCTCGGCTTTGGTGTTCTCAATACCGAGATTTTCCGAATTGGGTTTGCGGCCGACGGCGACCAGCACGCGATCGTAAAGTTCTTCCTTCTGTTCGCCGCCGGGCAGGGTGGAGACGACCTTGATCTGCTTGTCGACGGTCGCCATGGAGTTGACCTTTGTGCCGGTGCGGATCTCCTTAAATTTCTTCTTGGCGGAGTCTGCGACCGGACGGGCGAGGTCGGGATCGGCGCCGGCGAGAATGCTGTCCAGGGCCTCGATGACCGTGACCTTGCTGCCCAGGCCTGCGTAGACAAAGCCCAGCTCCATGCCGATGTAACCGCCGCCGACGACGAGTAACTCGGCGGGGATCTCCTCGACTTCCAAGGCGCCGCGCGAGGTCATTACGCGGGGATTGCCGAGGTCGAGCGACTTGGGTTTGAAGGCGGTGGAGCCGGTCGCGACGATCGCCTGTTCGAATTTGATGAATTGCTGGCCGCTCTCGGTTTCAACGCGCAGGCTATTGGAGCCGTCGAAATAGCCGCGGCCTTTGATGACTTCGACACCGCGTTTCTTGGCGAGAAAGGAGATGCCCTGCGCGAGCTTGTTCAGGATGCCATTTTTCCATTCACGCAGTTTCTCCAGCTCGATTTTCGGTTCGCCGAAGCTAATGCCGCGTTTGGCGGACTCGTTGGCCTCGTGAATCAGCTCGGTCGCGTGGAGCAGGGCCTTGGACGGAATGCAGCCGCGATTCAGACAGACGCCGCCGAGGCGCTCGTCCTTTTCGATGAGGATGACTTTCTTGCCGAGATCGGCGGCGTAAAAGGCGGCCGCATAGCCGCCGGGGCCGGCGCCGACCACCACTACTTGTGTTTCTTTGGAATCCATTTCGTTTTTCTTAAAGTCTTTTTAAACCACAGATGGACACGGATGAACACCAATGAAGAACGACTGGGAACTTAGATGACGGACCGTTTTGTCGATTCATTGGGTTGTGATCTGAAGCGGCGAAATCGGCTGCTTCAGTCTTCGGGAGTCATTCGTGTCTATTCGTGTGTATTCGTGGTTGAAAGGTCGTGGAAATCTAGAGCTTCAAATCGTCGGCGGTGAATTGGCCGAAGGCGGCGGCGAGATCGACTGTGAAGCGGGCGGCGGCGCCGCCGTCGATCGTGCGGTGATCGTAGCTGATGGCGATGGGCATCATGAGACGCGGCTCGATGGCGCCGTCAACGACGGCGGGTTGGACGGATCCGCGGCCGATGCCGAGGATGGCGGATTCGGGCAGATTGATGACGGGGGTAAAGTGCGCGCCGCCGATGCCGCCCTGATTGGAGATTGTAAACGTGCCGCCCTGCATGTCGGCCTTGGTCAACTTGCGTTCGCGCGCCTTGACGGCGAGCTCGGTCAAGCTGGACGCGATCTCAAACAGGCTCAGCTTGTCGGCGTCGCGGAGCGTCGGGACCATCAGGCCGGCCTCGGTGTCGACGGCGATGCCGATGTGGTAGTAATCCTTGAAAACGATCTGGCCGGCCTGTTCGTCGAGGCTGGCGTTGAAGTTCGGATGTTTCTTCAGCGTTTCGACGACGGCCTTGATGGCGAAAACGGTCAAGGTGAGCGGCGCGCCTTTTTCCTTCCAGGCGGCGGAGTGTTCCTTGCGCAGGGCGTTGAGGTCGGTGATGTCAACGTTGTCAAACTGCGTGACGTGCGGAGCGGTGCGCTTGCTGGCGACCATGCGCTGGCTGATGATTTTGCGCAGCTCAGTCAGTGGCTCGGAACGCACTGGACCCCACTGTGAGAAATCGACGATGGGCGCCGGAGTGTCCGCCTGTGAAGCGGGACTGGCGGAGAGGCGCTGAATAAAGGCCTGCAGGTCAGTCATCTCCACACGGCCTCCGCGTCCGGTTGCGGCGACGCGGCGCAGGTCCAGTCCGATCTGACGGGCAATGCGACGCACGGTCGGCGAGGCGGGAGGGACCGGGGCGTTCTTGTCGAAAGTATGATCGACCGGCGCGGCGGCGATTTGGACGGGCGCTGCAGCGGGGCGCAGCGAAGGAGCGGCGGAGGCGTCGGCGCTCGTGGCTGGCGCCTCGGCTTCCGCGCCGTCAGATTCGACTTCGAGAATCGGCTGGCCGACGGAGATCGTCGCGCCTTCGGAGGTCTTGACGGCGATCACTTTGCCGGCGACCGGGCTGGGGACGGGGACGAGCGCCTTCTCACTTTCGATCTCGATGATCGTCTGGTTTTTCTCGATCTGGTCGCCGACCTGCACGAGGACACTGGCGACGCTTCCTGAGTCCGCGCCTTCACCAAGATTGGGGAGTTTGACTAACATGTTGTTCTAAATTATTTGGCAACCACGAATGGACACGAATGAACACGAATCATTGAAAGGCAAAAGGCGTGAGACCGCGTGTGGCTGATTTTGCGAAATTCAAATGCTGACATTGCTCTCGGACAGTTGCGTTTGGTCTTGTTCCTATTCGTGTTTCTTAGTGTCTATTCGTGGTTCGTCTATTCCTGGATTAAAGAATGACCGGAAACACTTTCTCGGGATCGACTCCGAGGTCCTTGATGGCCTGGGCGACGACTTCCTTGCCGATGGTTCCTTTGCGGCTGAGTTCGTACAGGGTCGCGATGACCGTGCATTCGGCGTCGACTTCGAAGAAACGACGCAGATTCTCGCGTGATTCGCTGCGGCCGAAACCGTCACAGCCCAAGGTCATCATTCCGCCCGGGACCCAGGGCGCGATTTGATCGGGCACGGCCTTGATGTTGTCGGAGACCGCGACGAAGACGCCTTCCTCGGCGGCGAGGGTCGACTCGACGTAGGAAACTTTGGGCGCCTCGTCCGGGTGCAGCATGTTCCAGCGTTGGCAATTCAGCGCGTCGGAGCGGAGCTGCTTGTAATTGGTTGCGCTCCAGACATCGGCGGACACTCCATACTTCTCCAATAGCTCCTGGGCTTTGAGGGCGCTGTTGATGATCGGGCCGCTGCCGAATATGTGCGCCTTGTGCTTCGCGCCTTCGGGTCCGGTCTGGAATTTATAGAGTCCCTTGAGCACGCCTTCGGTGACGCCTTCCGGCATTGCGGGCTGCGCGAAGTTGTCGTTGTAGAGGCAGAGGTAATAATAGATCTGCTCGCCCTCCTGATACATGCGGCGCACGCCGTCCTGGATGACGACGGCCACTTCGTAGGCGAAGGCCAGGTCGTAGGTTATCACGGTCGGGATGGCGCTCATCATGAGCAGGCTGTGGCCGTCCTGATGCTGGAGGCCCTCGCCGTTGAGGGAGGTGCGTCCTGAGGTCGCGCCGCAGAGAAAGCCCTTGGCGCGGATGTCGCCCGCCAACCACATCAGGTCGCCGACGCGCTGCGGGCCAAACATAGAGTAATAGACGTAGAACGGAATCATGTTGATTCCGTGGGTCGAGTAGGCCGAGCCCGCGGCGATGAACGACGACATGGCGCCAGCTTCGGTAATGCCTTCCTCGAGGATCTGGCCGCTCTTGGTCTCGTTGTAAAAACTGATGGAATCGCTGTCGACCGGATCGTAGAGCTGGCCTTTGCTGGCGTAGATGCCGAACTCCCGAAAGAAACCATCCATGCCGAAGGTGCGGGCTTCGTCGGGGATGATTGGCACGATGCGCTTGCCGAGATTCTTGTCGCGCAAAAGGGTTCCGAGCACGCGGACAAAGGCCTGCGTGGTCGAGGCGGGGGCGCCTTTGGTGCCAGCGTGAACGGCCTTGAATGCCTCGGGGCCGGGAGCGATCAGCGGCTCGGCGGTGACGGTGCGTTTCGGGACGAAGCCGCCCAGGTCCTTGCGACGTTCGAGGAGATACTTCGTTGCCTCGCTGTCGTCGGGCGGACGATAAAAGGGAGTTTCGGCGACCTTGTCGTCGCTGATCGGAATGTTGAAGCGCGTGCGAAATTCGCGGAGCTCGCGTTCGTTCAGCTTCTTCTGCTGGTGGGTGATATTGCGGCCTTCGCCCGCCTCGCCGAGGCCGTAGCCTTTAATTGTCTTGGCGAGAATCACCGTCGGCTGCCCCTTGTGCTCCACCGCGGACTTGTAGGCGGCGTGAACCTTCTTCACGTCGTGCCCGCCGCGCAGCAGTTTGCAAAGCTGGTCGTCAGTCAGGTGATTGACCATTGCCTTCAGCTCGGGATTGACGCCGAAGAACTTCTTGCGAATGTAGCTGCCGTGCTCGACCGAGTATTTCTGGTATTCGCCGTCGACGGTTTCGGACATTCGTTTGAGCAGGAGGCCCTTGGTGTCCTTGGCGAGGAGTTCGTCCCAGTTCGATCCCCAGATGACCTTGATGACATTCCAGCCGGCGCCGCGGAAGACGGTTTCCAGTTCCTGGATAATCTTTCCGTTGCCGCGCACGGGGCCGTCGAGGCGTTGCAGGTTGCAATTGATGACCCAGGTCAGGTTGTCGAGCGATTCGCGGGTGGCGAGGGAAATGGCGCCGAGGGACTCGGGCTCATCGGATTCGCCGTCGCCGACGAAGCACCAGACCCGAGGCTCCGTTTCGCGATCGATAAAGCCGCGCGCGGAAAGGTAGCGATTGAAGCGCGCCTGATAGATGGAGGCGATCGGGCCGAGACCCATGGAAACCGTCGGGAACTGCCAGAAATCCGGCATCAAGTAAGGATGCGGATAGGAGGAAAGACCGCCGCCATCGGCCAGTTCGCGTCGGAAATTGCGCAACTGTTTCTCGCTCAGGCGGCCTTCGAGGAAGGCGCGGGCATAGTTGCCGGGCGAGGCGTGGCCCTGAAAATAGATTTGATCGGCGGGGCGGTCATCTTCGCCGCCGCGGAAGAAATGATTGAAGGCGACTTCGTAGAGTGACGCGCTGGAGGCGTATGTGGAAATGTGGCCGCCGATGCCGTTGCTGTCGTGATTGGCGTTGACCACCATGGCCATGGCGTTCCAACGGACGTAGCTCTTGATCTTGCGTTCAATCTCACGATCGCCGGGATAATCGGGCTCCTCGTGGGGCTCGATCGTGTTCATGTAGGGCGTCTGATTGATCGTGGGCGCCTGAATCCCGCGCTTGCGGAGACGGTCCGCGAGCTCGTCGAACACGTAGCCGTGCTCGACGTGACTCAAGTCATCCATGGCGCGCTCGATAAAGAACTCGAGCGAGCTGATCAATTTTTCACGATCCTTCGAAAAGGACCCTGTGTCCGTTGTTGTGGGCATGCGGCGGATGGTTTTAACGAAGTTCCTAAAATTGTCTACTTTATTGCTGAATTTGTTGGTTTTTGTGCGATTTGAGGCAAATTCTTCATTGGGAGCGCGGCTGTGTCGTCCCGACCAGCCGCAGAGGTATCGCATGAATGTGTTCACCTGGCCATTTTGGCTTTTTGTCCTTCGCCGGTTGCTGCGGCTGGTCGGGACGACACAGCCGCGCTCCAATTATGGCGCTAGCAGTGGGGACATGCCCCTGTTCTTGGGGCGAGCAATCACGTCGTGCCCTACTTTTCCGCATCGATCGCTTTTTGAATCGCCGCGATGAATCTTTCGACGTTGGAGCTGGGGCGGATGTCCTGGGCTTTACGGAGATGCTCGATGGCCTCTGTCAGTTTTCGTTGTTCGACGGCGAGGCGGCCCAGGGAGATTCGGGCCTCGACCTGGACGTTTGAAACGGATAGGGCGCGCTCGAAGTATAGCTCGGCTTTCTCGTGGTCGTCCGTGGACAGATAATATTCGCCGACCAGAAGCAGGCTTTGTCCGTTGAGCGGGTCGGTTTCCAGCTCTTTCTGCAATGTCGCGAGCCCCTTCTGCTTGTCGCCAATTTCCAATTCGATCTGGGCTTCGTTGATGTTCACTTTGCTCAGGGTTCGGGCGTCGAAGGTTTCGCCGGCTTTCACGCGGACGATGACCAGATACTCGCGCGCCTCGGAGTAAAGCCGGCGTTCGATCAGGTAGTTTAGGGGGCGCAGGGCGGCCGATGGATCCGCGGGCTGGAACTCGTTCAAGGCGCGTTTGTAGCGGGCGACGGCGAGGCCGTGCGCGTCCATGTCGAGGTAGAGATCGGCGAGGAGGGTGAGCGAGCTCCAATTGGCCTTGCCGCTGTCGGCGACGATTTCGAGGTTGGCGATGGCTTTGTCTTTCTGGCCGGTTTCGAGAAAGGCGTTGGCCTGCTTTAGCCAGAAATCAGTTTCGGCGGGGTCGTCGGCGATGAGTTCGTCGAACAGCGCGATGGCGGCTTTGGGCTGGTGGGTCATCAGGAGGCAGTGCGCCTGGCCGCGTTTGAAATCGGGGCTGTCGGGCTTGAACATCCGGGCCATGCGATAGGCCGCGAGCGAGGATTCGTATTTCTCCAGAGTCAGGTAGGAGTAGGCGAGCAGGCCGTAGCTTTGGGCGTCGCCGCCGCCGAGTTCGATGACTTTGAGGAAGTGAGCGACAGCCTTGGGGTATTGATCGCGCTGGATCTGGACCAGGGCGAGGGTGCGGTGCGCGCGGCGAAAGGCGGGAAATTTCCGGATAGCCTCGAGCAGGTGTTTCTCGCAGGCGGCGTAGTCTTCGATCTGGTAGTGGAGATTGCCGAGCAGGAAATCGAAGGAGGCGTTGCTGTCGGCGGTGACGCTTTGTTGCGCAATTTGAATGGCCTGCCTGGGATCTGATCGCAGGTGCGGGGCGATGCTTTCGTAGAGCGGGCGGTCGGCCTGGTTGAGTTTGGGTTCGATGGCCTCATTGACTCCGTAGCTGGCCAGGAAGCGTTTTTTGAATTCTTCGCCGTTCAACGCGGTGTCGGTCAGCTCGAACGGCGCGGCGGTCGCGGATGCGGCGAAGCTCATGCAGATGACAAGCGTCAGGATCGACACGATGGAGGACGCTGCTCGAGCGAGTTGACCACGCAGCCCTACCGCGTCGGGGGGCTTTAGCTGGCTTTTGTCAGCGATGGCGTTCATCGATTCCATCTACCGCGGCGGTCGGAGTTTGAGAGGGAACTTTGCACGCACTTTAACCGCACGGCCGTCGACCTTGGTGACGGTGAAGCGCGCCTTCTCCGCGACGCGGCGCGCTTCCTTTTCTATCTGCGAGTTTTGGTAGCTCGTCGAAAGAAGCTTCTGCACGGTCGTGCGGCCATTCTCATCGATGATGACCTGCATGACGACGGTCACGTCGCCGACGCCGCGACGGGTGAGATCTCGCGGGTAGGTGTAGCTCAGTTGGCTCTGGTTGATCAGGCTCGGCGGTTGGGGGAGATCGTCGAACTCGAAGATCTTTTCGATGTCGCCGACCACGTCGATTTCGCCGTCGAACTGCATTTGCTGCATGCCCATGGTGAGGGGCGCGCCCATGCCGGGATTCAGGGAGATCTCCAATTGACTCAGTGAGAGCTTGGCGACCTCGCGAGCGAGCTGAGGTTTCTTTGCGGCGCTTTGCTGGCTGGCTTCGGACTGTTTTGTGGGGGGCGCCGCTTTGGGAGGCGGGGGGGAAGCCAGGGCGACTTCGCGATAGGTCACTGTCTCCGGGGCGACGGCGTTGAGGGTCTGCGTCAGCGGGACCAGGAGGAACAGGCCGATGGCCATGACGAGCGCGCCGACGAACGCGAGGATCGGCGTGAACTTCCAATTGGACTGGGGGAATTCGTCGCGCATCAATCAGTTCTGGGTGGCGAGGTTGATGCGTTTGGCTCCGGCCAGGGCGGCTTCGTCGTGGACGCGGGTGTAGATCTCGACGGACGCCCGCTTGTCGGTCTGTACAATCACGGGCTGGTCGTTTTGTTTGAGCAGGCGTTTTACGACTCCGCGCACGCCGCGCACGCCGATTTCATTGCCGCCGTAGACGACTTTGCCCTCGGCGGTGATGGCGATGAGGATGGCGTTTTTCTCCAGCTGTTCGGCCGAGGCGGACTGGGGGCGCTGCACCTCGACGCCGGTTTCCTCGATGAACACGGTGGTGACAATGAAGAAAATCAGCAGGATGAAAACGATGTCGATGAGCGGCGAAACATTGATCTCATCCGATCGGCCTTCCTGAGTAAAAATGAGTTTTCGATCTCGCATGGTTCAGGTGGCGTGGATGAAGCGAGTGCCGCCGTCGACTTCGGCCTGGATCGTCTTGAGCGGCTCGGGAAGGGGGCAGCCGACCTTCAGCACGAGGCAGGTGTTGTAGCGTTCGAGTCGCGCGATGCAGCGTTCGAGCAGATTTCGTTTTTGAACGATCAGCGAGAGAATGACGACGGCGGGGATGGCGATGACCAGGCCGGTCTGGGTCGTGATCAAGGCTTCGGAAATTCCCTGGATCACGTTGTTGAAGCGCGAGCTCTGGCTGGCGGCCATGCCGCCGAAAGTCGAAAGCATGCCGGTGACGGTGCCGAGCAGTCCGACCAACGGCCCGATGGTGATAAGCACGGCCAGAAACTTGATGCGGCGATTGACGACCGGCAGGTATTCGTTTCGCAATTCGAGGAAATGGCGTTTGACCTGCGGGACATTGGTCGCGCTTTCGAACAAGAGTTGGCGAAGTCTCTTGAGACCGTTGCGGGTTCGTGTCGCGATTTGATTATCGGTCATCCGGTGGACGCGGCTGCGGATGATGAAGTGGGTTTCCAGTCGCAGTAGTAATTCCAGCGCGGTGTAGTAGATGAAGACGGCGAGCGCGAGCAGGGGAGCCATGAGCCAGCCTCCGCTGGACCAGATCGCCATCGCTTCGCGCAGAAAGCCCGCATTTTCAATCGGCATTCGCAACCTCCTTTTTTGCTGGAGCGGCAGTTGTCTGACGGCGGGACAGCCCGTTGACGAAGGCGACCGAAAGCTTCTCCATGCGGGCGAGCACACCGGCGACCCGCCGCGAGAGCAGGGCATGGATCACGAGCGCGGGAATGGCGAGGACGAGTCCGAGTTCGGTGGTGATCAACGCCTCGGAAATGCCTGAGATAAGCGGCTTGGGATCGCCGGCTCCGAAGACCTTCATCAGCTTGAAGGTCTTGATAATGCCGGTGACGGTGCCGAGCAGGCCGAGCAGGGGAGCGGTGGCGGCTGTGACCGCGATGACATTCAGAAATCGCTCCAGCTTTGGCTGGGTGTTGAGCATCGACTCATACATGACCTCTTCGACCAGCTCGATCGACTCGCCGGCGTTATCGACCGCGGCGACGAGCATTTCGGAACTGGGCCCGGGCTGGGACTCCGCGAGCGCGCGAGCGTCATCCTTGCGGCCATCCCGGAGGAGTTTGACGATTTCGTGGACGACCATTGGCCGGGGCTGGCGAATGCTGAATATCTGAATCAATTTGAACAGGGCTGCAATCGACGCAATGAGCGCAAAGCCAACAATGGGATAGACCCAGACTCCGCCTTTTTTTAGATGCTGTCCGAGAGATTCGTTGGTTTCAGCGATGGCGATGGCGTCGCCGAGGGTGGCGTCGATGGGGAGCATGCCTTCGCCGTTGTTGGCGACGTCGGTTGTTTGGGCGCCCAGCTCCGAATCGAGAGATTGAACCTTTGGCTGGAGGGCCTTGGTTTCGCTGACCCAGCCGGCGATCTCAGGCTTCTGACCGGCGAAATAGAGCAGAGGGCCGACCTGGACGAAGCGGCCGGGTTCGAGCGAGCCGTCCTGACTCAAAGCGCTGCCGTCATAGGATTTTCCTCCGATGAGTTTCTCTAGTCGGGCGGTCGAATCGCTAATCAGTTTGAGGCTCGCCGCGATTTTTTCCGCGTCGGTCGCTTCGGGGCTTTCCAGAAACAAATTGTGCTGACGAATCGCCTCGCCATGGGTGGCGTGCTCGCCCGCGGACAGCGCGGACTGGCTGGCCGAAATGAATTCGCTGAACAGGGAGCGGGTGATGTAGTCGAGTTCCTTTTCTCGCGCCTCGACGCGGGATTGAAGCTGTTCGAGTGAAATGCCGCGACTGTCGCGAATGGCGCGTGTCTCGTTGAGTTGCTTGCGGAGGTCTCGCGCTTTGGCCGTGAGATCGTTTAGTTCGCGGGCCAGGGGAATTTGCTCCGCTTCGATCTCCTTGCGTTGTTCGGCGAGGCGTTTTACGGCGTCGTCCAGTTTGGTCTGCTGTTTGGCGGCGAGGTCTTCGAGTGATTGTGCTGCGGCTGTGGCTGCGGCGAACAGGCAAAGCAGAGCCGCGAAGAGCCCTCGGAGAGATTTGAGTAATTTTCTCCGCTCGCTCATGGCCGGGTTTGCAGTTTGACGGGCAGGGAAATGAAGCGCGCTTCCTGGGCCTGACTTTCGGCGGCGGCGATGACGTCGCGAATGGCTTCGGCCAGCTCGGGGCGGGATTGCCAGGTCCAACCTTGCGGCCCTGGCTCGCCCACTCCGGCGTCGGCGCCGCCCGAGGCGAGGTAGTAGGCCGCGCCCAGTCCGAAATAGACGGTGCGAACCTCGCCTGTCGAACCGTCGGCCAGCTCGCGAATGTCTTCGGCGACCGTGACGGCAGAATCAAATTTCTGAATGGCGGAAAGAATGCCCACGACGGTCTGCATGCGTTCGGCGACGCCGAGGCTGGTGTTGGCGGGATTGGCCGGGAGGCGCTTGAAGAAAGGATTCAATTTTTCCTGCAGCGGTTGGGGCAGGCGCGGCTTCAGTTCGCGCAGTCTTTCCTCGGAAGGAATTAAGAATTTCTGGATCAACGCTTCGTTGGAGTCGCTGGTGGCCTGTCGTTGGACGAGCTCCGCGCGGCGCTCATCGGCCGCGTTAGTCGATCGGCTTGCCTTCGCGATTTGTTTCTCGAGGGCGGCAATTTCCGCTTTGGCCACGCCGATCAAATCCTTCAGATGGGCTTGTTTCTCCCGCCAGGCCGAGGCTTCGAGCGAAATTGTCTGTTCCACCGCGACCCACTGGGACACGGCTTGTCGCGCATCCGTGAGCCGTTCATC
>JBLHKZ010000070.1:0-22090 GCA_047618185.1 Limisphaerales bacterium
CTGCCATTGGCCGCCAGCGCCGCGGACTCCAATCCGCCCGATCGCCTCACCTACCAGAGTTTCCTCGTGGACGCCAACGGCCTGGCTCTCGGCAACAGCGCGCCGAAGAACTATGACGTGGTTTTCAGGATCTTCGCCGCGCAGACCGGCGGAGTGGCCAAATGGACCGAGCAGCAGACCATCACGGTGGACAAGGGCTATTTCAGCGTGCTGCTGGGCGAAGGCGCCCAGGTGGCCAGCGACCTCCGGCCGCCTCTCTCCCAGCTCTTCACTGGCGCGGACGCCTCGGATCGCTATGTGGAGATCACGGTGAAGGGCATTGGCGGCGGCGGTTCCGATTCGACCATCACGCCGCGCTTGCGGCTGCTGACATCTCCCTATGCCTTCCTCGCTCGGAATGCCACGGCCCTGGTCAGCCAGAACGGCGCCAGCCTGGTCACCACCGCCAATGGCGCACTCACCGTCAACGGATCGATTGCCGCGACATCGATCTCCGCGACCTCGATCACCGGCAGCGGCGCCGGATTGAGCGGTTTGACGGCTGGTCAGATTCCGAATCTGGACGCCTCCAAGATCACCAGCGGAACCCTGGCTGACGCCCGGATCCCGAATCTGGCCGGAACAAAAATCACGTCCGGAACGGTGGCCGACGCACGGCTCTCTTCCAACGTGGCGCTGCGTAATTCTCCCAACACTTTCACGCAGACTCAGAATTTTATCGGCGACATGAAGGCTTTCGGGAATCTAAGCCTCGAAAGCGGTTTTTCCAGGGTGAACATCAACACACCAGCGAATACGGTTGCGACGATTACTGCGAAAGCACAGCCCGGTGATGCTTACCTTCTATATCTCGAATCCTCCAGCGATGTCGGTTTTTTTGTTCGCTCGAACGGTGATGCCGTGGCGAATGGCAATATCCAGGCCGTCGGCAACATCACGGCCAACGGCAAGTCGGTCGCGGTCGGGGAGGAGACTCTGCGCATTGTGCGGGGAATCATCAACCTCCCCACGATCACCACTACCCAAAGCGCCGGAGAAAAAGGGACTGGATACACCGTTCAGAAGGTGACCGTTGCCGGGGTCAGTTCGCTCTGCTGGAGAATCCGGTTTACCCAGTCGTTTTTGGGTGTTCCAAGTTGTACCGCCAACAGCCTTGGGCAGTTTGACTACGACAATCATATTGCGATTCTAGAGGCAACTTCCGGCTATGTGACGCTGGCGAGTGTTGATAACGATGGCACTCTCTTTCAAGACAATGATAAAATCAGCTTCATCGTGGTCGGTCCGCGGTAAGGAACGCTCAAACGAAACTTCCCGTGCTCCCTCACACCCTAATTCGTGAGCCAAAAGGAAACCCTCCGGCTCCGCTGGAGAGACTCCTAAAGGTTGACTTATGCGGCAGTCACTCGTCGTCGTTTCTTTCCGGGGAGCGCGCGCGCCTCGCGTGCTCTCATTGGCGCCTCGCCGATGAGCCATGGCGCGCAGCGGCTTGGATTTCACACGCGTCTACGGCGGGAACCGGAAAATTCGGCGGGGCGCCAAATTCAACACGCGAGGGCGCGTATGCTCCCCGGAGAATGCCTGGCCTACGGGTAGCTGTGGACTTCGCAGGCAAGTTGAGCGGGAAATCAGCCAGCCGCTTTGAGCGGCTCACAACCTATGCAAGCCATCGGTTTTACCGGTGGCATCTGACTTCACACGGCAGCCATTCAGGCTTTCGAACCTGTCGCCCATTCACAGGCGACATCGATTCTCTTTTCTTATGAACCGGCTTATACGCTTCATGGCGGCATTCATCCTGGCAACATCCGCCTGCCTGTCTGTTCGGGCGGTTGAACCGACGCCGCTGGAGATCCGCCAGCATCTCGTCCCGAACAACCTGCAGTCTGATTTCGGTGTTCCGATCGGGGGGGACGCGCCCGCGGGCAACGAATCCGCAGGGTCTGTCAATCCACCGGGGCTGAACCAGTTTCAAGGACTGGTTTCCTTTGGCGCCATTCCCGGCCTGACCTCCAATGAATGGCGGACCGTCAGCGGCTCCGCCGTTCTAAATGATGGAATGACGGAGTTCAGCGCCGCTGTCGCCCAGCAAATGAGACTGCCGGTGGCGCGCTCGAACGGCGTGGTGACGATCGTGCAACGACGGGCGCAAATCGGCGCCACTTACCAAAGCCGCCAGGTCTCCTTTCAATTTGGCAGTGTGATTGAGGTCCCGGAAACCGATGAAGACGGGCTGCTGCTGACCGAGGTGGTCTCGACTGCCTACTGGCTGCCGGAACCGTATACGACCGCCGATCATGCCGGCGAATCCTACTACTGGAGCCCCAACTCGGGGCAGGTGTTCGCGATCCAGGCGGGACCGGTGTCCGTGACTTGGAAAAAGGCCGTTCCTTACAGCGAGGCAAACTTGCCGGGAAGCTACATGAACGTGAACGGGTTTGTGGGCGGCGAGCAACAGATTCCCAACTTCGAAACCAACGGCGCGAATATCTTCCTGCTCCATACCGCCCGTTATGTCGCATCCGGGAGCGCGGTGAAAGCCCCCCGGAAAATGTATTGGACCGAGCGTGAGTTCCGAACGCTCGGAAAACCGGTGGCCGTGCCGACGGCCCGGGTGGGCGCGGTGACCATCGTCTACAACAGCAATTTCCCGGAAGCGGTGACGAATGAGTTTCGCGGTCCCGGCTATACCAGCCCGACCGTGGGCACGACGAATCAGCCGCTGCCGGAGTTGCGCACGCTCTGGTACGACCCGGCGCAGGGCGCCATGTTTGCCCACAACCAGGAGGGCCGGGTCTTTCTTGAACTTCTGGGCGATCCGCGCACCGACGGCAGCCGGCAGCATCTGGGTTTTGAAATCGTGGATGTGTTCAAGCAGCCGATCCCGGTGGATGTGCCCATTGAACTCGGGGAGCGAATCCTGCCTCCCGCGCCGGGGGCACTGGACGCGCTTTTCCCCGAGCCGGTCCAGCCCCAGGGGCAGGGCGTGTCCTTCGCGCATCAGCGCAACCTTGCCGGCGTGGATGCCGTCGAGCTTTACGCCACCCGGGAAACGCGCAACCAGAACGACTATCTGGTTCACTGGCTGGAGGCGGGCCAACAGGGGCTCAAATGGCCGGAGCTGTTTGCGCGCTACCAACTTTCCTGGCCGACGGACGAGGCCCGCTACAGCCACTTCGTCCGTCCCCTGATCGCCACCGAGGCCGAGGCCCGCGAAACGGCGGTGGCATTGGCCACGGAGAACGTGCCGACCATCGAGTATCAGGATCCGCTCGACCGACCGCGCGCCAAATTCACCGAGGATTTCAGATTCTACACCTGGCTGGACGAGACCCAGCCCGCGCACCGAACGCTGCTGCGTTTCACTTCGGATGACAATGTCGCCTTCGAACGGGTTTTTTCCTGGCTCGACACGAGTCTTAAGAACGAGAGTTTCGACGGCACGGTCGCCACGAATTTGACAACCGTGGCCGATGTCCTGGCCTATCCCGACGCCCTGGCGACATATCAGTCTGATCTGGCCGACCACAACGTCAGCGTGGCCGTGGTCAACTATGCGAATTACCTGGCGGCGCGCACCCGCGGCGTGAACGGCGTCTGGAAACTCTATGTCACCGACGACGCCAGTGGGGATAGCGGATCGATCGACGCCTGGCGGCTTGAGGTCCTGACGGACAGCGGCCAGTTGATCTTCCAGAACTCAGACGGTCTCACCATCCCCAGCAGCGGTCCAGCCACACCCGATTTCCCCTCCACAATCACGGTGGCGGGGGTAAACGACTCAGTGATCCGGGTGTCAGTATTGGTTGTTGGGTTTTCGCACACGTATCCGGACGATCTTGACATCTTCCTAGTGTCGCCCGCAGGGAAGGTGTGCGTATTGATGTCTGACGCCGGGGGCGGCAATCCCGGCTTTGCAGGCATCAACGCGGGATTCCAGGATGGTACATCTACGCTTCCGGATGCAACGCCGCTGGGAAATTTTTATTACACTCCGGCTAATTTCGGAGGCTCGGAAGAAGCTGCGCCTCCGGGCGAAACAGGACCCGTTCTTACCACCCTCTCAGCTTTGCTCCTTCCGGCGCCGACTGTGGTGACCGAACCAATCGCTCCGATCGCCCCCACGGAACCGACATTCTTTCCCGACCGGTTCACCGCGCCGCGCGTGATCGATGCGACCGTGGACGTCGGACAGCGCATCGGACCCCCGGCCGGAGAACAGGGAGCGACCGGCGCCTACCTGGCCGGCCATATCAATCAGCGCGAGGGAACCTCGTTCAATCCGGGAGCCTACACCGATCCATTGGCCGGCGGCTTCGAGGCGGCGAATCAGGGGGCGATTATTCCCGTGAACGCCGTTCCCGGCTCCGACCGATTGGAAGTCCTTTGGTTTCGGCGCAATGCGGCCAGCGCGGGATTCAACGCGGCCAACGCGGCCAGCGGCTTCCGGACGATTTACTGGCCGTCGGTCATCGGTCGTTACAACCTTCAATGGCCGGCGAGTCCCCGCGAGATTGTCCTGGCCAGCAAGCTGGGCAGCGGGACGCTTGATCCTTTGGAAGCTGTCGGCTCGATCTACCGGCAGCCGGACGCATCGGCGGCGGGATACAATCCCAACGAAGAGCACGCGATCATGAGCGGCGGCATGGCCTTTGCCACGCGGGACGATCTGAATCTCACGGGCGGCGCCATTCCGGCGGTTCTGACGGGCGCGTCCGCGACTTATTCTTCGGCTCCCTTTGTCCTGTTGGATTACACGGCGGCGGACGGTCGTCCGGCGATGTCGGCGTTCAACGTTCTGCGTGAGAAACCTTCGGCGGGCTGGGTCTTCGACTACATCGAGCCGGCAGGGCGTCTGCTCCAACCGCCTCCGCCCTTGTCGTTCCTGGCGGATCCCGTCGAAGGGAGCGGGGACACGGCGATCAACTACAATCGGGAGCCGATCGGCGGCGACGGCGATTTGCCGGTCGGCTGGACGGGCGCGCTGGAGTCCGGGATCTACAGCAATTATGTGCAATTCACCTATCGCGACCGGAATCAGGATTTCTGGATCTATCGCGGCCTGCACTCGGGGCCGCCCGTGTTGGAGGCCGGCGCCTACGACACGGAGGCGGCGGGCTTTGGCTCTCTGCCTGCGGGCACGGCGGTCGTGGGGCAGCCTTTTCAATACACGGTTCACGTTTCGCGGGAGGATCGCTACCTGGGTCTGACCAACAACACCGTGCTTCCCGGAGGCTTGACGATCGACGGGCTGTCGATTGCGGGAACGCCCTTGTCGCCGTCGAGCGCGGCCAATTTGGAATTGGTCGTCTACGATCTCTACGATCACACCCGGGTGACCAACACCCTGAGTCTTACGGTCATCGCCAGTGGCTCCGTCATCGCGCAGGCGCCGCTGCTGCTCAACTCCACGAACAGCCACACGGGCAGCATCGTCACCTTCTCCGATCGACCGCCCAGCCTCGCGGCCTCGCCCGCGCCGACGAACAGTTTTACGATGCGGTACTACTACAAGACCGACGCGAAGTTTGACTGGCCGGGGCATCCCAATCCGCCCGCGACCGGGAGCATCGTTCCGTATCTCCGCCCGGCGGGCAGCATGGACGATCCCGGTTCGAAGGAAACCGCGGCGCTGGATATTGTCTATCGCCCGGTCTGGCCCGTGCTGGACGCCGGCAACCGGCCGATCGCCACGCTGCCCTTTGGCGGAACGCTCACCGTGCCGGGCTCCGACTTCCCGGGCTTGCCGGGCGTGCGGGACTTCAAGACCGCCCGTGTCCTCTACCAGCAGTCCATCGGCCTGAATGTCACAGACGCGCCGTCCAGCGCGGTGTTGCATGACGCGACACGCGGAAAATTCTCAGATTTGGAGGACGCCGGACTGGACGGCATTCCCGCCAGTGTGCGCGCGGACTTGTATCAGGGGCGCTATTACTTCCCGAATCTGCCGCCGCATCTGGCCACCCGGCTCTACATGGATCCCAATCGCGGCGCGAGCGGCAGCCTCGTTCTCACAGGCGAGTTCAAGGAGGACCGTTACCTGCTGCTGAATGTCCTGCGCGGGACGGATCTGACGGACGCCTTCAATCTTTGTCCGCCCGCGGACGCCCTCAACCATACGAGATGGACCAACGCGATCGGCTCGCTGAGCACGATCCTGGAGACCTTTGCCGAGAATCCATCCGTCCCCGGCGACTACAACTATGTGAAGACCGAATTGAACGACCCGGTGGGCGTTCAGGAACTGGCCGAAATCGTCAGCGACAACGTGGCCGTCGATTCCTATGCGCTCAGCGCCACCGGGCCGGGCAGCGGTTATGTGACGCTGGTCGAGGCGGGGGGCAATGGCAAATTTACCCAGCCGGGCGACCCGGTCTCGCTCCATGTCTTCAAGATCGGCGGATCGCTGTTCAACGGCGATCTGGCGATCATCGAATCGGACAATCCATTGAGTGAATTGATCTCCTTTCAGCACACGGCGGATCTGGCCGGACGCTTCGACGAGTTCGAGTATCAATGGAAGATCGCCGCGCCCGTGGACGGCCAACCTCCCGCGAATCTGGCCGGCGACTACCAGGATCTCGTGATGGGCGGGAATCTTCCCCGGTATACGCTCGGCGGCGCCGGGGTCGAGGCGCTCGGCGACAACTATCTGACGCTCCGCTATCGTCCCCTCAACGCGACGCACCCGCTGTATGACGCGCGCCCGGCGGCCACCGCCACCAACTGGTCCGACTGGACAACGCCCCGGCTGGCGGAAGGCTGGATCAAGCGCGTGCTCGCCGGGATCAATCCCTTCAACCAACGCACCAGCGATCTCTTCAACAACCAGGTCAACACCGACGTGAGTCTGATCACCCAGGCCGGCGGACGCTGGGAGGGCGATGTGGCGTTGAACAGCGACACCATCAACAACTACGGCCTGATCGAGATCTACGAGACGGTGCTGCGGCGCGGACGCTCGCTCAGCATTGAATCGGGATTCAACTACGGTCCCGCCAACGACGCGCTGTTGCTGGCCGCCGGGTATCTCAACGATCTCTATATGCTGGTGGGCAACGAGGCCAAAGCGGACGCCGCCAATCCCACCATCGGCATCGGCACGGCCGACAACACCTATGGCGACATCGCCACCGCGCTGTTTTCGTTCAAGGGCCAAGTGCCCACGCTGTTGGAGGAGGAGCTGGCGCTGCTGCGCGGGCGGGACGATTTCCTCGTGCCCGGTGTGCAGGAGGCTCCCTACTACAATCGACTGCCGTGGAACTACACGCGAGGGATCGACTCAGGCGAGGCGGTCTACGCGGTCAATTACAACATCCAGGAAAACCCGAACCAAGATCCCGATGGCGTCATCAACGCGGATGACGCCGAGCTGATGTTTCCGCAAGGGCATGGCGACGCCTATGGTCACTATCTGACCGCGCTGAAGGGGTATTTCTCGTTGCTGATCAATTCCAAGTTTGACTGGGTCCCACGCGTCGAGGCCGTGAATATTCAGGGCAAGGCCGTGTCGGTGGATTATCAGGACGAGCGCAAATTCGTCAGCGCTGCCGTGGCGGCCGCCGACGCCGGACGGCAGGTCTTCGATCTGACCTGGCGGAAGGATTTTGAATCGGTTGAGGACGCCGGCTGGGAACACTTCAGCGCCGAACGCGTCAACGATCGGCGGACGCCGTCGGCCACCCGCCACTGGGGCATGGATCATTGGGCGTCGAGGACCGGACAGGGAGCCCTGCTCAACTGGGTGGTCGGCAACGCCCTGCTCCCGGAGACGGACACCAACCCCAATCATGAGGGCATTCAGATCGTGGACCGTTCGACCGTGCCGGAACTTCAGCAACTTGTCTCCCTGGCCGACGGGCTGCAGACCGCGATGGAAAATGCGGAGGCGGGACTGTCGCCCCTGGGAGTCCCCAAGGATGGGCTCGCGTTCGATATCAACCCCAACGCAGTGGTGGGCACGGACGATGGAACCCACTTCGAACAGGTCTACCAACGAGCCACGGCCGGGCTGAACAACGCGGTCGTCGCGTTTGACGACGCCAAGGACGTGACTCGCCTGCTGCGTTCCGAACAGGATTCACTGGCCGAGATCCAGGCTCAGGTCGCCAGTCAGGAACGGGCTTTTACCAACGCCCTGGTCGAGCTTTACGGCACGCCTTATCCGGACGACATCGGCCCCGGCAAGACCTACAATCAGGGATACGCCGGGCCGGATATCGCGCACTACGTCTACGTGGATCTGCCAGAGCGGACCTTTCCGGATCTCTGGAGCTATACCGAAGGCGACGATTTTACGATCAACATTCAGGACGTGGAGCCGTCGTGGCAGACCATCAACACGACCAGCTTTAACCCGGTGGCAAAGACCAATATCGTTGTGAATATCGGCTCCCATGGTTTCTTCGACAAACCCGCCGATTGGACCAGCCAGCGAGCGTCTCCGGGAAGCATTCAACAGGCGATCTCCGAGAAGATCATCGCTCATGCGAGAGTTCGTCAGGCGGTGAATGACGCGGTGGGGGCGGGCAACGATTTGGCGAAGGCGATTTCGCTGTTTGAGGCCAACGTAAAGACCCGCGGCGAGATTCGCGGTCTAAAGCAGGACCTGCTCATTGCGGAACAGACCCTGGAGGCCGCGCAGTTTGCCAACGATCTCTGGCAGCTTTATCAGGATTCCCTGATCGAGAACGTAATTATCGCGGGCAACTCCACGTCGGAGGCATTACCGAAAAGCCTGGTCGTCGGTGTGGCCAGTGGCGGGGATCTGACCTCTGCCGGACGCGCGGCGCTCTATGCGGCGGGTCTTGGTTTGAAAACCGGTTTGGAGGCCGCGAGTCTGGCGCGTCAATCCGTGGTCAAAGCCCTGGAGTTGGCGACCGCCGTCACCCGGCGCTTTGTGGAATTCGATCAAATTGCCCCGCTCGAACGGCAGGAGGAATTGCGGCAGGCGGTCCACGAACTGGGCCTGCAGTTGAGCGATTCCCAGGTCATCCTGTGGACCATCAACGAGCGGCTGCGCGAGCGGGATGACGCGGATCGCAAATTGCGCGCCTTGATCGCCGAGGGCGACCGCCTCCAGTTGGAGCGCCAGATCTTCCGCCAGCGAACGGCGGCGGTGATTCAGGGCTATCGAACCCGCGACGCAGCCTTCCGCTTTTTTCGCAATGAAAAGCTGGAGCGCTACAAAACGCTCTTTGATCTTGCGGCGCGCTACTCGTTGTTGGCAGCGAACGCCTACGACTACGAGACGGGCCTGTTGGATTCCACCGCCGGGCGCGCCTTTGTCGGACGCATCGTCAACTCACGCGCTCTCGGCGTCGTGCAGAATGGCGAACCGCAGTTTGCCGGCAGCGCCACCGGCGATCCCGGTCTTTCCAGCGCGCTGGCCGAGATGAAAGCGGATTGGGATGTGCTGCGCGGACGTCTTGGCTTCAACAACCCAGACGCCTACGGGACCACCGTTTCGTTGCGCTCCGAGAATTTGCGGATTCTGCCGCACTCGGAAGGGGACGTGAATTGGAAGAACACGCTTCAGGGAGCGCGGAAGGCGAACATCCTGGATGATGCGGACGTGCGACGTTATTGCCTGCAGATCGACAATGGAAGCGGTCTGCCCGTCCCGGGCATCGTGCTGGACTTCAGCACCACGATCGCCGACGGCCTCAACCTGTTCGGGAAACCCCTTGCGCCGGGGGATCACTATTTCGATGTCAGCTCCTTTGCGACCAAGATCTTTGGAGTTGGAGTTGCGCTTGAAGGTTACATCGGTATGGACGATCCGGTCGCCAACGGCGGCGCAACGGGCGGCGCCTCCCCCGGCGATCCCAACGCGTCGTTTCTCGACCCCAACGCGCTGGTCGCGACGCCGCACGTTTATCTGATTCCGGTGGGCGTCGATTCGATGCGCAGTCCTCCGCTGGGAGACGGCAGCACAGTCCGTTCATGGTCGGTGAACGATCTGGCCATTCCGATGCCGTTCAATATAGGCGCCTCCGACTTTTCGACGCGACAGTTGTGGCAGTCGAGCGACTCGCTCACAGAGCCGTTGTTCAGCATCCGCAAGCATCAGGCGTTCCGTCCGGTTTCAACCACCTCGGTGTTCAGTCCGGATCTCTATGGCTCGAGCGGGAGCTTGCAACGCTCACAATTCACCAACAACCGGCTGGTCGGGAGATCGGTTTGGAACAGCCGCTGGAAGCTGGTGATCCCCGGCAAGAAGCTGCTCAGTAACCCGGACGAGGGCCTGGAGCGATTCATCCAGTCAGTCACGGATATCAAACTGCACTTTGTCACCTACTCGTATTCGGGAAACTGAAACCACTTGAACCACGAATGAACACGAATAGACACGAATCAGAGGGGGCTAGATCATTGATTGTCGGCCTCCTTCTTTCAGCCTTATGCCTGACGCCTTCAGCCTTAGTTTACGCCTTCCCTCCGTCGCCTGATCACGTGATCTTTGGCGTGGTGCGTGACGAGCAGGGGAATCCGATCAACATTGATGAGGCTGAGGTCATTCTCACCACGGGCGCCGGCATCGAGATCAAGACGACCGTCAAACCTAACCTTGCGCCGGGCGTAAATTACCGAATGCGCGTGCCGATTGATTCTGGGCTGACCGCGGATCCCTACAAACCCACGGCGCTGTCACCGACCGTTCCGTTCCGCATGACCGTGAAGATTGGGACAGTCACTTATCTGCCGATCGAGATGGTCGGGGATTTCAAGGACCTGGGCCAACCGGCCGGGGAGACGCGTTTGGATCTGACGCTTGGTGAGGATCTCGACGGCGACGGTCTGCCCGACGCCTGGGAGCGCGCTCTGTTGAAGGCGGGACAAGCGCTGTCGGACATCAATCCGGGCGACGACGCCGACGGCGACGGGATGAGCAATCTCAACGAATACCTCGCGGGCACCTACGCGTTCGATTCCGGTGATGGATTTACGCTGGCGATCGCGGGGATGAATGAGGGGAGGGCGGTCCTTGAGTTCACCGCCATTCGGGGGCGGAGTTATTCGATTCAGCGATCCAGCGATTTGCAAACATGGGATACGGTGTTGTTTCGGATTCCGGCGGAAGGAGCCGAGGCGGGGACGCGGAACTTGTATCAGGCCACGGATGTGCGGGTCCTTCGAATCGAGGCCGAGCCGGGCGCGGAGGATGGTCCTTCGGGCTTCTTTAAACTGATTCTTCAATAACCGCCGCGATGCGACTCGAATCTCGACAGAGTTCCAGCGGACGTGGGAAAAGCGGTTTCGCAGACCGCTTTGTCAGTCGTGAAGGTATCGAATCGAGTTCGAATATTGGAGCAAGCTCGCTAATTTCCCCCATTCGATTCCTCCTGATTGCCTTCGTGATATTGACGTTGAGCGCCGTGTGTTCCGCGCAAACGTCTGCCTTCACGTATCAAGGACAACTCAGCAGTGAGGGAGCGCCTGCAACGGGGGACTTCGATTTTCAATTCACGATTTACGACGCGGCCAGCGATGGCGCATCGCTGGCGGGTCCGCTGTCAGCGTCTGCGGTGCCCGTGACGAACGGCGTTTTCACGGTGACCCTGAATCCGGGCGCCGGGGTGTTTACAGGCGCAGAGCGCTGGCTGGAGATTGCGGTTCGCGCCAATGGCAGTCCGTCCGCCCATACGATTCTGATGCCGCGTCAGCAGTTCGCTGCGGCGCCTTACGCTATGTTTGCATTGGCGACCGCGCCCCAGCCGGTGAATCTCCCTTCGGGTGTTTCGATTTCCTCCGCCTCGGCGAGCGACACAGGTCTTCTGGGCCAGGGGTATCAACAATTCGCCAGCGTGCCCGCGCCAGTGTGGAGCAACGGCGGTTCCGATAATCAACCTTCACCGCGCTACCGACACTCCACGATCTGGACAGGACAGGAGATGTTTGTCTGGGGCGGCAATCTCAGCGCCGGTTCTTACTCGGCCGCGGGCGGACTATATCGTCCGGACACGGGCCAATGGACTACAACCTCCACGATCGACGCGCCCGCGGCGCGAAGCGATCACAGTGGGGTCTGGACGGGCCAGACGATGATTATCTGGGGCGGGTTCGGAGCGAACGGATATCTGGACACTGGGGGACGCTACGATCCGGCGTCGCAGACCTGGAGCACGGTTACGATAATGGACTTTCCCAGAGCGAGAAGCGGTCACTCGGCGATTTGGAACGGAAGCCGGATGATTATCTGGGGCGGTCAGGATGGCGGCGGGCTGCTCAACGACGGGGGGCTCTACGATCCTGTGGCCGAATTCTGGGGCATACTCCCGCAGTCGAATCGACCGGAGGCGCGCAAAAATGCCAGCGCTGTTTGGGCCGGTGATCGGTTCCTGATCTGGGGTGGAGAAGGGGACTCCGGCGAGTTGAACACCGGCGCGCGATTGATCTTCGACGGGGGCGGCGTTCCTCAAGCGTGGCAGAGCATCAGCCTCGTGAATGCGCCTTCGGCGCGGAGCGGCCATGCCGCGGTCTGGACTGGATCGAGAATGATTATCTGGGGCGGCAGGCGTGCTGGGACATTTCTCAACGACGGCGCGAGCTACGATCCGATTGCCGACACGTGGACGGCTCTTCCCGCAGTGAGCGCGCCAGGCGGGCGAGCAGACTCTGGCGCGGTATGGACCGGCAGCGAGGCGTTGGTTTGGGGTGGCGAAGGGGCCGCGGGTTCGCTGGCAAGCGGCGGAGCCTACAATCCAGCGACGGATGCTTGGCGGCTTCTTTCCAACGGCGGAGGACCGATCGCGCGCAGTGGCGCCGGCACGGTTTGGTCGGGCTCGGAATTGCTCGTGTATGGCGGGCGCTCGAATGGGAGTCCGGTTGCCGCGCTTCAGCGCGTTAACCCGCAGCCGACCTGGTATTTTTATCGCAAGCCATGAACGGAAAAATCGTGCGCGCAGTTGGTTTGAGAGCGGGGCGGAGAGGGATACTTGCGCGGCTTTCGCTGATCGCAATCGTCCTGCTTTTGTCATCCTCCTCGTCGCTGTTCGCGCAGTCCTTCTCAATTGAACGGCAAGTCATCGCGGCCGGCGGGGGAATCAGCAGCGGCGGGAATTTTTCTGTGACGGGAACCATCGGCCAATCCGATGCGGGACGGACCCTGACGGGCGGGAACTTTGCGGTGCAAGGCGGATTCTGGAGCGCCTATGTGGCGATTCAAACGCCGGGCGCCCCGTTGATTGCCATCGTTCAGGTTGGAAACACAGTGGAGATTCGCTGGCCCGCCGCCGGAGGCGCCGGCTTTGCGCTGGAAGACTCCGGAAACGTTGGTCCCGGCGCCGTTTGGAGTCTTTTCGCGGGACAACCCACAATCGTCGAAGGGCAGAACGTCGTGACAGTCCAGGCGCAGGCCGGGAATCATTTTTATCGCCTGCGCCGGCCTTGATCGTCTCGGCCTGGCTGACGCTTGAAATGGGACGCCGAGGACGGCATCCCTCTCCATCATTGAGACGGACGCCGTCCTCGGTGTCCCATCTCGGAAGCGCTCATCTGCTGATGGGTTGGCCGGTGCGGAGGTAGGCGAAGAGGTCGCGGATCTGTTGGTCATTGAACGAGCCCAACAAGCCGGCGGGCATCAGTGATTGACCGGCGGGGCGCATCTCTTTGATCTCGCTGCGTTGTAGGGAAATGTTCTGTCCATCCAAACCTCGGAGGACAACGACCTTGGCATCCTGGTCGACGAGAAATCCGGTGAGACTGCGTTCGTCCTTAGTTTTAATCGAGTAGTTCTCAAAGCCTTCGCGCACCTCGGCGTTGGGATTGACGATGCTGTCGAGCATCGTGCTGAGGTCGTCGCGCTGGTAGCTGGTGAGATCAGGTCCGATTTGTCCGCCGTTGCGGAAGAGTTTGTGGCAGGGGGCGCAGAGCATCTGGAAATGTTTTTCCCCTTCGTAGATATTGCCGGGTTTCTCATCGATGACTTTGGATAGACGTTGAATTTCATCCTGCATCTCTTTGCTGGTAGTAACGCGTTTGTCGCCGAAGTGACGCTGGATGAGGGCAGTAGTTTCGTTGTCGCTGGAGGCGCGGAGCCGATCGACGATGTCGGTGGGAAGGGTTCGCTTGTCGATTTTTCCGGCATCAATGGCTTTGACCAGTTGTCGCGACCACGCCGCGCGGCTAGCGAGGAGGGTTTGTGCGGCGGGTAGAACGCCATCCTCGAAATCGCTGTAGAGCTCGACGATGCGCGCGCCGATGTCGGGCTGGTTATAACGCTGAAGCGAGGTGAGCGCGGCTTTTTGAAGGTCGGGGGTTTTGGCAGCGTCGGCGGCTAGCTTCAGCAAGGTCGGAATCGATTTGGTTTGGCTGATTTCGCCAAAGGTCTGGGTGTAGAGCAGACGTTTGGAAAGATCGGCTTTGGGGTTTGCAAGAATGTCGAGGGCTTGTCCGATGGCTGCGGCGTCGCCCCGGCGGATCTTGAGGGCAAGCGATTCGGCTCCGACCTTGGCCATGGCCTCGGACAGTTCGTCGGGCAGCGGGGGCAGCGTACGGCCCTTGAAGGCAAGTTCGAAGCCGGCCATCAGGGTTTCGGCGTCGCTTTTTGTCGGAGCGAAATTCAGGAGCCGCGCGCAGGCAAGCAAGTCCTGCCGTTTCTCGGCGATCGCGGCCCGGCGCATGAGACGGCTGAGGATGTGTTCTTTGGGAAGACGCTTGTTCCAGAACGACGGTTCTTCGAACCACTTGACGATTTCGTCACGGTTGCCGCCGTAGGATGCTTCCAACGCCCACCAGAGCAACAGGGGAATGTGCGGGTCGTCGGCGTCGATGTCGTGCTCCAGTAGTTCTCTAATGATCGGCAATGCCAGCGCTGGGGGCAATTGGCGGGCGGACACTGCCATTTGTGCGCGGACAATGGCGGAGGGTTCTCCCGCGGCTAGAATTGCTATGTTGGCGGCCAAAGCCTCATCAAGCAGGCCGTCGTCACAAGCGAGCCGAATAACCCAGCCACGAACGTGGTCGTCCTTGGAGTAGAGCAGTTCTCCAGCTTGTTGATCGTTGAATCCGCCCGATACGTTGAAAGCCCACAAGGCTTCGAGCGCGAGTTGGTTATCATTCCCGAGCGCAAGTTTTTTTAATCGCGGAAGCGCCGATCGGTCTGAGCGATCTGCAAGGAGTCGCAGCGCTTCCTGGCGAAACCACTTGTTCTCGTGCGTCAGTGTATCGATGAGTTCGTCCGTTGATTTGGCGGCGAGGTTGAATGGCTTTATCGCTGACACGCCTTTTTCCCTGATGCGATAGATGCGGCCATTGGTCGGATCGATTTGACCCTGGAAGTGCTGTCCGTGTGCAATTAATTCCTCCGTCCAATCGGAAATGTAGACCGCCCCGTCGGGTCCGGTCTTGATGTCGATAGGCCGGAATGCGGTGTCTTCGCTCTCCAGCACGAAGCCGAGGTCTTCGGTTTTGAGCGTGGAGCCATCCGGAAAACGATCGGTCAGAACAATGTTTCGATGGAGCGGATCGCCGCAGAACATTTTGCCGTGATATTTCTGCGAAAGCGCGCCGCCTTCATACACGAGAAATGTGTGGGTGAAGCGGGGGACTTTATCGTGAGCGATCCACGGAAGTTCACCGAAGGAATGCGGATTTGAAACAGGGCCATATTTGGCGAGGTTGCCTTTGTTGTAGTAGCCGCCATGCCAGTAATGGAAGCCGCGTGTGTTGCCGCCGTTGTAACCTGAGAACACGCGGCCCTTGGCGTCGAATTCCACGCTGAAGGCATTGCCTCCGCCTTCCGCAAAGACCTGCAGCTTGTGCGTCTCAGGGTGGTAACGCCAAATGGCGGCGCCTTCCATGTAGATGGGTTTGTCCGTGACGCCAGGGCGACGGACCTGGCTCGAAGTCGTGCTTCCGTGGGCTCCGTAGAGCCAGCCGTCCGGGCCCCATCGCAGGCTGTTGGCCACGGAGTGTGTGTCTTCCAGTCCAAATCCGGCAAGGTGGACAATCGGATCTGAATCGGGCACGTCGTCGCCGTCGCGGTCGGGATAGAACAGCAGGTAGGGCGGGTTCATGATCCACTTCCCTCCGCGTCCATGGGCGATGGACGTCGTGATGTTCAGTCCATCGACAAAGACGGAATGTTTGTCGTAGTCGCCGTCGCCGTTGGTGTCCTCGTGAATGCTGATACGGTCTCTTCCCCGATCGTGATTGGGCGGCGCCGGAGGGATCTTGTCGTAAGTGGCCCGATAGTACTTATCTCGACTCAGCATTTTCAGGCCGGCAGGGAAAGGGTATTGGCGATACTCCACGACCCAGAGGCGGCCCCGTTCGTCCCAACTCATTTGCAGAGGTTGTGCGATGAGCGGTTCGGCAAGGACGATCGCGACCTCGAGGTCGTCGAACACTTTTGTTTTCTTGAGCGACTCGGCGGGGGAAATGCCGGTGCCGCTGAGCAACTTGTCCGGTCGTTCGATCGCGGTGACGGCGTCGCGAAACTCATCGTAGGCGGCTTGCGCGGGTTTCTCCTTTGACGCGCCGAGGGCGAAGGCCGCGTCGTCGCCGGTTTGAAATTCCCAATCGCCCGCGAGGACGCACTCGAGGAAATAGCCGGAAATCACGGGCGCATCGCCGACGAATCCGCCTTCGCCGCCGTTGTCGTAGACGCGAAAGGCGACGCAATTATATTCGCCCTTCTTGAGAATGCCGCCCGGGATTTTGTAGCGAGTGACGGCGTTCAAGCCGCTCTTGAAATTGGGCGGAAATGAACCGGCTCCGTCGATCTTCGTTCCGTTGATGTAGAGCTCATGTGCATCGGAGATCTTCTCGACTTTTAGCGTGACGGATTCGACCCACAAATTGCGCGTGCCTGCGGACACCCAGCGATCGGGGACTTTGACGAAACAACGATACCAGGCGAAGCCGTCGTGGGACGCGAATTTGCCGGCTCCTTGTGTTTCCCAGGCGCCAGGCGCTTTGATAAGCGACGATGCGGCGTCCAGGCGCGTGGACGGGGTCAGTGCGAGGGCGAGAGCGGCTGCCAGAGCGATTCTATTCCATGCCATATGCGGCATGATTCGGCGGGGCGTTGTGCGGGATCAAGAAAAATGATTCTGAATGCGGACAACGAGGATCAAGGAATGCGCTCCAGGCCAAGCATGAAAAGCGTATTGAGGATTGTGGCGGTCCGACGTAGGTTTTTAGTGATGAACGTAAGACAGGGAGTCACACGCACTAGAGTTGGCGCAGAATCACGGAGATGGGGAGCGATGTTGATCGTCTGCGTTGTGGCGGGAACGGGCTGCGGCAGCGCGGATGACGGCATACCGGCCGATGAAAATCTCAATGTCTCTGCGCGCCGCGGCGGATCGTCGGACGGAGATGCTCCGAAGCAGCCGGAATCCGAATCCGGCAACGTTCCAGCAGTGGGAAAGGCGGCGCCGAAGAGCGATCTGGGAAAGATCATATTTCGCGCGAAGTCAACGATTGGAGCGGCATCCACGCAAGCGGCCGAGAACGCTGAGATCATGGAGAAGGCGACGGCAAAACCACCGGCTCCGTCGGCAGCGAAGACTCCCGCTGCGCCTGCAAAAACAGTTTCTGACACAGCGAAGAAACCGACTCCGGCGCTGGCTTCGAAAGCGGCGGTTCCGGACAAGGGGGAACTTGCGAAGGCCCCGGATTACATCAAGGTTGCCAGTATTTTTGGCACGGCCAAACGTCGCACGGCAATGGTGCGATCAGGGGGCAAGAACTACTCTCTCATGAAGGGCGACAAGAGTTCGTTGGCGAAACCAGGTGGGGGGACGTTGGATATTGTCGTGATGGACGTCACCGACAAAACAGTTGTCATTAAAATTGCCGGAGAGGCGAAACCGCGTGTGATAACAAGATGAAACGAATTGCCGCCATGAGGATCTTGGAGAGGAACCCGGAGGCCGAACGGACAGTGTTCTCTCTGATGGGCCTCGCGCTGCGACGCCTTCGCATGGCTGCCATGGTCTTTGCCATTACGCTGGCGCTCGGAGGAAGTGTGCTTTGTGCGCAGGAGTCGGCGGAGCAGAGCGGAGATGAAGCTGAGCCGGCGGAAATGTCCGAAACGGGCGAAGACGCGGAAGAGGCAGAGATGGAATTGACGGCGGAGCAACAGAAAGTGATGGATCGAGTTTGGGAATTGCTCAAGGAGTCATTGGTTCTTCTGGTCATCCTGGCGGTCGCCTCGCTTCTTGCCCTGATTGTGCCCTTCCGTTGGATCTACCTTGCATTTCAGAACGACAAGGGCTGGGGATTCATTCTGCTGGGATTCTTCGTGTTTACCTGCATTTCACCATTCTTCGTCTTCTTGTTGTTGGTCTATGCCTTCAAAAAACGCGAGGAATCAAAGAAGTTTTTCGTATTCACACTGCTGGTCTACATGAGTCTCTATGGCTCCACAGGCTATGTATGGCATCGGCTTCAGTCGTTGCAGAGCGAACTCGAATCCATCGAAGTTGAGGCGCAGGAGGCTGGATTTGAACGGGAGGAAGACGCCGATGGCCAACCGAAAGCGGAACCCAGGAGTCGGCTGGGGAAGATAATGGCGACCGCGGAAAAGAACGTGGCAAAGGTAGAGGAACGTTCGGCTGAGGGCTCGAAGGTCGTTGAGCAAACTGGGCAAAAGGCGGCTGCAAAAAGCAAAACGGCTTCAAAGAGCAAAACGCCTGCGGTAGAACCAGCAGACCCGACGAAAAAGACCGCGCCGTCGACGGCAAAGGCGGCAAGTCCGCCCAAGCAAGAGACAGCCGCAATGACGTCAAGTTCCTACGCCCGGGCTCCAGTAAATCTCCGGGTGGTCAGCATCATCGCTGGCGGAAAGCGCAAAACCGCGATGATTAACGACGGCGTTAAGAATCATATGATCGTCGTCGGTGAGAATGTCACCCTGTCGGTCGGGGGCGGGACCAAGGGAGCCGAGGTTGTGGCTATTCAGGCAAACGCCGTCATCATCAAGTTGGATGGCCGAGCGGCGCCGATGGCGATTCATAAGGCCAGGAAAAAATAATCGTGCGGGAGGGTTAATACCACCGAGGCAAGGAGTTCAGGAAATCTTCGCCACACCCTCCGACTTTGACGTGATCGGGTTCTATCTTCGTCGTCGAGACCATCGACCCCATGGTCATTCCGACTATGATCGAGAAAAACAGTATGACGAATGCAGGGAGGCCGGGCCATACTTCATTCGTCACGCCGATGAGGAGGAATGAACCGATGCAGAGAAGGAACAACAACCAAGCGATTACGATTCCCTTCGATGGCGAGCATGTCCTCCCGAAGTAACGAAAGGCCACACTCGGAGCAGGAGGCGTGGTTCGCAGAGAAATCGGGCATGTCGCCACCGCTCTCGAGCTGCAAAATGGACTGCCATTCGTCCATGCCTTCACGCCAGACCAGCGTCGTCGAAACGATCACGTCAGAATCGCGCAGTGTTTGAAATTCCTGGTCGGAAACGGGCCCCTTTTTGACGCCTCCATCAGAGTAATGCCAAACCATGGGACACAGTTGGAGAACGGTCAGAAGAAGAACAATCAGATTCCTGTGGGGTTTGTCGTCCCGGCGAACCGGAACCGCTGATTGCGCAAAAAGGGCATGGCTGTTTGAATCGCAAGAATATGACTTCGGGTGATCACCAGACTAACTGGGCTGAAGCGGGGCCGGGGCAATTTGCCACCACTCATTGGAGCGGCGTGTTGTTGGCCGGCCGCAAGGAATCGGAGGGTGGCGATAACGCGTTGGGCGAGCTTTGCCAGACCTATTGGCGGCCACTCTACACTTTTGTTCGGCGGCGGGGGCACGGCGAACACGACGCTCAGGATTTGACACAGGCATTCTTCGAGAACTTCCTGAGCCGTAATTATCTTGAAAATGTGTCTCCGGAGCGGGGCAAGTTTCGAACTTTTCTGCTCGCGTGCATGAAACATTTTCTGGCCAACGAATGGAAGCGTTCGCAACGCCTGAAACGCGGAGGCGGGCAAACGGTGGTTTCGCTCGACTTCGAGAGCGCGGAATCATCGTTCCAGTTGGAGCCAGTCGATGAGGCCGATCCGGAGAGGCTGTTCGATCGTCGCTGGGCGCTGACGCTGCTCGGCCGGGCGCTGGACCGGCAGGCGGAGGACTACGCGGAAAGCGGCAAGTCCGCGATGTTTGAAGCATTGAAATCGTTTCTTACGGCGCGGGAAATGCGAAAGTCGTATGCGGATGTCGGCCAGCGGCTCGGAATGACCGAAGGCGCGGTGAAGGTCGCAGTCTTTCGACTGCGTCGGCGTTACCGTGAGATTCTGACAGAGGAGATCGCCAACACGGTGGAGTCTCCAGATTTGATCGATGAAGAATTGCAGTATTTCTTCAGTGTCTTGAGCTGATTACAGAGAATTTCGGAGCCTCGCCGTTGGTGCGCAACGCCAGTCGGAAAAGAGGGGAGGCGCGAAAATTTGTTTTCAACGAGCCTGAGCTGAGATCCTTCAACTTCATCAATCCAACGCAGACTCACCAATGGCTGAGGAAAGAATGGCCGGAGCGGTTTCCTGAGGGGGAGCGATCAGAGGAGGTCGTTTTGCGCGTTCTAAAAGTCGCGGAAGCGAGATTGAATGAACTTCGTGCGGCGAGCCTTCGGCCGCACAGCCAACTCGTGCTGCCGGGGGACGGGGCACGAAGATTTAAATCTGACGAGGAATTGGAATCGACGGATATTGTGAAAATCAGACAGCTCGTGGAAGTCGTCGGCGCCAGCATGTACGCGAACGTCCTGGCGGGAAATCCGGATGTTGCCGTGCAGGATCTTCGAGTTTGTCTGAAAGTCTCGAGTCTTGCCAAGAGCGACTTGGGGCTGGTCGGAGCCATGATTGGCGTCTTCGCGGCCGGAATTGCCGTGGATCCGTTAAATGGACATCGGATTGACGAACGCTGGACGGACGCGCATCTCGATGAAATTCAAGCGATGTTTGCGGAGGTCGATGTCTGCGGGCAAGTGATGACGACCGTGGCGCAGTTTGAAATGGCGGTGGTCAATCGCGTGATGGAGGAGGGCGGGCAGTTTTGGTTGAGAATCTATTGCAACAGGGAGATCGTGGCGGAGCGCTCGATCTTCTGGCCTCGAGGTTGGCGCCGCCAGAATCAACTGCACTATTCGCGTTGCGTGCTGGATTACTGGATGGCGTTGCGCGATTCCCAGACGGGCAGGATTGATCTGGATTTGATCAACTCGACCAAGCTGCGCGTCCGGTCCAACGGAAAACTGTCGCATCCGTTTCACTGGTTATCGGCGTTTGCCTTTCACGACTACTCTCGAGCAATCGAATCGGCGGTAAAGCGTCAGACGGAGTGCGATCAAGTCGTCCTTCATTGCGCATTGGAGCGGCATCGGCGTCGGCACGGGGACTACCCGCGCGCCTTGGAAGAACTCGATCTGGAGATTCTTCGTGTGCGGCCCCGCGATCGTATTTCGGGCGAAGAATATGGATATCGCGTGACAGAGCAGGGCGAGATCAAGCTCCATTCCGTTGGTTGGGACGGACGAGACCAGGGCGGCCAGGGGGAACTTGTGAGCGATGGGTCGCGATACGTGTCGCAAGACTGGATCTGGCCGTCGAAGCCGAGATTGAAACGTTGACGTTTCATTGGTGTAACCTTTGGCCTCCGTTGTTTCTGGAAGGGAGTGAAGGCCCGTTAGCGGGCGAACGACACAAACACCACAACCAGAAAAACGCATGAAAACAATTGATCCGAAACGAAGAGCGAACGGCGGCGCCCTCATAACAACCCTGATTCTGGCGCTCGTCCTGTTGGGATGGCTGGCGATTTCAATTCCATGATGGACACGCAGTCGATCGAGCGCCCAGCGCAACACCTGCGTCGCCAATTTGAGACAGATTGACGGCGCGAAGGAGCAATGGGCGATCGATTGTGAGGCTCCCGTGGGGAGTCAAGTGAGTTGGACGAATATCATCGGGACGAAACTGTATCTGAAGAACATGCCGACGTGTCCTTTGGGCGGAGGCTACGCGATTGGGAAAATGGGAGAGGACCCGACCTGCACAATGAAGGATCACAGCCTGGCGCTGGGGCCGGCCAAGCATCACCACCACTGAGCGGAAGGTCTCGCGGGTGTTGC
>JBLHKZ010000071.1:0-21878 GCA_047618185.1 Limisphaerales bacterium
CCCCAATCCGCGCGCGCCACGGGCGTGTCCGGATAATACGGCGGAAAGGTGGTCAGCTTTGTCGGGTCGTGTTTTTCAATTCCCTCGGTGACTTTCTCGTATTTCGAATCGCTGGCGATGCCGCTCTCATGGCACTCCGTAAAATTGAACACGGCAAAGAACGGCTGGCTCTTGTCCTCGCGATTGCGCCAGTGCGCTTTGCCATTGGACTGGTCCCAGGTCTCTTTGGGCTCCTTGAACTGATAGTCCTTCTTCGAATTGTTGGAGCAGTAATAGCCCGCCTCGCGGAGGTAGATCGGGAAGGGCTTGATGTTCTCCGGCAGCTCCGCCTTGCAGCGCATATGATGCGTGCCGATCGTCGTCTGATACATGCCGGTGATGATCGTTGAACGGCATGGCGCGCACACGCCCGCCGCGACAAAGGCATTGTCGTAGCGCACGCCCTGGCTCGCCAGGCGATCGATGTTTGGCGTCGTCGCGTGCGGATCGCCGTAACAGCCGATGTGCGCGCTGATGTCCTCACAGCTGATCCACAGAATATTCGGTTGAGCCGCCTGGGTGGAGGTGGCCGTCGCCAACGTCGCGGCGACCAGGAAGAGCAGCATGGGTTTCGATTTCATAATAGTATTTATTTCGATTCAAGCTTCTCGACGCGACGCGCATGACGTCCGCCCTCAAACGCCGTTTCCAGCCAGACCTGCACAATTTCCAGCACGAGATATTCGGGAATCATACGCTGCCCCAGGGACAAGGCGTTGGAGTCATTGTGCTGGCGAGTCTTGATCGCGGAATCCAGATTCCAGGCCAGCCCGCAGCGCACGCCTTTGACCTTGTTGGCGCACATCGCCTCGCCATTGCCGGAGCCGCCCAAGACGATCGCGCGCTCGCACTCGCCGCTCGCAACGGACTCCGCCGCAGGACGAACAAAATCGGGATAGTCGCACGACTCCACGCTGTCCGTCCCGAAATCCACGACCTCATGGCCGCCCGCGATCAAGTGCGCCTTGATCTTTTCCTTGTAGTCGAACCCCGCGTGGTCCGTGCCGAGCGCTATTTTCATTTAACCTTGAATTTGAACGGGAGAGTTAACCGCGGATTACACGGATATCACGGATGGAATTTGAAAAGTGGCAAACGGAGAGAACTGAGACCAGCAACTGACCGCTTCGTTTGCCCGCATTCGTCTTCGGCGCTGGGTCTTGTTCATCCGTGATATCCGCGTAATCCGTGGTGAAAAATGAAATCAGCGGTTTCAGGAGATGCGCCCTTCTTCGAGGTCGTAAACGTCGAACCAGACATAGACCGGGCGGCCCGCGGGCACAAACTGCGGGATGTAGCCTTCGAGAAATTCCTGCCGCGCGTCATCCAAATCGCAGATCCGCAGTGAGCGCATCTTATTGTTCCAATTGATGACTTCGATCCGCGGGCGATCCTTGGCGTTCTCCCCGATCCATGTCGCGACCTCGTCGTCGCTCGCGCCCGTGGCGACGAAGTCCTTGAAAGCATCAGTTGAGATCTCGGCGAAGCCAAGAAACTCGTTGTCCAGCGGACAATCGAAGTAGTAATCGCCCAGCGTGCCGTTGAGCTTCGCGCGGCATTTATCCAGCGTTCGCGCAGCGGCGACGTAGCCGCCCAGGGTTTTGCGAGGACTGCGGGGGAATTCGCTGCTCAAGTCCGGCGCCAGTTCTTTAATCTTTTCGATGTTCATAAGCGTAAATTGGCAAAGCGGTAAACTTGCCGAAACTCGCCGGACGATCAACACATTCTCGAGGAGAAGCGCAATATATGGGACACCGAGGACGGCGTCCCTCTCGACGTTTGAGACGGACGCCGTCCTCGGTGTCCTGTTTTACGAGAAGCTGACGCGCGTCAGATCCATCGACATTCGTGGTTCCCCAACCACCGGCGGCTTGCAATTCGATTTCCCAGCCTGATAAAACCTCCCGCATGGCATCACGATTGGCAGACAAGTGGGTATTGATCACCGGAGCCTCAAGCGGTTTTGGCGCGGCGGCGGCGCGAGCCTTCGCCGCTGAAGGCGCGAACGTCCTCCTCGGCGCGCGACGCGTGGATCGATTGGAAAGGGTCGCTGAAGAAGCGAAGGCCGCCGGCGCCTCTAGGGCGGAATTCCACTCATTGGATGTGGGCGACACCGCCAGCGCCAACGCCTACGCCGACTGGGTCAAAACCATCACTGACCGCGTCGATGTACTCATCAACAACGCCGGCGGCGCGCATGGCTCCGACACCGTCGAGAACGGCAAAGACGAGGATTGGGAGGCCATGATCCAATCAAACTTCCTCGGCGTCATGCGCGTCACTCGCGCCATCTTGCCGCTGATGAAGCCCTTCCCCGGCAGCACAATTCTCAACATCGGCTCCATCGCCGGCCGCATCGCCTACGAAGGCGGTTCGGTCTATTGCGGCGTCAAGGCGGCAGAACTCCAGATCACCCGCGCGCTTCGGCTGGAACTTTGCGGCACCGGCATGCGGGTCGGAACCATCGATCCCGGCCTGGCGGAGACCGAGTTCGCCATGGTTCGCTTCAAGGGAGACCAGGCGAAATCGGACAAGGTCTACGAGGGTCTGCAACCGCTGGTCGCCGAGGACATCGCCGAATGCATGGTCTTCGCCGCCAGCCGCCCTCCCCACGTCTGCATCGATGAGATCTTGGTCAAGTGCACAGCCCAGGCCGCCATCCACAAGACGCATCGGGTGACGGAGTGAAGTAAAGTAGAACGGGATTTATCCCGTTTGAATCGGAGCCAAAAGCTTTCACGGCAGGCAAACGGAATAACTTCCGGTCTCCTGTCCTCGCCGGAGCTCAATTAAACGGCAGGATCTTCGAGAAGACATACGCTTCCACCAGCCCAATCACCGCGATGATCGTCAGCATCGGCGTCCAAGACTTGAAGGTTTCCTTCTCCGTGAATCCGCTCAGGCGACCCACAATCCAAAATCCGCTGTCGTTCATCCACGAGCAAGTGATCGAGCCAAAGCCAATTGCTAGGTATATGTAAAAGACGTGATAATCCAGGGTCGTTGTCGTGAGCAAAGCCGACATCAGCCCGACGCCGGTGATCATGGAAACGGTCGCCGAGCCCTGCGCAATGCGCACCAAGGCCGTAACGATCCAGGCAAGAAGGATGTAGTTGATGCCAAATTCATGGCCATAATGATTCAGGGTATCGGCGATGCCTGAAACTTTGATCATCTTGCCAAACGCCCCGCCCGCGCTCGTAATCAGGATAATGACACCGGCGGTTTCCAGGGGACTCCCGCACTTGTCGCCGATCTTCTGAATACTCAACCCGGCCTGTTTCATCAGGACAAGCATGGAAAGAAAGGCTCCAAACGCCAGCGCGATCACTTTATCGCCGAAGAATTTCGTGGTCGCGTGGAGCTGGCTATGGTGCGCGGGCTTGTCCAATTCCGCCTCGTACTCTTTGCTGAACGCCTTCTTGTAACGCTCGGCTCGAACTTCTTTCGCCTCGTCAGCCTTCTCCTCGAACGCCGCGTCAACACGCGACGTTACACTGCCTCGCAACATATCAATTTTACGCAAATCGGTCTCCTCCCGCATGTCGACGAACGAATACGCGCCCAATAACAGAACCGGCAAGAGGATCGGCATGACCGACGCAAAGAACGACGGCAATTCGCTTTCCGGCTTTTCCACTCCTGAGCTTGCCTCCGCCCCGTCCGCGGCGCGCACGGGAACGGGCATCGTCTTGTCCCGCCACTTCGCAAAGTACATCGCGGCGATCGCCGGAGGGATGCCGAAAATGATTCCCGCCATGATGATCGTGCCCAGATTCAGGCCCAGTTCATTTCCAACCATCAGGGGCCCCGGAGTCGGAGGCACGATCGAGTGCGTGATCGCCCCGCCTGCCCCGATGCACATCACAAAAAACAGGTAATTCTTGCCCGTGCGCAACGCCAGCATCCTAGCGATAGGAATCACCAGGAAAAACATCGTGTCGAAAAAGACCGGAATCGAGAGAACGAATCCGCTCAACAACAAGGCCCAGCCAGCGTGTTTCTCACCAAAAATCCGAATAAACGTTCGAACGATTCGATCCGCCGCGCCGCTTTCCAGCAGGCACATCCCGATAATCGCCGCCAGCGCAATAACGATGCCCACACCCTGGGCTGTTTCCCCAAAACCTTTCCCGACAAGTCCGATCGCGTTCACCATGTAGCCGGCCTCTCCCCCCATGAGCCAGCCCGTCAACCACCCGACTATCAACGCGGCGCAAATCAGCGCAACAAACGCATGAAGGCGCAGCTTCACGATGGCGAGCACGATAAAGGCGACGCTGATGAGGAAGATGGCAATGGGCCAATTGCTGTATTCTGCGGAAGCCTGAGCGAGGATAAACGTGTCCATAGTTTGGGTTCAGTTTACGGAAAGGAATTCGCGCATGAGAAAAGAGGATGCCCTCAAGCTTGTCGATTGTTTTCTGGACGGGGCAAATTCACGATTCGGCCCAAACGAATGAAATGTGACACCGAGGACGGCGTCCCTCTCAAGCGTGAGACTGACACCGCCTCAAGTCCCGCGACCGCGGCGATCCTCGGTGTCACATTTATTGCGCGGAGGACGCGCCTAATATCGAAATACAAATTCCTTGGAATTCAACAAGCTCCAAAGCACGTCCTCAAAACCCGCGCGCCGAGTCGCCGAATTGCGCACGTGCGATCCGTGCGACGCCAACTCCTCCTCGCCTGGCGGGCGCGTGATGGCCGTCCAATAGAGTTCATCGATGATTTCGCCGTCCGGCAGCTTCGACGCCAGCAACGACGTCAGCCGATTCTCCTTCGCCTCGATCATTTCGTTGACCGTCGGGCCGCTGATCATCTGAAAGGCCTGACTCATCGTCGGCTCGTTGGACCGGTCACACTCCGAAGGAACCAGCCGCGCCGTTTTGCCAAAAACATCGAGGAATTGATTCACCTCTGTGCGGCCGCGGTTGCTCTTGCTCTTGGGCATCACTCCGGGCAGCTGCGACGCGCGCGTCTCCTCCGGCCGCCCCTTGAATTGCGCCGGAGCGCCCGAGACGCGACTCAGGCCGTCCAGCATCGGCTCCGCATGAATCCGCCGGATGACATTGTGCGAGTAGTTGATCGCGTCGTACCGATTCGTCTCGTCCGTCGCCGACGACAACTGATACGTCCGCGAATTCATGACCGTGCGAATCACGTGTCGCAAATCGAAGCCGTGCTCCACGAAATCCACCGTCAACCGCTCCAGCAATTCCGGATGCGAAGGAAGATTCGTCGAACGAAAGTCATCCACCGGATCGACCAGCCCCCGCCCCATCAGGTGAAACCAGATGCGATTGACCTGCGCCCGCGCGAAAAACGGATTATCCGGCGAGGCCACCCAGTCCGCCAGGGCCAACAGCGGATCGTCGTCCTCGCCCAACTCATCCCCCGCGCCCGCCCGGAGAAATCGCGGCTTCGACGGACGGCCCGTCCGCGGATCATTCACCGCGCCTTTACGATTGAGATAAACGATTTGCTCGCCGTTCCATTCATGTTTATCCGTGCCGACCAACAGACGATTATTGGCGACAACCTTGTAGTCGACGCGCGCGAACAGGCTCGCCCAGCCATAGTAATCGTCCTGTGTCCAGCGATCGAAGGGATGGTTGTGGCATTTCGCGCATTGCAGCCGGGCGCCCAGGAACACCTGCGCCGTTGTCTCCGCGCGCATGATCGGATCACGCATCGCCCGATAATAATTCGCCGGCGCGTTGATGTAGCTGCTGCCGCGCGCAGCAATGAGCTCCCGCGCAAATTCATCCAATGGCTTGCCCTCGACGATCGCCCGGCGAATCCAATCGTAGAAAACCTGCACACCCTTCTTATCGAGCGCGTGCTCCTCATTGCGCAGCACGTCCGACCATTTCATCGCCCAATAGTCGGCAAACTCCGGCCGCTCCAACAAGCGATCCACCAGCTTCGCCCGCTTGTCCGGCGAAGTGTCCGCCATGAAGGTCCGGGCTTCGTCGGAAGTTGGAATCAATCCCAGCAGATCCAGGTAGGCCCGACGCAGGAAAGTTCGGTCGCCGCAAAGCTCCGACGCCGTCATCCGCAGCGAATGCAGTTTCGAAAAAATTCTTCGGTCCACGTAGTTGAATTTTCGCGCCGGCTTCCAGACGAAGTCCGGCCGCGCCGGAACGAAAGCCAGCCGCACGGGAATTTGCTGATGCAGGTATCGAGCCATCACCGTGACTTCGCCGTAGCCCACGCCCCTTACTTTTCCATCGGGAGAAACCTCGACCAGCTGACTCGTCGGTTCATAAACCGCCCTTGCGGTCACGTCGCGGGTCGAGCCGTCGCTGAACGTCGCCGTGACGCTGAGTTGAACTTCCTTCTCCGGCTCGATGAGTCGCCGCTGCGTCGGGCTGACATCAATCTTAAGCAGCTTCGGCGCGTCCGCCGGGTCTCGTTTCATACCGCCGGCGATCCACGCGCGGAGGGTTCGATACTCCCACGAATCCCTGTCGAACCGCTTGCCGCCTTCATGGGCGATCTCGTTCGTCGGCTTAAGCAGGATCAGGCTTTGATCTGGTTCGACAATATTCACGCGACGGCCAAACTGATCGCGGGAAAGGACGGTGTAATCGTCGTTGGGATCGTCTCCGAAAAGCGAAAGTTTGAAGCCGCCCTTGCCGGTCGCGTTGCCGTGGCAGGCGCCCATGTTACAATTGGATTTCGCCAATGCGGCCATGACGTCGCGCTTGAACAGGACCGGTTCGGCAGCCGAAGCGTGGAAAGCTCCAAATGCCAGGCTCCAAATTACAAACAAACGACAAGCTCCAAATCTCACAGCCTTGTCCAGCCTTCCCCTAATTCCAGTCCCCCTCCTCGGAGCAGTCAGCCCTAGCAGGCTCGCCCCGCCGACCTTCAACGCCGCCCGACGCGACATCCGGTCAAATTCGGCGCAGGCGTGTGATTTTCGTTTGAAGACGCTCATTCAGATTTAGCGGCGAGTCTACAATACCGCGACGCGAGTTAAACACTGAAATGTGACGCCCAAGCGAGACGACTATCAAACACACATGCGCCTGTCCCGGAACGAACGCCGCCTCCGAGTCATGCGGACGAATCCGATCTACCGCCGCAGCATAAACTCCGTCGCGTTCAGCAGTCCCCAGAGCACATCCTCAAAACCGGCGCGAGGGTCATTCGCATTTCCGATCCAGGAATCGCAGGCGTCCAACTCTTCTCGGTGCGGGTTTTCATCCCCCAATACCCCTATGCCCTCAAACCCTCTTTTTCCCGCAATTTACCGTTGAAACCCCTTTCCAAATCGATACATTCATCCGCTCTCAAACGCGGGCACATTGTCCGCTCAAAAGAATTTTATATGAACAGCTACAACATCGCAGTAATCGGCGGCGACGGCACCGGGCCGGAAGTCGCGCGGGAATCGGTCAAGGTCCTCAAGGTCGCGGCCGAGAAATTCGGCTTCAAACTCAACTTCACCGATTACGACATCGGCGGCGAGGCCTACATGCGCACGGGCGAAGAGCTGCCCGACAGCGTGCTCGAGGAACTGAAGGGTTTCCCCGCCATCCTACTCGGCGCGATCGGCCACCCCGACGTCAAGCCGGGCATTCTCGAGAAGGGCATCCTGCTGCGCACCCGCTTCGAGCTGGAGCAGTACATCAATCTCCGCCCGGTCAAACTCTACGACGAGCGCTTCTGCCCGATTAAAGGCAAGACGACCGAAGACGTGGATTTCGTGGTCGTCCGCGAGAACAACGAAGGCCTCTATACCGGTTCCGGCGGCAATGTCTTCAAGGGCACGCCGCACGAGGTTGCCATTCAGGAGAGCGTCAACACCCGACGCGGCGTGGAGCGTTGCCTGCGCTTCGCCTTCGAGTTCGCCCGCAAGCGAAACAAGGAAAACGCACTCACTCTCTGCGGCAAGACCAACGTGCTCACCTTCGCGTGGGACCTCTGGGATCGCGCCTTCCATGAGATCGGCAAGGCCGACTACGACGATATCAAGCGCGACTACATGCACGTCGACGCCGCAACCATGTGGTTCGTCAAGAACCCGGAATGGTTCGACGTCATTGTCACCGACAACATGTTCGGCGACATCATTACCGACCTGGGCGCCATGGTGCAGGGCGGCATGGGCATCGCCGCGGGCGGCAACATCAACCCCGAGGGCACGAGCATGTTCGAGCCGATCGGAGGCAGCGCTCCGAAATACACCGGCCTGAACGTCATCAATCCGCTGGCCGCGATCTGCGCCGGCCAGATGATGTTGGACTTCCTCGGAGAAACCGAAGCGGCCAAGCGCATCGAGGAAGTCGTCATGAGCGTCACTCGCGAGAAGGTTCTGGACCTCGGCGCGGGCAAGATGGGCTTCAGCACGACCGAGCTCGGCGACATGGTCGCCGCCGCTGTCGCGGAATAGCGCGTCCAAGCTCAATTCCAATTCCAAAAGGCCGACGGAAACGTCGGCCTTTTTTTATGCGCCCTTGTGCAATAACGCCTCGTCCCTGCCCTTTGGAACGCGTTCGAGATTGTGCGCGATGAATCCGCGAAGGAATCCTCGCAGTTCAGCGAATTCCTCCTCGGTCAGCTTTCGTTTTCCCGGCGTCGCCCAGTCGATCGCCAGCAGCCGCTCGACAATTTGCCGACCTCCATCGCTCAACGTCGACTCATCCAGATTCGGCTGCTGCCCAATTTCACGAAGCAGCCAAAGTTCGAACGCGAACACCGGAACGGGCGACGCTTCCGTCGCGGTCAGGCGCGCGAGAAAGACGCTTAGAAGTTCGTAGATCCCCGGCAAAGGGGTTTCGGTCTCGGTGACTTGTTCGATGAATCTCGCGCCGTAGGCGGCCTGCCGCAGCCAGTCCAACTCGCGGCGCAACTCCGGACGCGTGTCGTTCAGCGAGACTTCCCGAAGATTGTGAAGCTCGGACCGGCGGCTTCGACCCAAGCTGAACGCGGCGGAATAAAAGAGATCCAGCTTGCCGCGAAAGGGGGACTTGGCCCGGCGCGCTCCCTTGGCGACCGTCGCAATACGCCCCAGATCGGGCGTCAGCCAATGAACGATCAGGCTGCTTTCCGTGAGGGGACGGGTGCGAAGGATAATGCCGGTGGCGCGCTCGTCCATTTGGCTGGCTGGATTAAAATCGCGAAACGCGTCAACTCCCCGAAGTGGATTCTTCGTCCGGCGTCGGTTTCTTCTCGAACATCATTTCCCGGGTTTCAACGCCCGAGTCCGTGTCCAACTCCCGGACCTGCTCCGGACTCAACGCCGGCGCCTGGCGTCCATCCGGCCCGGTATACGCGGGGGCGACCGCGCCCAGACTGATGATGTATTTCACGCCATCAGCGACGCTCATCTCGAGTTTTCGCACCTTGTCTTTTGGAAGAAACACCAGGAAGCCTGACGTGGGATTGGGCGTCGTGGAGACGAACACGCTAACCATTTCCTGTTCCAATTTCCCGCTGATCTCCGAGTGGAATTCTCCGGTCAGAAAACCGATCGAGTGGGTTCCTTGTCCGGGAAATTCCACCAGCACCACCTGCTTGAACGAAGACTCACCCTTCTTAGTCAGCGCCTCATTCACCTGTTTCACCGCCGCATAAATACGATTGAGCAGCGGCACGCGAAGAATGAACCAGTCGATCAGTTCCAGAATCTTTTTTCCGATATAGTACCGGGTCATGCGGCCAATCAGGCCGATGATAAACACCGTAATCATCAGGGCCGCCAGGCTCCACCACCACTTGACCTGCAGCGGTTGGAGCAGGTTCCCATTGCTGTCGACCTTGTAGACCCATTCCTCCCCGCCCGCGGGAAGCCACTGAAGAAAAAACAGCAGCCGATCGGTGATGCTGGAAATGGCGCCAAACAGCCAGGCGACGATCGAGATCGCGATCACGGCGGGCAACATCACGACCAATCCCGTGTAGAAATAGGTCTGCCATCGCGCGAAATCTTGCTTCATGGCGCCAGACTATCTTTCTTCTCCAGCTTCAACAAGTCACGTCGAGCAGCGACATGTCGCAACAATCGGTTCTCTTCTTTTTTCATCGTTTTTCGGTCCGCCGGTTCCAAGTCGTCGTAGCCCCGCAGGTGGAGGAGGCCGTGAATCACGTAGCGCGCGAGTTCGGACTGCCAGGGCTCTTCGAACTCACGCCCCTGTTTGACGGCGTCGGCGATTGAAATGAACAATTCGCCGAAAATTTCTCTGTCCGGGCCGCCGTCGGAATGATCGAAGGTGATGACATCAGTGGAGCCTTCGTGGTTCAAATAGTGTCGATTCACGCGGGCCATTTCCTCCGCGCCAACCAGATGCACGCAAAGCTGAGCGGCTTCGGCGTGGAAGACGTCGGCCAGCAGCGACCGAATCAGGCGGCGCAGCGCCGGCAGGTTGATCAACCGGTCGCGCTGACGATTGCGAAGCGAGAGTTCGATCATCGCTCGCGAGCGCGATGGCCCTCGTAGGCGCTGATGATGCGCCGAACCAGCGGATGCCGAACGACATCTTTCTTGCCGAATTCCACCACGGAAATTTCCTTGACGGACTTCAGCGCCTGGCTGGCCTCGATCAATCCAGACTGACGCTCCGAGGGCAGATCAATCTGAGTCGGATCGCCCGTGATGACGCACTTGGAATTAAAGCCGAGCCGCGTCAGAAACATATACATTTGTTCGGTCGTGGAATTCTGCGCCTCGTCCAGGATGATGAAGGCGTTGTTCAACGTCCGACCCCGCATGTAGGCCAGGGGCGCGATTTCGATGGCCCCCTTGTCCTTTTGCTTCTGCACTTCCTCCACTGGCAGCATGTCGTTCAGCGCGTCATGCAAGGGTCGCAGATACGGATCGAGTTTTTCGTAAAGGTCGCCCGGCAGGAAACCCAACGCCTCGCCGGCCTCGACCGCCGGCCGGGTGAGAATGATCCGCGCCACGTCTCCGGCCTTCAACGCCGCCGTCGCCATCGCCATCGCCAGATACGTCTTCCCCGTGCCCGCGGGGCCCAGCCCCAGCGTCACATCGTGATCTCGAATCGCCTGCACGTATCGTTGCTGCGTGACAGTCTTGGGCACGATCGGCGCCTTTCGCGTCGACGTGACGATGCGCTCGGAAAGAAGCTTTTTCAACGCCTCTCCGCCCTCCTCACAAATCACGTCCAACGCCTGATTGAATTCGCGATCGCGAATCTTGCCGCCGTCCTGAAGGGACTTCTCCAGCGCTTCAAACAACGATCGCGCGCGCTCCACGTCCTCTTCTTCGCCGTCCAACTTGATCCACCCGTCGCGCGACATGGCCTTGACCTTTAGCCGCTCTTCAATCACCTGAAAGTTTCGCGTCTCGTTATTGACGAGCTGCATCGCCAGTCGAGCGTTCTCAAAATGTAGTGTCTCTGATGTCATCAATTGCTTTTTCCTTTTTTTCCTAAACTTGCCCCGGCCAGGCTTATTCCCGGTTGGCCAGAGCCGTCCGCAGCTTCGCGGCTGTTTCCTTCAGCGCCTCCGGGACCACCGAAGTGTTCGCAATGACGGGCATGAAATTCGTGTCTCCGTTCCATCGCGGCACGATGTGAACATGCAAATGTTCCGCGATGCCCGCGCCCGCGGCTTTGCCCTGATTGATCCCGATGTTGAACCCGTCCGGATTCATCACCTCGCTTAACGCCGCCTGGCAGCGTCGCGTCAACTCCATCAGATCGGCCAGTTCATCGCGCGTGAGGCCGTCCATTCCCGGGGTCTCCTTGTAGGGGACGGCCATCACGTGGCCGCCGTTGTAGGGATAGCGGTTGAGCAGCGCAAAACAGGTCCGGTCTCGCGCCACGACCAGATTGCCGACGTCGTCGTCGGATTGGGCGATGCGGGAGAAGAGCGAACCTTCTTCAGCTTCCGGCCTGGGAGCCAGTATGTATTCGATGCGCCACGGGGCGTGGAGATTTTCCATTGGCGCCGAAAGTAGTTCGTCCTCCGTGAAAAGTCAAAAAGCAGGGCGTCGTCGCCTGAATCACCCGCTGGAATCCATCTCCTTCGACATCTGAGCGTGGCAAACGGGACACATGCCGTGGCTCATCAGAGAGCCGTCGCGCTTCTGCATATGATCCTTGATCGGCCGCCACTCCCCGTCATCGTCATCCCGAATTTTCATGGCTTTATCGGTCTCGTTCGCGTTCCAGTATTTTTTCAACCCACTCGAACTCCTCCTCAATGCCTTTGACCCGCGCTTCCGCGCCCGCCAGATCGCCGGCCGCTGCCCGCTCCTCCAGATCGCCGCATAATTCGCCAAGCGTCTTCATCCCAAGATTGCTCGAACTCCCTTTCAGACCGTGAACCGCGGCCTTGAGCTCCCTCGCGTTTCCGCCGGCCAATGCCTCCTTCATCGCGACGAGGCGATTGGGCGAATCGGCAAGATACAGATCGATCAATTCGGCCACGGGATCGGGCTCATCCGGTTCACGCAATTCCCGCAGTCCCTCGATCACCGACAAATCCACCCGCGCTGTATTGTCGGTCTCGACTTTGGCCGGCGCGGCCTCGGGGTCAGCCTGAGATGTCTCGGCGTCATCCCCCAAACCGAGACGCGCTTCAGCGCGCTCCAACGCCGCCCGCAACTCCGGCACCTCGACCGGCTTGGACACGTAGTCGTCCATGCCCGCCTCGATGCAGCGGTCGCGATCCCCCTCCATCGCGTTGGCCGTCATCGCGATGATATACGCGGGCCGCAAATCAGGATCCTCCGCCTTTGCCGTGCCCTCGATGGCGCGGATTTCGCGCGTCGCCTCATAGCCGTCCTTCACTGGCATGTGGCAATCCATCAGGATGACGTCGTAGGGAATGGCCTTGATCGCCTCAATCGCCTCGCCCCCGTCGCCAACGCAATCCGCGTGATAGCCAATCTGTCTCAACTGCAACAAGGCGACTTTCTGATTCACCGAATTATCCTCCGCCAAAAGAATCCGCAGCCGGTCCCTGGCGCCCGAAGTCTGATCCTTGCGCAGAAAATCCGTGCCCGGCGAAACCACGGAAAGATTCTTGAGCGAATCGACCCCCGCGAGGCTCTGCGTGATGCAATCGAGCAGGCGCTTCTGTTTGACCGGCTTGACCAACGCGGCGGAAAACCCCGCGCCGCGAAGCTCGTCCGGATCGAAGCGATGGCCAAGCGAAGTCAACAGCGCCAGCCGCGTCGAAGCGATTTGCGAGTCGGCCTTGATGGCGCGCGCCAGGGTCAGGCCATCCATGCCCGGCATCTGCATATCCAGCAGTGCGATTTCAAAGGGTTTGGCCTCCTCCGCCGCGAGGCGCAACTCACGCAACGCCTCCTCCCCGCCGCCCGCGCATCGGACATCCATCCGCCACGCGCGAGTCTGGTGTTCGAGGATCTGCAAGTTGGTGGCGTTGTCATCCACAATCAATACGCGCCGCCCGTCGAGATCGGCCAGCTCCCGCTCTCGATTGCGAATGGTGGATTGTTTCTCGAACTTGAGCGTAAACCAAAACGTGGACCCCCGATTGGGCTCGCTTTCGGCGCCAATTTTTCCGCCCATCAACTCGACAATCTGCTTGCAGATGGCCAGGCCCAGCCCCGTGCCGCCATACTGTCGCGTCGTCGAACCGTCGGCCTGGGTAAACGCCTCAAAAATTCGACTCACATTCTTTTCACTGATCCCGATTCCCGTGTCGGAAACCGCGATGCGGACGCCCAGCTGTTCTTTGGTTTCCGACTCCTTGCTGACGCGGATGACGATCTCGCCCTCGCTGGTGAACTTGACCGCGTTGCTCACGAGATTGAGCGCCACCTGCCGCACTCGGCCGGCATCGCCCCGCAACTCCGTCTCCACTTCCGGATCGATGTCGCAACTAAACTCAATGCCCTTCGACTGGGCCTTTTCGGCCAGGAGCTCGGCAATGCCCTCAACCACGTCTCGCAAATCGAAATCGATCTTTTCAAAGACCAGCCGCCCGGCCTCCATTTTGGAGAAATCGAGAATGTCGTTGATGATATCCAGCAGGGCGTTGGCGCTGGAGCGAACGGTTTCGGCAAAATCCTCCTGCTGCGGATTGAGTTTGGTGTCCTGCAACAAACCAGTCATCCCTATGATGCCGTTCAGCGGCGTGCGAATCTCGTGGCTCATCGTCGCCAGGAATTCGGATTTCAACTTGGCCGTTTCCAGCGCGGCGTCGCGAGCCATGCCCAATTGCTCCTCCGCCTGCTTCAACTCGGTAATGTCCTTCGAAACGCCGAAGGTGCCGATGATCTCGCCGCTCGAATTGCACAAGGGCATCTTGGTCGTCAGCGCCCAGGTCGTGCCGCCGGCGCCCCAAGTCTCCTTCTCCGTCTTGCCGATCATCGGCTTGCCGCTTTCAATAATATTTTGCTCGTCCTCGAACGCCGGTTGAGCGTGATCCCGGGTAAAGAAATCGAAGTCGGACTGACCGATCGCCTCCTTGGGATCGGTCAGTCCGAATTCATCGGCGAGAGCGCGGCTGATTCGCAGAAAATTCGAGTCGCGGTCTTTGAAGTAGATACGGTCTGGAATGGTGTCGAGCAACGCGCCCAGCAGATCCCGCTCGTAGGCGAGCTGGTTCTCGGTTCGTTTCTTCTCGGTGACGTCCCAGAAGATTCCCTGGATGCCGATCACCTTGCCGTTCTTGTCATACAGCGCGGTCTTGACCGTCTCGACGTAGATCTTGGGCTTCCCCGGTTCCTGGTGATCCTCAACGGTCTGGAACACTTCCCCCGTTTCCATGATCCGGTGGTCGTCGGCCTGGTATTTTAACGCCAATTCTTCCGGTGAAAAATCGAAGTCGGTCCTGCCGATCACCTCCTTCAGCTGCTTGTCCATCAATTTGCAAAAATTCTGATTCGCAAACGTGAAGTGACCGCTGGGATCTTTCCGAAAAATATTTTGCGGCAGGCCCTCCACCAGGGAATGATAGAGAATCTCCGACTGACGCAATTGCTCGTCGATCCGCCGCCGCTCGGTGATGTCATGAAACACGCTCAGTAACAACGGCGCACGATTCTCCAGTTCGACCAGCGCGTTCGACAGCTCAACATCCAGAGTCCGATCGTTCTGAAACGTCAGCAGTAATTCCTCATGCTCTTCAAAATGCCGTTGCTCGAATCGCTTTTTGTGCCGCTCCAGCTTCGCCTCCAATTCCGAGTCAGCCGCATAGGTGCTCGTCATTGGCTTTCCTTCAAGCTCTTCGACCGACAGGCCGACCATCCGGCAAAAGGCCTTATTGACGCTTAGAATCTCGCCGGCCTCGTTGGTCAGGCGCATGCCGTCGGAAGTGGTGTCCCAGATCGCGCGAAATCGCATCTCCGAATAGCGCAACGCCTCCCCCTGCTCGCGCCGCTGCGTGATGTCGTGAAACACGCTTAGCAACAAGGGCTCCCGATTTTCCAGCTCCACGATCGCTTTGGACAGCTCGAAGTCCAACGTGCGCCCGTTCTGAAACGTAAGCTGCACTTCCTCGTCCTCGTCATAATCGCGCCCCTCAAAACGCTCCACGTGCTCTTCGATCTTTGCGGACGACGGCCCTTCGAACAGAAACGCCTCCGTGAACGGCCGGCCCTCAAGCTCGGCCGGCGACTTGCCAACCATCCGGGCAAAGGCCTTATTGACACTCAACGTCACCCCGCTTCGATTCGTCAGTCGCATGCCATCGGAGGTCGTGTCCCAGATCGCCCGAAATCGCATCTCCGAATAGCGTAATGCGTCCTCCTGCTCGCGCCGCTTGGTGATATCCTCGACCGCGCCTTCGTAGTACTCCAGCTCGCCCTTCTCATCGCGAACCGCACGCGCGTTCTCCGAGATCCAAATGACCGATCCGTCGCGGCGGTAGACCTGCGATTCAAAATCCAGGATCAGATCCTCGTCCTGCAAGCGCTTGCGAAACTCCCCGCGCCGATCCGAATCGACATAGAGCTGATCCGAAATAATTTTCACGGCGGCCATGAGCGCCTCGGGGTCGTCGTAGCCATAAATCCGCGCCAACATCGGATTTGCCGCCAAATACTCGCCCTCGGGCGTCGTCAGGAAAATGCCTTCTCCCGCATTCTCAAAGATGCTCCGGTACTTGTTCTCCGCCTGCTTGAGCGCCTCCTCCGCAACTTTGCGTTCGGCGATTTCGCATTCCAGTTCGTCGACCGTCCGCCTCAACTCAAATTCCGCGACCACCTGTTTGGCCAGAATCTCAAGCGCCTCGCGGTCCTCACTGGAAAGTGATCGCGGCTCCAGCGCGAATACGCTCAAGGCGCCAATCGAAAATCCTCCCGGCGCCACCAACGGCGCGCCGGCGTAAAAACGAATGCCCGGCGCCCCGGTCACCACCGGATGGGCTGCAAACCGCTCGTCGGCGCTCGCGTCCTCCACCACGAGCGGAGAATCCTGAAGTATCGCGTGGGCGCAAAACGACAGCTCGCGCGGGATCTCTCCGCCCGCCATCCCGAAGCTGCCGACAATGACCTGATGCGTTTCACCGACCACGCAAACCGCAGCCATGGCCGTCCCGCAAACCTGCGCGGCCAATCGGGCCAGATTATCGATCTCCGGCTCAGATCCTCCGCGCAGCGCATCGTAGCGATGCAGCGCGAGTAGGCGACCGGATTCGTTTGAGGGTGGCGGAGCGGCTTTCACAAAGATTATCTGGCCTGCCGATACTAGCCGCGCAATCGAATCGGGCTCAATCCTTTTGATCCGCCCCCCAAAGAATCATTGCACATCCCCTACGTAGTTTCATAATCGACAGATGGATCAAACGTTGACCAGCTCCGACCGGGTGTCGGAAGCCGAATCCAGTCGCCAGGCATTTCTGGCGGGCTTCGGCTGGATGCTGCTCGCGCGCACGATCGATGAAAAGTTCGCCAGTCTCTATCGCGCCGGAAAGATTCATGGCGGCGTCTACATCGGGAAGGGACAGGAAGCGCTCAGCGCCGCCATCGGCATGGCTCTTCGAGAAGGCGATGTCTTCGCCCCGTTGATCCGCGACGGAGCCGGCAGGCTCGCCTTTGGTGAATCGATTCTCGACGCCGCGCGCACCTACATGGGCTCGAGCCTCGGCCCCATGCGAGGACGGGACGGCAGCGTCCACCGAGGCCGCCCCCGAGAAGGTCTGCTGCCCATGCTCAGCCACTTGGGCGCCATGATTCCCGTAGTCAACGGCGCCCTGATGGCCAAGCGCTTCAAAGGCCAGTCCGGATTCGTCGGAGCCGCCTGCATCGGCGATGGAGCCACCTCCACCGGCGCCTTTCATGAGGGGCTCAATCAGGCAGCCGTCGAGAATCTCCCACTCGTTCTCGTGGTCGCCGACAACCAATTCGCCTATTCCACGCCCACCACGAGCCAGTTCGCGTGCGCTTCGTTGGTTGACAAGGCGAAGGGATATGGCGTTCGCGGCCATACCGCCGACGGCGTCGATCTGGGCGACTGCCTCCGCGTCCTGAGCCGGGCGGCCGATCTGGCCCGCGGGGGCGACGGCCCGCAACTCGTCATCGGCAATCTCCTGCGGCTCTGCGGCCACGGCGAACATGACGACGCCCATTATATTTCTCCCGAGTTAAAAGCCTCCCCGCTCGGACAGGACTGCATCGAGCTCGCCGAACAGAGAATCCTCGACGAATCGTGGGCCGCGGCGAGCGACATCGCCGAATGGAAAGCGACCAGGATCAAGTCCGTCGAGGAAACGGTCGCCCAGGTGCAGCGCGAGCCTTCGCCAGATCCCTATAAGGAAAGCTGGTATGCGCTGGCTTCCAAACACCTCAGCGAAACGTATGAGAATTTCTAAGCGGCGCGATTTCCGTCCGGCCACGTTTCCCTGACCCATCTCCCATGAGCATCACCTACCTTGAAGCCATTCGCGAAGCCCAGGCTCGCGCGCTGGCCGAAGATTCCCGCGTCTACATCTACGGACAGGACGTCGGGGAATTCGGCGGAGCCTTCAAGGCCACCAAAAACCTCGCTGCGGAATTCCCCGGGCGCGTCAAGGACGCCCCCATCAGCGAAGACGCGATGGTGGGTTCGGCCATCGGCGCCGCCATCGAAGGCATGCGTCCGATCATCGAGATGCAGTTCGCCGATTTCTCCGTCGCCGGCTTCAATCAAATCGTCAATCACGCGGCCGCCTTTCATTGGCGCACCCGCGTTCCCTGCCCCATCGTCGTCCGCCTGCCCAGCGGCGGCGTTTCGGGAAGCGGCCCCTTTCACAGCCAGAGCCTGGAGACCATCTACGCGCATTATCCCGGCCTGATCGTAATGACGCCGGCGACCGTCGAAGACGCCTACAGCATGCTCCTGGAAGCCGTCGCCATCGACGATCCAGTCATTTTCTGCGAGCACAAGTTTCTCTACTACCACCTCAAGGCCGAGTCACTGCCAACCGAGGCCCTGCCCACAGGCAAGGCCCGCATCGCGCGTGAAGGCCGCGACATGACTATCGTCGCCTACAGCGCCATGGTGCACGAAGCGCTGGATGTGGCGGCCGAATTCGCCACCGAAGGCATTGAAATCGAAGTTGTCGACCTACGCTCGGTCAAGCCTATCGACACGGACACGGTGATCGCATCGGTCGCCCGGACGGGCCGGTTACTGTGCGTCGGCGAAGCCTGGCCCTGGGGCGGAGTCACCGCGGAAGTAATCGCGCGGGTCACGTGCGAAGCCTTCCATCTGCTCGACGCGCCGCCCCAACGTCTCAACGCCAAAGACACTCCCATCCCCTACCACCCCGATCTCTGGTCAGCCCATCGCCCCACGGCACGGAGCCTCGCAGCCGCCGCGCGCAAATTGCTCCAGCTTTAACCGTTTTTTTAACCACAGATGAACACAGATGAACACAGATTCAGTCAGCAAGGCGCGAGCGTTTCGGTGACAATCGCCGCCGAACAAAGTCTTTTCCGGTCCCATCTGTGTTTATCTGTGTCCATCTGTGGTTCAGTTTCCTAAGTCCGTCTGCCATGCCGCAAATTCCCATCATCATGCCTCAACTCGGCGAGTCCATCGCCGAGGCGACGATTGTCAGCTTTCTCGTCAAGGAGGGAGATCTCGTCGAAGTGGATCAGGACCTGATCGAAGTCGAGACCAACAAGGCGACCCTGAACGTCGCTTCACCATGCCCCGGTCGCGTCCAGACCTTCACCGCCAAACTCAACGAGAGCTACCCCGTCGGCGCCCGGCTCGGCGGCCTCGAAGCGACCGAGGCGGACGCCGCGCGCCTGGGACTCGATGCGCCTACGGAACCCGATGAGTCCAAAGCCGGGGACAGCCCCGTTGAGGCCGGCGCCACAGTGCAAGACGCTCAACGCCGCGAAGTCAAACCGACCGTTCGCGGCCTGCCCGTGCCCGCGAGCGTCACCGGGGCCAGCTACATGACGCCCCGCATGAAGGCGCGCATGCACGAACTGGGCCTACACTCCGTCGACCTCGCAGGAATCGCCGGCAGCGGCGCCGGGGGCCGCGTCACCATCGAAGACTTCGAAAAGTTCCTCACCAATCTGGAGCAGCATAAACTCTCGCCGGCCTCCAGCATGCGCGTCGCCGTCGCCGACGCCATGCGGCGCAGCTGGACCCGGCCATTGGCGACCGTCGGCATGCCCGTCGCCATCGACGCCCTGCTGGCGCATCGAAGCGCCAGCTCTCCCAAACCCGGTCCGGCGCTCTACGCGATCCGGGCGTTGGCCATCGCGTTGGGTGAAAACAGCGCGCCGGCGGGCCGCCTGATCGGCAAACAGATTGTCCACCCGGATTCCATCGATGTCGGATTCGCGGTCGAGGCCGATGACGGCGTGCTCGTGCCCGTCATCCGCAACGCCGAACAAAAACCGCTGGCCGAGCTCGTCGAACGTTACGCTGAGCTGATCGCCCTGGCCCGCGAACGCAAACTGCCGCCTGACGCGACTGGCGGATCCATCGCGACCGTGACCAACTTCGGCACCTTCGGCCTCACCTGGGCGACGCCCATTCCGCTCCCCGAACAAACTCTCGTCCTGGGCATGGGCGCCGGCAGAAAGACCCCGCGGTGGGATGAGGAGAAAGCGCAGTTCGTCCCCGCGATGGAAGCCAATCTCACGCTTAGTTTTGATCACCGCGTCCTCGACGGCGGCGCCGCCGGAAGACTCCTCTCCCGCATCGCCGAATTGATGAACGACCCAGCCGGGTTGTAGGTCAAGAGCGCGCCGCAACTCGATTATTGGTTTTTCGAATCCCACACAAGCCGGCCGCAAACCGCTCGGTTCGACTTCGTTGATACCCGCGCTACCCATCGCTTCCCGGCAGCTCGAAATGACGGGATAATTAGCTCGATTGCTCGAACCTGCTCTATAGCGGGCTGCGTGTGCTACAGGAGACGAATCCTAAACAAACTTGTTCCAATATTGGCCAGCGCGTGCCAAACTCGTCCCAATATGAGCCAGTCGATTTTCAACAGCCTCCACTCGGAGCAAATCAATCGCTAACGCGCTGCGGAATGAGCTTGCAGTCGCGCAAGATCAAAAACACGGAGTTTTCGTGAATTCACGATATGAAAAGGACAATCTGTGTGCCTTCCTCGTCCCCCACCCCGGGGCAAATCCAGAGCGCGCATCGAGGTTGGGGCCGTGACGCCACGAAGCGATGGTTTAGTTTCTTGGTCTCGGCATCCGCCCTCTCCATGTCAACGGCCTCGCCGCCCCCTTTTTGCGCACCTTGGAGCTGGAACGTCGCTGGACATCCGCATCCCATGAGCCGCCCTAACCGATAATGCCCGCGAAATCACGGATTATCATCATCGACGACCACCCGATCTTTCGCGCCGGGCTGGTCGACATCCTTGTCGGCGATCCCCGCTTCGAGATCGTCGGGCAGGCCGCGAATTACGGCGAGTTTTGGAACAAGCTGCCCTACTGTGATGCGAATCTCGTGATTACCGAGATCGAAATGCCCGGCAAAACCGGCCTCGATCTGGCTCAGCGTCTCAAACAGGAGCGACCCGACATGCCGGTGATCGTGCTGACCATGCACAAGGACAAAGGAATGGTGAATGAGGCGCTGAACGCGGGCGTCGACGGCTACGTCCTCAAGGAGGACCCGGCCATTGATCTGATCCTCGCCATCCTCAAGGTTCGCGCGGGCGCCGTTTATCTCAGCCCAACGATCTCGGGATTTCTTCTCAATCGCAAAGAAAAGACTGACCAGCTCTACAGCAAGCGGCCGAGGTTGAACGAACTCAGCCCGATGGAGTGGCGAGTGCTGCATAAATTGGCCGATAACCTGACCAGTCGGGCCATCGGCGAGAAACTCTTCATCAGCCATCGCACCGTCCAAAAACATCGCACCAATATCTGCGAAAAGCTCGCCCTTCAAGGCTACAATCGGCTGCTCGAATTCGTGCTGACACACAAGGACGAGATCGCGAACGCCGGTCGGCAGCGCCCATTTTAACTGTTTTGCCGCCCAGGGCCTAGGCAGGAGCGAAGAGTGCGTTCATGGTCAACGCTTCCTGTTTCTACAATGCACTTTAACAGGAGTGAACAGAGATCGGCCTCCTCTGTTTCCTCCGTTATCTCCTGTTCAGTTTCGGGGATTCCGGGCAATCAACGCTCTGCTTTATTCTTAAGCCAGGCTCATCCGTAACCCCTGATTTGCCGCCCAGCGGGAATTACGCAAATATACGCAGCAAGGAATACACACATGTGTGTATGCCTCCTTTCAGCGATTCAGAATATTGCTATTCGCCGATGGGAACAGACGACCGCAACTTTCGGGGAAAACGGGGATTCAAAGGCGGCTCGATGCGAACGGCGTTCTGCCTGACGCTGTTGTTCGCGACGCTTTCCGCTCCAATTTCCTCCTACGCCATTCCTCTGACCCTTCGCTATCAGGGGCACGTGCGGG
>JBLHKZ010000072.1:0-21777 GCA_047618185.1 Limisphaerales bacterium
TAGGCCTCCAATGTCGGAGAACCCGGGAAAATGCCGCCAATTCCGACGATGGCAATGGGCTCGGCAAATTTCATTCAGCGCAAGCGGCGCAGTCTGTCAGTCGAGTATTTGCGCATCAAGACCAAAGGAAACCCAGAGAGCCCGGAAACGCAAAAAGCCCCGGCCGTTCATCGACCGGGGCTTTCGAGCTATTTGATATCGACGATCAGCCGGCTGCTCCGTCGCAGTCTGCCGCGTAGGTAATCGCCACAAGGCTGGCTCCCTACGGATCGGTGAAGTGGATGAACCGTCCGACTTCGGGAATATCAATGGGAGGGTGGCAGAGCTTTCCGCCATGCTCTTCGATCTTGGCCGGAGTGGCGTCGACGTCGTCGACCGTCACGTAGGCGCACCAGTTTGGCGGCATATCGCCCGCCTGTTCAGGTTTGGCCATGATGCCGCACACTTATCCTCGCCGTTGAGCAGGACCGTGTATTGCATGCCTGGCATCTCCATGATCTCGGTTCGCCAACCGAAAACCTCGACGTAGAATTTCGTCGCCGCTTCCGGATCGTTTGAATTACCGCCCTACTTCTTAAGCGCCGCAAATTCAGCATCGATCAACTCGCGGGTCTTGCCCAGCAAGTCGCTTTCGGCGATCTCGCCCTTGTCGACTTTGGCGAGTAGGGATTTCTGCGCCAGATAGTCCTTGTTCACCACGCCGGCCTTGCTTTGCAGCATGCGCCAGGCCTTTCGGCGTTCCACCGCGAAAAGCACCATTTGCCGAGTGACCAGGAAACACTTCATTTTTCCACCCACCTCGGCTTTCACATACACTCCGAAATTGGGAACGTAGGAGCGATGATTCACATCAAACACGCGACGGTAGATCACGTCCTCCTGGGTGACCCAGACGAGCATATCGTCAAAGTGAATGTACTCGCTCGCCTCCTCCACCTTGATCGCCTTGATGTGCTTGCGGAAACGAGCCTCAGTCAGAGCCCAATGAGCGACCCCAAACTGATACTTCTCGCCGGAGGTCTTGAACTTGGTTTGCCACCAGTCGCGGTCGGGCGTCGGATTGCCCTTCAGGTCGAAACATTCCTGGGAAGTTTCGCCGGCGCGCGGGTTGTAGACCCATTCCGGCATGGCGCGGCAATCGCGGGCGGTCTTGGCCTGGTCGGCGGACATGTGGTCAGCGACGCCATGCTCGGGCTGGCAGGTCGTAAAACTCTGGATGAACGACGTGCCGCGATAATCCAGTGCGTCGAGCATACTCTTGTAGAGTTTGGCAGCGTTGGCCATCGAGGCCTGCGCAACATAGGGCGAACCGTGCCCGCTGGTGAAGGCCTCAGCGACGTTCTTCTTCTCGATCAGCTTGCCCTGAGATTGTTGGCCGAACTGATTCATGTCGTACCCCCCAAGCATGGTTGACGAATCGGAATTCTGGCCGCCTGTGTTGGAGTAGACCTGCGTGTCCAACATCAGCATCTTCACGTTGGGGCGATTTTGGAGAATCACCTTTGAAACATTCTGGAAACCAATGTCCCCGAGAGCGCCGTCGCCGCCGACGACCCAAATTTTGGGCAACTCGCGAATTTCCTGATCGGTCATGCCGGTGTCGTCCAGCCGCGTCAGCGCGAAATAACTCGCTTCGGTCATCACGTCGTCGTCGAGATTCAGAAGGTCGCTGCACATCCGCTCAGGAGCGACCGATCGGCGCGCGTGATTGACAATCAGGGACTCGCCCAGCAGCCAGCTGATCGTCGCGCCATCCTGAAACAGGGAATTCATCCAAGGGTAAGGATGCGGGTTGGAAGGCGGCGTGGAACCGTAAACCGTATTGCAGCCCGTGCTGGCGCCCATGAACATCACCGACATCCCGTTCGCATGGCGGCCGTCCAGGGCCTGAAGATCTTTGTGGTTGAAGGCGTCCTGCCTCATCACCGCGCAGAGACCGGAAATCATTTCCTCATCGCTCACATCGCCATAGTCCGCGATGCGCTTGTCTGTGTCCGCGTCGTTTTCTCCGCCCAGCCCCATGACCACGTGAGCAACCGCGCGTTTGAAGAGATTGTATTCCGACTCGCTGCGCTCCTTCATCGCCGCGAGCTTTCCGTGGCCCTCTTTTTCCAGCAGGTCCGCCTTGCCGCGAAGGCGGTCCGCCTTGGCATGATACAAGGGCCGCATGTAGGCCTCAGTGACGGAAGCCGCCGCGCGCAGGATGCTCTTTTCGCCGCAACCCGCGCAGGCGCCGTCCCCTGAGACGAGGGCTTCGTAATTGCGCCGAACCATCAGGTGATTGCGCAGCGCCGCCTCGCGCGAATCGGCGGGCGCGGCATCGTCGTAGAGTCCAAGAAATTTCTGGGGCGTATCCGGCAGCAACCGGCTAAAAATCTGGGCGGTGGTGAGTTCGGAATTGAGTTCTTCCGTCTCCGCGGTCATGCGCAGCGCATCGTGATCGCCGCAGACCTGCACACACTCGCCGCAGCCTTTGCAAAGGTCGGAAACGTAAATCGAAAACAATCCGCCTTCGCCCGCCTGTTTTTTCTCGATGCTTCGGAATACGGCGGGCACCAGACTGTAGGCCAGCGGCAATCGATCGATGATGGCGATGAACTCCGACTTGGCGGCCTCGCTCAGCCCGCCATTCAATGCGTCCACTTCCTCGCGAACAATGTCCTTAAACGGAACCTTGGCCTTCGCGTTGACCGCTTCGACCATCTTGGCGCGGGCCCGCTCTTCAACGCCCGGCAACTCGGCAATCAGCTTCTCGCGTTGTTCCGGATCTGAAACGTAGTTCCTGGCGGCGGTCTTGAGCACCGTCGAAATTTCCTGCGAAGTATTGGGCAGCGCCGTGTCCGGGCACGCCGTGATGCAATCCATGCATTGGGTGCAATTTTCCGCGATGTAAACCGGGGTTTCGCGCCGCGCGACATATTTCGACTGCGTAGCGCCAGTGCCGGCGGCCATGATGCCGACCGAAGCCAGCGGACCCGCCGGTTGGTGGTAGCCCAGCTCGTTGCGGAATTCCCCGTCGAATTTTTCCAACGTCTGAAATGGATGACGCGCGTCCTGATCCTCAGGCATCGCGCAGGTTGGACAACCGCTGGAGGAACAGCCCGCCGTCGCCGGAATTTCAACCTTGGACAACGGCGTCATGGGCGGCTTGCGCATACTGGAGCGGTCCTCATCTTCGATCGCGCCAATGTCGATCAACTGCGGTCGGTCGAATCCGTCTTGCATGACCTTCATGTTGGACTCGACAACCGCCGCGCCAAAACGCCCAAACTTCTTCTCGTATTGGTCGTGAATGATGTGATCGAAAGTGTCCTTGTCGACTTCGTAACGCTCCAGGAAAGGAGACACACGAAAGAAGGCGCCCAAGAACGAGTTGCCCTGCATGCGCAACTGAAGATCACTACGGTCGGTCGCGCCGCGCGCAATTGCAAATCCGGGCAGGATATACACCTTGATGTCGTTGTCCTTGATGTATTGACGATGCTTCAAGGGGATTCGCTCCCAGGCCGTTTCCGGCGTGTCGCTTGATTCCCAGACCAGACAGCCGCCCGGGTTGATCCCTTCCAGCGGATTGCAGTGTGTGAACGCCTTGGGATCGCAACAAAGCACGACATCCACGTGATCGAGCTCGCAGTTCACCTTGATCTGTTCGGGGGCAACCGTGAGGTAGTAGTTCGTCGGCGCGCCCTTCTTTTCGGAGCCGTACTTGGGATTCGCCATGATGTAGAGCTTGGGCTCCAACTGACCATGCTCATCGTAGGTCGGATTCCGTTCGGAAATGAGATTCGAAATTTCGCCGATGATCGCGCCGAGGTTCTTGCCGGTGGTGATCATGCCCCAGCCGCCAATCGAGTGAAAGCGAACCGCGATGGCTCCCTTTGGCAGCAACGAAGGTTTCTCCTTGTCGATGACCGCGTAGGGATGATCGACGCCCAGCACGAAAAAGGACTCGCCATCCGCAGCGGTCTTGCCGTCTTTACGCGCCACGTTGCCCTGGGTGTATTCGAAGGCGCCCAAGGTGTGCTCCGGTCGGAAATCGCGTGAGCCGACGCCGTAGGCGCCATTAAACAGACGCGGCATTTCATCGACCGTCATGCTCGGCAATTTACCTCCCGAGCGATCGGACTCCAGGGCCTTGGTCAGCGCCGTGCGGATGTCGCGGCCCAACGGATTGTCGCCCGCCATGCCTTCGTCCGTGCGTTCTAGAATGATCACGTTCTTCTTGCCCCGAAGCGCGTTGATGACGGCGGCTTCCGGGAAAGGGCGAATCACGTTCACATGAATCGAGCCGACCTTGGCGCCCCGCGTCTCACGGAGATAATCGCAGGCCTCTTCAATGTTTTCCGCCGCGCAACCGAGGGAAACAAAAACCGTGTCGGCGTCCTCCGTCCGATACTCACACAGGAGACCGTAATGCCGGCCGGTAAGTTCGCCAAATTCCTTAAACGCATCCTCCAGGAATCCGAGAATGGGCTCATTCCAGTTGTCGCGACGCGCGACGATGCCGTTCATGTGATGTTCCTGGTTTTGAACAGGACCGAGCAAGATCGGATTCTTCAGATCCATCATCTCCGGCACGCGACGACGTTTGGGGCCGAAGAGCTCGCGTTGCGCGGGTGTGGGGCATTCGATGATGTCCTCCGAGTTGCCCAGGAATTCACGCAGCAGATCCGCTTCCGGCGCGTAGTAGGATCGCTCGGAATGCGTTGTCAGCATGCCGTCCTGAATATTCATGCCCGGGTTCAGGGTAAGCTCAGTGACCTTGCGCAAAACGATCCCCGCATCGGCAGCCTGCTGGGCGTCCCGCGCCACCAGCATGGTCCATCCCGTATCGAGCGCGGCATAGAAATCGTCATGGGCGCAGTGAACGTTCAGCGCGTGCTTGGTCAGCGCGCGCGCGCCCACTTGCAGCACCATCGTCGAGCCTTTTCCGGGCGCGTGGTAGTACTGCTCCATCGCGTAGACGAGACCCTGGCCCGACGTGAAATTAACCGTGCGCTTGCCGGCGACCGAGTAGGCTGTCGCCCCGCCCTGAGCCGCGTGCTCTCCTTCGCATTCGATGGCGATCTTCTGCCCGCCAAAGACATTCAATTCGCCCTTGGCGAAAGATTCCTGATAGATCTCGCCGCCTTCCGTTGAAGGCGTGATGGGATAAAACACACCGCCGTCAGTAATGCGGATTTCCACATACTCCGCCACCAGCTGATTGCCGTTGCAGGTAACGCGAAACCCGGGGTATTTCGGTTTGGCGGCGCCGTTGCCGCCGGTTTTCAACGCCTCGGGGACAACCTTCGTTTCTGTTTGATCTGGCATAAGTCGAAGTGTCAAAGAATTCAGTTTCTCGGTCAAGGACGCACACGTCCGCAAGGCGGAACGCTATCACGCGATAGAATTGAGACAACTCCTTTTCCTTGCGCCAGTTCCGCGAGCGCAACTCATGGTTTTATCGATTCGACTTCATACGCCAAATTGCGTTGACACATGGGCGGAGCGCCGGGAATCGTTCCCCCAACAGACGCGTTCGTCGCACGATAACAATGAATGAAGCAGATCAGAATGCCCTCGATAAAGTGGACGCCTTTTTGGGGCAGGGACACCCATTGGTCGATCAATTGCAGGCCACCGAGGGACTCGTCGCGCTGCACGAACTCGCCGCGGATCTGACCTCCGCCACCGCTGGCGACGAAGACGCCCTTTGGCGCTTTCTCACAGGCTATCGAGACGCCATTCTGATCCCGGTTGAACTTCCCGCCATTGTGCAGGCGCACGCGCACGCCGTCCGCAACGAGACCCGGGAATTGATCGCCTATGACGTCAGCCTGAAGAATGGAAAAGCGAGCGACGTCTTCGCCTCCGCCAGTCGAAGGATGGGGCGTCACCAGTTGGCGCGACTTCGCCCCCTCCGCGATCTAAGGCTGGTCCAGCGCTACCTGGCAGCCGTGGAAACCGACGCCGCCAATGGCTGGCACACGCTCGTATACGGAGTCACGCTGGCCGTGTACTCTCTTCCGATTCGACAGGGCCTCAACGCCTACGCCGATCGCGCCCTGGAAGGATTCGTGAAGTCTTCAGCCAGCCCGCTGAGCCGAGAGGAGGCGCGAGCCAATGAATGGCTGGACAAATTGAGGCCGACTGTTCGTCAAGCGGTCGAAGGTCTGCTTGTCGGCGCGTCGATAACCGCGGCCGAAATTTAGAACAAGTTGTTCACGGCCGTTCCGAGCACACTCAACGGCCCGGTGTCTTCCAACCCTTCGGTCGCCTTGTCCAACTTTTGCAGCGTGCGCTTGGCGTTGTTGATCAGCGTCTTGTCGTTGACCAGCTCGCCCATCGACCCCTTGCCGCTGTTAATCTTTTCCAGGATCTGCCGCATCTCAGTCAGCGCGGACACCGTTTCGTTGTAGAGCTTTTCATCGTTGGCCAGCAATCCGAGGGTCCCCTTGCCCTGCTCGATTCCCGCGACGACCTTGCGCGCCTCGCTCAACGTGGCCTCCAACTCGCTGAGCGCGTTGTCCGCCTTGGACAGCGAGGCCTTGCCGTCGCCAAACAGCCCGCGAGCCTCCGCCAAAGTCAATTGCAGCTCATCCCCGGTCTCCTCCAATTTTGTCACCGCGCTGACGGCCTTTCGATACAGCTCGTCGTCCTTGAGAATCCTGCCAAAGGTGTTCGTTCCCTGTTTCATCTTGCCGGTAATATCTTCGAGATTGGAAAGAATACTCGAAATCTTCGGGTTGTTCTCCTTGATGAGGTGGGTCAACGGCCCCAGCACGTTGGTGATGCTGTCGCCGCTGAAACTCCGGGTGATATTTTCGATCCCCCCAGCCACATTGTCCAAGCGCGCCATCAGCGCGTTAAGATCCGGCTGCTCGACCGTTTCAATGATGGCGGCCGCGCCCGCCGCCGGGGAGCCCGGCGAACCGAAACTGATTGACACGAAATTTTGCCCCATCAATCCGGCAAATTCGATGCGCGCCGTGCTGTCGGTCCGCACGAGTTGGCCCTTGTCGATCCGCAGCGACACTCGGACCTGATCCGCTTCGAATGAGATCGATTCCACCTGCCCGATCTGCACGCCGGCCTTCTTCACAGGATCGCCCGCCTTCAGTTCCTGGATGTCCTCGAACAATCCATGAATGACATGGCCGTCCTTGAAGTATTTGCCGCCGCTGGCCATTTCAAACAGGAGGAAGGCGGTGATCATGGCGAGCGCGAAAAACACGCCGAGCCGAGTTTCTAAATTGTTTCTCATGGATTGGGGGATTTGAGGTCTTGATCCGGATTAAAGTCAGCTGTCAAAAAATGGCGGACGCGTTCGTTGCCGCTTTTGCGAATATTCTCAGGCGTGTCGATGACAAGAATTTTGCCTGCATCGATCACGGCGATTCGATCGGCCACGCCGAAGGCGAGATCCCGATCGTGCGTCACGACGATCGAGGTGACGTCGGTGCGTCGCTTGAGCGACAGGATCTCCTTGCCAATCGTGATGGCCATCAGCGGATCCAGTTCGCTTGTGGGCTCATCGTACAAAATTAACTGCGGTTCGATCACCAGCGCGCGCGCGATGGCGACTCGCTTCTTCATGCCGCCGGACAATTCACTCGGAAATTTCCCTTCGGCGCCCTGCAAACCGACAATCGCCAGCTTTTCCAGCACGACTTGTTCGATCTCTGAAGGCGGTTTCAATCGATGCTCCGCGAGATACAGGCCGACGTTCTCCCCGACGGTCAGCGAACTCAATAACGCGCCGGACTGAAACACCATCGCCATACGATAGTCATCCATCACTCCCGGCATGGCAATCGACTTTCCTTCGATAAAGATTTCTCCGGCGTCGGGCGACTCCAACCCAATCAGGTGCTTCAACAACACCGACTTGCCGGAGCCGCTGGGGCCCATGATGACAAAGATCTCGCCCGGTTGAACCTCCAGATCGATGCCCTTCAGCACCTCCTGTTCGCCAAAGCTCTTGCGCAGTCCTTCGACGCGCACGCCGACACTTTCCCGACAAGTTGAAACTTCCGCGGTCATAGATCGAAGAACAGCAAAATTCGAGTTAGCACGTAATCCAAAACTAATATCAAAACGATGGAATTGACCACCGCCTTGGTGACGGAACGACCAATCCCGCGCGGGCCGCCGATGGTGCCAAGCCCCTGATGACAGGATACAATTCCCACCACGACGGCAAACACAAAGCTCTTGATCAGGCCATTAAAAATATCAGCGGGATCGACGAAAGCCTGCAAGTTGGTGAAATAGGTCTGATAGGAGACGCCGATGTCGTGATTCGTCGCCGCCACGAACGCCCCGCCCAACCAACCGACCATATCGGCAAACAGCACCAACAGCGGCAAGGCGATGCTGATCGCCACCATGCGCGGCAGCACGAGATAGTGAATCGGATTGATGTTCATCGTCTTCAGGGCGTCGATTTCCTGATAAACGGCCATCGATCCAATTTCCGCCGCCATGGCCGATCCGATTCGGCCGGATATCAGGATGGCCATCATCACCGGCCCCAGCTCCTTGCAGATGGACAATCCGACGGCGCCGCCGAGGTAGCTCCCCAAGCCGCGCTCAACCAGCAGCGGCCCGGTCTGCAGGGCAAGCACACCGCCAATGAACAACGACAAAATGCAGGTCATCAACAGACTGGCGTTGCCGATTTCAAACAGCTGCTCGCAAACCTTGCGCCGTTGACGCCAAAGCAGCGGCAGCGACTTGAGCGTCTTGCCGAACAAAACCAGGAGTTGGCCAAAATCTTTGAACATCAATCGTTTCTATTTGGGCGCTTCGGAGCGGTCGGCAACTGAGATTTCAACCACCGAAACGGGCCTCCCGACTTGCCGTTGTGATTCTCAGCTGCCTCGGGCTTGCGTGTTTCCGCAGTTTCGGATTCCGAGGTCGTTAGTTTGTGCGATGCCTTAGGGCCGTCGGCGGAATCCTCATCGGAGGGCATTTGCCCGAGAATATGGAGCCATTTCCAGTGAGCGCCGTTCGCATCCGATTGATACTGAACGAGGCCGAAAAAGAGCGAGCATTTTCTCACTGAACTATTGGTTTCGCGCCGATAAAGATTCCAAAGCAGCGATTGGCTCGACTCCCCGGTCTTTGGATTCTTTTCCGCGCGCCAGATCGACCAGATAGGCGAATAGTTCCGCTCAATGCTGTCGCTTGCGGACAACAAGGGCTCCAGCAGCGCCAGCACCTGGATGCGCTGGTTCCCCGACCAATCCCGCCGAGCGGTAAACAAGGGCCAAAAATCGCGCCGCCACATTCTCTCGCCGGTTCCCGTGTCGCGCTGGCGCAAGGCCTGATAAAGAAACAGCATGATTCGCGTCTTTTTGCGATCAAGCGGATCCGCAGTTATGGCGTTGGATTTGTAGACGGGCCAAAGGTAGAAGCGGCTTTCCTGCGAGTCGTTGTAGGCGCGACTGAACAAGGGCCATACACGGTTGGCCGTCTTGCCCTCTCCACGAGCAAACACGACCAACGGCCAAGGCAGGCCCCATTCCTTGTATTTCTTCTCCCGGTCGTCCGTCCGGGTAAAAAAGGGCCAAAGCACAGTCGTCGAGTCGCGCCTGGGTGAACGCTCCATCGCGACAAAGGGCAGGATATTGTGATTGTGCACAGGATTGTCTGTGCCCAGATCCAGCCGCTCGTTGAAGTAGAACGGCCAAAGCGTAAAGAATTTGCTGTGGCCGGGAACCATTTCCGCCTCGTTCCAATCGTTCGTTCGCGAGCCGATCTGCTTGGTTTCATTGCCGATCAGCGGCCATAGCTGCCACCCCTTGAGATCGTTTCCCCGACGCACATGGAAGAACGGAAAGACGTAGTTGTCCGTCACTACGTCCCGTTTCCGACTTTGCAGATACAAGGGCAACATCACCCACTTGGCCTCATCCCGAAAAAGGCGATTCTTCAGTTTTCCATAAATCGGAAACAAGGCGGTGTAATTGCGATCGGCGTCGTCTGATCGTTGCTGAAAATAGAAGGGGAACAGGGTAAATCGATCATCCTTGGTTTCATCATCCTTCCTCCCCCCAGCCAAACTGAACAACTGAAAGAACTGAAATCGAAATTCCTCACCGAAACGATCGTAGGTCAAGATCGGATAGCCGATGTCGATCTCCGTGAAATCCCCCACCGGATCGTCGGTGCGCGAAATCAATGGCGTCCATCGACGAAGGGTCTGGTCACCCTTTCGTTCAACCCCAAAAAGCGGCCCCAGCGTCTCACTGGCGCGACCGCTTTCGAGCGTCAGTTTGAACTCGTGATGCAGGGGGCCCATCGCCCAATCTGCCGCGCTCAACGTAAACGTGGAAAATCCCGCTAACACACTCAAAATCAACAATCTGAATCGTCCGCTCATATCAAATCCAACAACTTCACAGCAAAGGAGACACAAATTAGAGGCACAAAACTTTGCGTCAAGCCAGATCCCCGAATTCCGCGTCCGCAGCCGCGAATTGCGCAACAGAAACATTGTTCCGATTTGCAAGCTTATCTCCGGGCAGTATCCGCTGGTAGTTTTTTACGGCGATGTTGGCGCCGGCAAAACGGCGACAGCGGAGTGCATCGCCAATTGTCTGGCACGCGAATCTCGAACCGAAGACTCACCCTTGTTCAAATTGAGCAACAGAGCGCGGGGTTCCGGCAAAGTTGGCCGCCTTGGCTGAAGGAGAAGGCGTGTCGTATCCAGCCAATCTCCACCACGATGCAGGAAAACCGGTCATTTCAATGAACTGGAACCTTGGGGAAGAACACACGGGGGGCGCGCAACCTATTCCGCGAGGCGTTGTCAGCGCGAAACTCAGAAAGGTTTTTTCAACCCCGTAGGGATGCGCTGCTGCGCGTCCTGAGCATGTTATTAAACTCTCAAAGAAAAGGATCGGCCCGCTTGGCATGAAATCTGCCATCGTTTGGGACAATCCAAGGGCACTTTTGAAAAGGTAACTGAGTTGTAAAGTGGTGAAGCCGAGGCAAACGGTTCTGATCGGGCTCGAATTGCATCGTATTTCGTCCTTCTGCGAGTCTTTTCCGATGCGCCTCTGAAGGTCAGGAAACACCGTTAATGCCACATCAGCCATGACCCGCAAATTCAGATTCCGTAATACCGCAAAGATCGCCATTACGATCGTGACCCTGTCTTTCAGCGTGTGGGTTTCCGCCACGCCGGATCCCGGCCAGTCGAGGTCGAACAGATCCCCCGACGAAACGCCCAAGGGGCTGACGGCCAGTGACTGGTCGTCCATCCGCGCGGTGTATGACGCCAATAGGCACAAGGCGAACGTTGTGGAAGGCAAGCCGGGACTCTGGCGGGCGCTAAACCCCGAGCAGGGCTGGCAGATCACATTCGATGGGAAGGGCTTTCTAACGGAGCCGGGCGTCGGATCGTGGAAATGGGGTCTGGACTTGCGGTCATACGGCTTCGCGGGAGTGGAGCGAACGCTATCGGGGAAAGCCGAAGTGAAGGCGGGGCACGGGCGAGTGTCCTACATGTGGGGTGGAGGGCTGGAGGAATGGTATGTCAATGATCGACGGGGGCTGGAACACGGCTACACGGTAGTTGACCGACCGGCGGGTTTTTCGGCCGGCGATGGAGAGGTGCCGTTGCGGTTCGAGTTCGGAATTCGAGGTGAACTGACGGCGGAGGTCGACGCGGACGGACGCGGAGTGCGATTTATGGACGCTGGCGGCGTTGTGACGGTAACCTATTTGGGACTGAAAGTCTGGGACGCGAATGGCCATAAGCTTGAGGCTGAATTTAGGTCGAGTGAGGAAGGTCTGACGCTTTTAGTTGCGGAAAAGGGCGCGTGTTATCCGCTGACGATCGATCCGATCGCCCAACAGGCATATCTGAAGGCGTCTAATACGGGAGCGGATGACCGTTTTGGTCAATCGGTCTCGGTGTCGGGTGATACCGTGGCTGTGGGAGCTTATAAGGAGGATAGCGCTTCGGTTGGAGTGAATCCCGGAATGGTTGGGGAATCGGACGACAGCGCGAGTAATTCTGGGGCGGTGTATGTCTTTGTGAGAAACGGGGTCGGAGCGTGGGTCCAGCAGGCGTATTTGAAGGCTTCGAACGCGGGGAGTGACGACGGTTTCGGTTATTCGGTGTCAGTCTCAGGTGAAACGGTCGTCGTGGGGGCGTTCTTGGAGGCAAGCAGCGCGGTGGGTGTTAACTCAGGGATAGCCGGGGAGGCGGACGGCAGCGCGGGCGATTCAGGCGCCGCGTATATCTTTGTGAGGGATGGGATGGGGACGTGGAGTCAGCAGGCCTACCTCAAGGCATCGAACACGGGAGCCGGGGACCGTTTTGGCCAATCGGTTTCTTTGTCAGGCGACACTGCGGTGGTAGGCGCGAATTCTGAGGACAGCAATGCGACGGGGGTGAACCCTGGGACCTCCGGAGAAGCGGACAACAACAAAAGCGACTCCGGGGCGGCGTATGTCTTTGTGAGGGATGGGGTGGGGATGTGGAGTCAGCAGGCCTACCTCAAGCCATCGAACACGGGAGGAAACGACCGTTTTGGGTGGTCTGTCTCCGCGTCGGGCGACACCGTGGTTGTTGGGGCGTTTCGTGAGGACAGCAATGCAGCGGGAGTGAACCCCGGGATGGCCGGAGAGTCGGACAACAGCGCGGGCGATTCAGGCGCCGCGTATGTCTTTGTCAGGGACGGGACGGGGATGTGGAGTCAGGAAGCCTACCTCAAGGCGTCGAATCCGGAAGGCGTTGATCAGTTCGGATATTCGGCCGCTGTTTCTGGCGACACGGTGGTTGTCGGCGCAAACGCGGAGGACAGCAGCGCGGTTGGAGTGAATCCTGGAGTGGCTAGCGAGGCGAACAACAGCGCCGTGAACTCCGGCGCTGCCTATGTATTCATCCGGGACGGAATCGGAAACTGGAGTCAGCAGGCGTATCTGAAGGCATCAAACACGGAAGCTGGCGACACCTTCGGTCAATCGGCCTCAATCTTCGGTGAAACGCTGGTTGTTGGGGCTGTATTTGAGGATAGTAATGCCGTGGGAGTGAATCCCGGGGGGGCGGGTGAGCTGGATAACCTGGCGGGAGATTCGGGCGCTGCGTACGTATTTGTTAGAGATGGAGTAGGGATGTGGAGTCAGCAGGCGTATCTGAAGGCATCGAACACAGAAGAACTAGACCGTTTCGGCACATCGGTGTGTGTTTCCGGGGACACTGTCGTTGTAGGGGCCCAATTGGAGGACAGTTTGACGACGGGAGTGAACAGCGTTCCGGTCGATTCCGCGGTCGATTCCGGAGCGGCGTATGTCTTCAGCGGGTTCGGCCCGCCTCCCGCCCCCGAGATCAACGTCAACGACGGCCCCATGGTCGCGGACGCGGACATCGCCGCCGGCGATGCCGCCGCTGCTTTTGCCGACACGTTTGAGGCGGGCGGAATGACGACGCGGACCTTCAACGTCGAGAATCCCGGCGCCGGGGCTTTGAACGTCGTCAGCATCACCGAGACCGGCGCACATTCCGGGGATTTTACGATCGGCGGCGCCCTGGCCAGCGGCGGCACGGTGGCGTCCATGGGATCGGATACGTTCACGGTCACCTTTGATCCCTCCGCAACTGGCTCGCGCACGGCCACCGTGGTCATCAACAATAACGACGCAGACGAGGGCGATTACGAAATCGATCTCACCGGCGCGGGCCTGGGAACCGCAGAGTCCTCCGGCAGTGTCTCGGGTGGCGATGTCACGCTCACCGACGAGAACGGCGGGAGTTCCAACGACAACCTCATTCTCAGCATCGTCGGCGGCAATCTTCGCATCAACGACCCGAATAACACGCTTCAGTCCGGCGCCGGCGCCTCACAGGTGGACGCCAACACCATCGAGATCCCGCTGGCATCCATCACCGGCAAGATCATCATCAACGGGTCCGGCGGCGACGACACTCTCACCATCGACTACAGCGCCGGCATGATCGTTGGCGCCATCGAATTCAACGGCGGGCTGGGCACGGACGATCTTGTCATCACTGGCAACAATGGCGGCACGACGACCTACACATTCGACCCAACCAATCCCGCCAACGGCATGATCGATGTCGCCGGAAACGGGACGATCACCTACACCGGCCTCGAGCCGATTAGCGCCACCGGGACGCCGGACGACATCATCTTCAACCTGCCCGACGGCGTGAACAACACCGACACCGTGCTGCTCGACACGGGCGGCGCGGACGGCATGACCTCCCTGCAGGGCACAACTTTCGAGAACGTCGCCTTCATCAACCCGATGAATTCCCTGACCATCAACGGCGGCGCCATGAACGACACCATCACCGTCGAGGGCGTCGACGCCGCCTTTAATGCGAATCTGACCGTCAGCGCATCCGGCGCCGGGGACACAGTCTCCTTCGACACCGGAGCCACGGACCTCACCTCCGGCAACCTCGCCGTCACTGCCGGCGGCGGCGTCAATGTCTCCCAAAACGTCTCCACCACTGGAACGCAAACCTTCAGCAGCGATGTCGTGCTTGGCGGCAACGTCAACTTCACCGGCTCCACGGTTACGTTCAACGGTTCGGTCGGCGCCCTTGTGGGCAACACACAGACGCTCACCGTCACGGGCGATGTCGTCGTTGGAAATGGCGCCGGAATCGATGGCATCGGCTCTCCTAATGGGCTGGGTGGCGTGTCGATCACCGGCAATGCGAGCCTCAACACCTCCGCCTTAAACGGTGTTTTGTCCGCCGGAACTGTCATGTTCAGCGGCGACGTAACGGTGCAACAGACCAACTTCAGAATCAGCAACATCGGTGGCGGCGGCGTCACCTTTCATGGCGATATCGATGGCCTGGCAGGAACGGAAAACCTCGTAATCTTTGGGGATATGACCTTCGGCAACGATGCGAACGATGAGATCGGCAACGGAACTCCACCACGACGATTCAGCGTTTCCACAGGAACAGCCACCTTCGCATCCACTTCCGGCAACACGACCGTCACAACAACGGCCGGTCAGACCTACGATAATGCCGTACTGAACGAAAACACTACTTTCGACGTCGGCGCCGGAATTATTAATCTCACCGCCAACTTGAATTCTCAGGGTGGGGAAAACAATAGTCTCGGCATTACCGGGACTGTCAACATCGGCGATGGCGGCAACGATGCCATTGGCGCGACTGACCGCCTCTCCTCCCTCTCCATCAGCGGGACGACCACCTTCAATTCAACTGCGGCCATCGAGGTTCTCACCACCGGAGACCAGACCTACGCCGCCATCGCCGGCGGAACCGACATCGACCTCGACTCCTCCGTTGGCGCGATCAACTTCAACGGCGCCGCCGCGCCCGCGGCCGGCGTCAACATTGACGCCTCATCCACGACCGTCAGCGTCGGCGGCGCCGGCAGCATCACGACCACCGGAGCTGGGACGGTCAGCCTCACCGCCACCCGCACCATTCAACTTAACCCCGGCTCCAGCGTCACAACGGTCAACGGCGACCTGACCGTGACGGGTAATGCCGCTGGCGGCGAAACGGGAAACTTTGCTGGAGTTAATCTCAGAAACGCGACGATCGAGAGCACGGGCTCCGGTAGGATCAGCGTCATTGGCGAGGGTGGAGACATGCTCACAAACAATAAAGGCGTCAACCTGGAATCCGGCTCAAGACTCAGCGGCAGTGGCAGTGGCACGGTTACCGTCACCGGACGCGGCGGCGTCCGTGCCAGCGCTAGCGGTGTTTATCTCCTTGGCGCCATCGAAGGAAATGCGACCGGGCTCTTAACGGTTATGGGAACAGGTGGAGGAGCCGGGACTGACGGGTCTGCAGCGGGTGTCGATGTTGTCTCGAACGGCAAGATTACATCCGCTGGCGCAGTGACTGTGACCGGCATTGGCGGCCCGGGAACAGGGTCTGGCAATCTTGGCGTAAGAATAGCGAGTGCAGACGGAATCTCGGTCACTGGCGCGGGCGACCTCCAAATCAACGGAACTGGCGGCCCGGGTAACGGAGACGAACGTCGAGGTGTGCTCATCTTGAATTCCGGCGTCGCATCGACCGCAACAGGATCAATTACGATCACTGGAATCGAGGGCGTTGGGACCGGCAACGCGGGAATCGCCATGTTTTTTGGCAGCGGAACGATCCAAGGATCGCCCATGGGCGGCGACGTCACCCTCGTGGCCGACACCGTCAACCTCGACGGAGCGGCTCCCAACGGCATTTCGGGCAATGGCGCACTGACTTTCAATCCTCGCACAGCGATGGCATCCATCGGCCTGGGCGGCGGAACCGGCACGCTCAATCTCGACGACACCGAACTCGGCAGGCTCGCCGACGGCTTCAGCTCCATCACCATCGGCGACGCGGCCGCCGGAACAGGCGCGGTCGACGTCGATTCTTCGACCTTCAATGATCCGGTCACCATCGTCGGCGGCTCAATCGTCGTCACTGAGTTGGCCGCTGGCGCCAATGCCGTCGCCCTCACCGCTCGCACCGGAAGCATTACCGAAGGCGGCGCCGGCGGCGCGGACGTCACGGGCGCCGCCGTTTCCCTGACCGCCAACAACGGCGGCATCGGCGCGATGGGCAATCCCCTCAGCCTGGACAGCGTCAGTCTCTCCACCAGCACAACGGGCGGCGGCGACCAGGTTCTCAGCGAAACGGGCGCCACCAGCGTCACCAGCTTCGATGCGGGCGCCGGCAACGTTGGACTCGGCGGAGGTGAATTCGACCTGACCAACAATGCCATCTCCAACGGCGACACCGTCTTTGTCGAAAATGGAGCCACCCTCGACGTCAACGGCGCGTCCGACACGCTGGCTGAAATTGAAGTTCAAAGCGGCGGCATCCTCACAGGCTCCGGCTCGATCACCGCTGTGATCGACGGCAAAGCAGGCTCCTCTATCACCACTGGCGGCGCCCTCGCTCTCGGCAACCCCGCCGCCAATGCCTTCGCCACGGCCGGCTCCATCACGGTGAACATGGGGGATCAATTGACGCTCAACGATTCCGGCCTGTCGATCCTCGGAAGCAGCACGGCCGTCGACGGGACCCTGGTCGCCGCCAACGGCCTCTCCATGAGCGCCGGCGACGATCTTACCGGCCGCGGGACCGTCACCGCCGCTGTCAATGTCAACACCGGCAACGTCAAACCCGGCGCCAGCCCCGGCATTCTCACGACCGGGAACATCAACCTGGGAGGCGGCGATCTCGAAATCGAAATCGGCGGAACCGCCGCCGGCAATGCCATCACCGATCATGATCAACTAAACGTGATCGGAACCGTCAACCTCGGCACGGCCACTCTGACCACGCTGCCCTTCAATGGCTTTGTCCCCTCCGTCGGCGATAGCTTCACCATCATCAACAACGACGGCGGCGACGCGGTCACGGGAACCTTCACGGGCCTGGCCAACGGCGCCACCGTTTCGGTCGACTTCCTCGGCTCCGGCCTGGAAGCCGTCATCTTCTACAACGCCGGCGATGGCAACGACGTCGTCATCCACGTCCCAGCCGTGTCGATCGCCGTGGCGAACACACCGAAGGCTGAAAACGCGGCCGGCACGATTGACTACACCTTCACCCGCACCGGCCCCACAATCGGAGCGCTCACAGTCAATTTCAACGTCACCGGCACAGCCAAGAAAGTCGCGGACGCCGACTTCACCGACGACGCCACCTCCCTCAACGACACGACTGGCACAGCCACGATCGCGGACGGCCAGGCCAGCGTGACCGTCGCCGTCAATCCGACCAGCGACAACACCGTCGAGCTGGATGAAACGGTGATCCTCACCATCGCCGACGGCGCCGGCTACGATCCCGCCACCGGACCGAATGACACCGCCACCGGCACGATCACCAACGACGATCAAGCCATCGTCAGCATCAACACCCCGAATGTCGATGAAGCCCACGCCGGCGAAGGCAACCCCACGCTGACCTTCAACATCTCCATCAGCAACCCGGTGGACGTGCCCGTCAATGTGAACATCCGCACCACCGACAACGGCGAGGCCATGGCCGCGACGACCGACTTCACCTCCTTCGTCAACACTCTCAAGACCTTCCCTACGGCCATGACAGCCGACCTGACCCAGGGCGTCACCGTCATCGCCGATGACATTGACGAACGGCAGAACGGCGACGAGGAGTCCTTGATCGTCGAGCTGAACACCATCGGCGCCATGGGCCGCGACGTGGTCTTCACCGGCATTATCACCACGCCCATCACCGGAACGGGACAGATCAACAACGACGACTTTGACGTCCAGGTCACTGTGCTCACCGATTCGGACGATCCGACCGAGCATGGCGAAGACTTCACCGTCACCCTCACCGTGGCCACCAAAGTCGTGGGCGGCGCCACCACCCCGGCCACGCCGGCGACGGCCAACAGCCTGCGCGTCAGAGAGGCCGCCACGCCGTTTGGAGCTCAGGGCGCGCCCCCGACCATCACGCCCATGGCCAACCTCGTGGGAGTTCTGCGCGACGCCACCCTCACCGGCGAGTACGACGGCATCAAGACCCCCGGCGGAATGAACTTCAATCCGACCAACAGCACGATCATGCACGTGGTCAACAACATCCCCGAGTTCACGATGCGCACCGGCCCGATCACGGTCAATGGCGCGGCCACCGGCTACAACGGCTCCGACATCGCGGTCCAATCCTCGGCCGGCATGCCGCTCATGTTCAACGTCACGGACTTCATTGAGCAAATCAACGCCGACCGCTTCGACGGCGCTGGCATGGACAACACCGAGGAAACCCAGACCGTGCGATTCACGCTCAACGCGGTGGTCAACTCCGGAGCGCCCGGGCTCTTCGCGGCGGGTCCGGCCGTGGCCAACAGCGCCGGCGCGGTCTTCGCCGACCAGAACCTGACCTTCACCGTCGCGCCCGGCGCCTCGGGCATCGCGACCATCACCCTCAGCGCCACCGACAACGGCGCGCCCGCGGGCAGCGCGGCCGGCGAACAGACCAGCGCTGACCAGACCTTCTGCATCAGCGTCTATGGCACTCAGCCCTTCGCGGGCGACCTGGCCATCGCCGATCGCGGCGCCCGCGTCTACAACGGCTCGGTCATGCTGGTGCACACCAACGCCGGCAGCATGGCCTTCCCCACCCAGAACGTCATCGACGACGGCCTGGTCGACGCCTATGAGCTGACCGTCGTCACCAACAGCACCGCCTTAGCGGGCAAGAGCTTCCTGGAATACGTGGTCATCGACTACGAGACCATCGTCTCGGCCAAGGGACGCGGACAGCAGGGCCTCTACGGCGTCAACTCCGTCAGCCAGAACCGCCGGCTGATCTCCTCCGGACAGCTCATGGCCGTGCCGCTGGGCGTCGACATCTTGCCCGCCGAAACGGGCGCGCTGGAGGGACACTACGCAGTCGTGGATGCCGAACATGAGCCCACTCCGGGCAAGGTCATCACCATCGATCCAGTCACCGGAACGCAAACCCTGCTCAGTGGCGGCGATCAGCTCTACTTCCCCACCGGCATCACAGTGGCCCCGGCCCTCTCGGCCAACGCGGGCGATATCTACGTGACCGACATCGGCAATATCTTCGGCAAGACGGTTGAAAAGAATAACAACCCTCGCAAGATCGTTCACATCAATCCGGCGGACGGCGTTCAGACGGTCCTGATCATGGAGGAGAACGATTTCACTCTCCCCATCCACAACATCGCGATCACCAACCTCTTTCATCCGACGGGCATCGACGTGGATGGGGCCTCCGGCGACCTCTACATCGTCGACTCCTTCTCCAAGACGATCTGGAGGCTGCCGAACAGCGGCGGGGGTGTGCTCGGATTCGCCGCGGAGTTGGAGGCGATCTCGATTGACGCGAACTTCCTGCAGCCGGTGCACATCGCGGTGGCTCCCAATGGCAGCGCGGCGCCGCAATTCCTCTACGTGACCGACGGCAAGACGGTCGGCCCGGGCGACCCCTATCCCGCGGGCACGCGCCTGCTGCACAAGATTGACATCAGCGGCTGGGCGCCTGGCACACCGGCCACCTCGACCATCTTCACAATGGACGGCTTCCTGCAGGAACCCCGCGGCATCGAGATCATCCCAACCGATCCCTTGACGGGCAATTAGCGACTTAATGTAGCGGCGGTCTATGACCGCCGACGGTCACAGACCGTCGGCACAGAAAATATCAAAAGCCCGGCAGGCCAAAACCTGCCGGGCTTTTTGTTATGTAGTGTCTGCGAGAAAACTCGTGTTTTTTGAAATTCGCGGCGAGCGGACCGCTGCCGCCGGCGAGTTTCGGCTGTGATCTGAGGCTCAACACCGTGAATTCGCATATCGTACCGGTGAGTTCACCCCGTGAGCGACCCCTCTGTGCGCACCTCTCCCCGGACCCGGCGGGTTACAACGGCGATGGCTTCGGCCGGCCTCAGGCCGCCCGCGCCTTGGGACGTTGCCCTTGGGCGCCTTGTCTGTCCCGCGCGATCTTCTCCCGCCCGAGCCGGTGCAGGTTGTAGCTCAACACGCCCAATCCGACATAGCGTTTGAATCCCTCCAGTCCCTTGTCCGGGCAGCGGTTGAGTCCGTGGTGTTCCAGACTGTTGATGTTCGATTCCACCGCGCTGTGGGCTTTCCTGAGTTTCACAAACGCTGCGGCGCCTTCGCGCTCCCGGTCAGCCTGACTGTGCCGGCCTTTCTTGGGCATCACCACCAGCGCGATTTTCTCCGCCAGTTCCTCCCGGTCGCTCTGCGGGCTGAAGCCTTTGTCGAAACTCATCGACCCGATGGCGTCCGGACCAAAGCGTTTGAGCAAGCGGCGCGCCAGAGGCAGCGTCTCGGCCGCGTCCCGGGTGTTTTCCATCACCTTGTAATCGACAATGAGCTGATGCCCGTCGGTGGTCAGCAACAGCTGGTGGCCCAGTTCGACCGCCGGACGACTCTTGCCTTTGACGATCCATTCTGTGTGCGGCTCGAAGAGGGAGAAGACTTTTTCCTCGTGCGGAATGCTCTGGCCCTGGAGCAGGCGTCGATCAACCAAGTCGATGTGCTTGCTCAAATGTCCCTGGAAATAGCGGATTTGCTCGAGTCTGACCGCGTCCAACGGGCTCAGAACCAGGCGCTCGAGGACGTCCGCGCTGAGGGCGACCTTGACGTCGAATTCGCGGGCCTTGTCGAGGCAGGCGCCGACGATCTCCCGCGTGCGCCGATCCTTTTGCGCGCCGCCGCCGGCGCTGATCTTGGAGGCCCGGCGCATAAGCCCCTTGATCTTTTTCTTCCAGTCCTTGTCCTTGCGCCAGCCGGGGGCTCCGGATTGACGGAGCAGTTCGATGCACTTGCGGGCGGCGTCCCAGAGTAGGTTGAGGTCGGTGGGGAAGTGGACGTTGGTCTCCAGAACGTAGCTGTCAGTTTTAAGGACGAGCTTTTCGTCGTCGTTTTTTTTAGTTCGCGGTGTCCGTGGGCGACGACGATTTCATTGATCCGCGCCAGCAGTTCCTCGTCGAGCAGGCAGGTGTTTTCACTGAGGCTCTTGTGGTGGAAGTCGCGGCCGCCCAGCTCGCTGGGGGCGACGCCCATCAGATTGGGCACGAGGGTGTCGTAGTTGGCGACGTGTTCGAAGCGGTCGTAGTTGCAGTCCAAGCCCAGACGGACGACCCCAAGGACGAGCAGATGCCACAGATCCATGCCGGGGCGGCCGGTGGCTTTCTTGTCGCCCACGACATGCTTTTCCAACAGGGCGAAAATCTGCTCGTTGACTTCGGGCGTCGTGAAGATCCATTGGAGGCCCGCGAGGATGGGCGGGAGTTC
>JBLHKZ010000073.1:0-21575 GCA_047618185.1 Limisphaerales bacterium
TTGACGTTTGGCACTTTTACCATCCGCCATTCACCTGGTGAAAAAAGGTAATTTTTGTGGCGGGTATAAATTGTCGCCATGGGCCGGCGTCCGCCAATCACGCCCTTCAGCTCCAAATCGTTGAACGTATCCGGCGGCGCTGCGGTCTTTGCCGCCGCAGCGGCATCAGCCTTGGCTTTCGCGGCAGCTGCGGCTGCTGCGGCTGCCGCTTGCTCTGCCTTCGTCGGACCTGTCGGGATCGGATCGCGGCGGACTGAATTCGGAAAAAATGGATCGCGTGTTTTCTTTTTCTCCAGCTCTTGCTTTTCCGAGACGAACACCGATTTCTGTCGTTCGAAATGCGGCAAACCCACTTTCGTCTCGACCTGTTTTGCGACTTCGGGCGCTTCCTGCGAGAATGCCGAAACTCCCAAGAGGCACACACAGACAAAAGTCGCCAGCCGAACGCTCTTCGCTATCAAGTTATCAACTGCCGTCGCCAGATTCATCATTTGGATTCCTCCTCCACGGGTTTGATCACGGTCACCAATTCCATTGAGAAACTCAATTTTTCGGACTTGTCATTCGGATTCAACGACGGAGCCTGCTGCATGTTGATGTTTTGGATTCGAATAAAGGGATGTTCCGTTTCAAATGTGGCTATGTAGGCGCAAATATCGTGAAAATGTCCGCTCCCAGTCACGCGAAACAACGCCGCTTGATAGGGAAAATCCGGAATCACTCCGACGGTCCTGCGCACCTCGCGATCCACCGCGGGAATATCCACCTTGAAGTTATGTTTCGCTTTAAAGTCTCTCAATTTGGCATTCATCCAGAGAAAGACGTCCCCCTGAGCCATCTGGGATTCGATATCGCCGAGTCGTTTTTCAACCGCTTCGAGGTCGGACTTAAACTCGCCTTCCTTGGCGATCATGGCGTCGGCCTTCCGCTTTTTCTCGACAAAGTCCGTCTTCGTCACCTCATTCTCCGCCATTTTCACCCTCTGAGGGCTGATCGCGATCGTGTAAGTCGCAAAAATAAGCGCGAGAGCGCCGAAGCCGACCAAGAAGATATGCTTTTTTTTCTCCTGATTCATGGTATGCGAATCGTTTCTGGATAAACGCATTCAACCGCGATCTGTCGATAGCTTTCCTTGCCGTCGGACGATGCGATCGGTTCGGAGAGCAGATCTAAATAATGGCCGCGGTTCGCCTTGAATTTACCTTCGAAACGCTTGCCGATTTCGGCCACGAATCGTTCATACACATCTCCGCGATCTTGCGCCTCGATTCGGAACGAAATGGCTTCCGTTGCTTTGGGCGGAATGTTGGGTTTATTGGCGTCAGGCGGCAGGATAACGCCTTCGGTGTAAGCATAATTCTGCCGGGTCTGAATCAGGGTCACCTGAATGCCGTCGAGATTGCAGTATTGCAGCTCATTGAGCACCGGAGCCCAAAGAAACCGGTTTGTGGCCAGTCGATGCAGGGCGAAAAGATTCTTCTCCAGCGAACCGGTGTGCGCCCGCATTTTCTTCAAAGTCAGTTCTTTCTCCTCCAACTGCGTGTAGGCGGCTTGGATTTCCCAGGCATCCTTTGTGGAGGCGCGAACTCGCACCGTATTGTAGGCGGTCAACAAGATCACAACGCCAACCACTGCCGAAGCGATAACTATCGCACGTTTCAGGGGATCTTTACGGCGCAAGTCGTCCGCCGCTCGCTCCTCCGCCAGTAAGTTGATTCTGATTGGCATAGCCTAAAAACTCATCGCGGCCGCCCCGACTGCGACAGTCAATTGCGGGGCGATCTGCTCGACTTCTCCAATTCGTTGTGGCGGCAGATCCATGGTCAGGGCGCCAGCCGGATTCCAGCTCTTGCAGGGAACCATGAGCTCCGACTGCAGCGCCTGAATGATGTGATCGGATATTGAAGAACCGCCGGAAAAGAACACTTGGCTAACGGTCTTGTCCTGCTGGTGCTCAAAAAAGTCGATCGAAGCACGCAATTCGCGGCCCAACGGCGTCAACAGCGGCTGGATCGTCTCTTCGACTTCCTGCGGCATGCCCACTTTGATGCCCTCGGCTTCGGCCTGACTGACTCCCAGAGACTCGGCTATGCCGGTCGTGAGTTTTGCCGCGCCAAATCCGACGGCGCGACTCAGACTCAGCTCCCCCATCATCAGGATGCTGATAAAGGAGTTCTTGTAGCCAAAGTCAACCAATGCGACGACTTCCTTCTCGAAGACATCAGGCATCGCCTGCTCAAATGCGTTGGCCGGCTGCACCAGACTGGTTGTGATGATATCAACCACAAGTCCCGCCTGTTTCGCCGCCAACTTCAGATTCTCGACATACTCTTGTTTGGCTCCGCCGACTAGGGCGCGACTCTTGCCGCCCTTTTGCGCCCCTTCCCCCTCGCCGCTTTCGGCGACGGGTCCAAGTATATGACAATCGAAGAGGTATTGCTTCAGTTCCTGCTGGAGGTACGTTTTCGAATTCACCTTCAACAACTGTAGCAACTGCCGCGCTGGTATCGAAGGAAGCTCGGCGGTGCGCAAGACGGAATCCCCGGGTCCGATCACCAATGTGACTTGTTTCCCCTTGGCTCCCAGGTCGTGCATCACCGACTTCAGATGATCCGTCAGCTTATCCGCCGACAGGGTTCGGTCGTAGACGGGAGCGTCCTTCACGACAAAGTTGGAAAGTGAGAATGAATCCCCTCGACGGTTCACCAAAACCGCCTTGGTCACCCGTGTTCCCAAGTCGATGGCTACGACGTGATCCTTTTTCTTCGGACCGCTGCTCAAAAACGGTAAGGCCATAAAGGGAATTTCTTATACAGATCGATTTACAATTGCAAGTGGCAAAGCGCCAAAACCCTATCGCTGGAAGGCAATTCGCGACGACCTCGATCAAGGTCCCAGAAATGGGCAAGGCTCGATCAGTTTTTTTCGTAAATCCGTCGCAGTTTTTCCGGCGTCACCCCAAGTCGATAAAGAACAGTGACTCGCCACATGCGAATGTAGGTCCGCAACGGACCGGACTTCAGGAATCGCCGCGCCGACGTGGTCGCCGTCGCGCCTGCCAGAGCCAGTCGGCCTTCCTTACGCAGCAAATCACAGAGCCGAAACTCCTCCATCAGCGGGATCTCGGGAACGCCTCCAATTTTTTCCAATACCTCACGGCGAATAAAGAACCCCTGGTCTCCGGCAATTCGCCGCGACAAAAACAAACGAAAGGCGCACCTCCAACGGGAGCCGGCCATCAGCCAGGTCCCATCGCGGAAATCCTTCCAATACCCGCCGCCGACGACGGTCGGATCGTTCAGGCAACGTAATACTGCCGCGCCCGCATCCGCCGGCAACCAGGTGTCGGCGTGCAAAAGGAGGATCACATCGCCGCTGGCCGCGGCGGCCCCCGCGCGCATCTGATTTCCACGGCCTGCCGAAGTCGTCAACGCGCGACAACCCTCCCTTTCAGCGACGGACAACGTAGAATCCCGACTCCCTCCATCGGCGACAATCACCTCGAAGGTCTCTGGAATCTCCCTGAGTCGTTTGAGCGTCTCCGGCAGCGCCTCCTCCTCGTTCAACGTTGGAATCACCACTGATATCGTGCTGACAGGCTTTCTAATTTCAGCCTTGGCTCGATATTTCCGAGCCTCACGCCAGAGCAACAAGCCGCCAAACCCGGCCCAGAACAAATAGCAAACCATGAAAAGCAGTGAGGCCGCTACAGCATCAGCCCCCGCCACGCCATAGAGCCCCATTAAAGCGAGCGAGGCGGTTTCACGCAGTCCCAGTCCGGCCACTGATGGCAACGCTGTTAATATCGAAATCATCGGAAACACCCACACCATCGCAAGAAACGCCACTGGCTCGGAGCTAACCGCTTTCAGGCAAAGCGCCAATGTCAGCCCGATCACCGCCTGCACGCAGAATCCCAACGCCACCCCGCTCGCGGCGCGCCGGGGCTCGCGCAAGAGCGTTCTGGCGCCTTCACGGAAAGCCGTCCAGCTGCGCGCCAATAGGGTATCTGATCCGGGGCGCCAAAATGCCAATGCCGCGATAGCCGTCACGAACAACGCAACGACGCCGAAAAACCAAGGCCCGGGAAGCTTCGCGCCAACCTCAATGTTGGAAAATGCGCCGGAAAGAAGGCCCAGGACGAAGCTCAGAGCGACAAAGATGATCAGACCGCAAAGACCGAGCAGACGATCCAAGGGAGCCGCCGCGACCACTTTCGGCAATGGAATCTTGTACCAATGTGCGTACAAGGCCGACTTGGCGACATCGCCGGCGGCAGGTCCGAACAGCAGTAAATTGAAGAAATGTCCGATATAGAAAATTCGCAGCGCAGCGCCTGGATGCACATCAGCTCCCGTGACGCTCAGCATCTTGAAATAGCGGGTGGCCGCAAAAAGTCCGCCAAAACCAAATGTCCCGATCGCGGTCAAAAGCCAAATCCAACGCGCGCCTTGAAGGGCCGATATTAATTCCGGCGCGTCAATCCGCCGCAGAGCCAGCCACAGCGCGCCGCCGGACACGGCGATCGCCATTAATGGTTTCCAGGAGAATCTAAGTTTTAGGGGCAAGGCATTCACGGGCGGCGCATTCTGGACAAGGGCGCAAGCAAATCCGCCCGCCAAACATACCCATCAGGGCAGTTTGGAATACGCGCCAAAGTCCGTATAGAAGTGTTTTTTCGCGAACCGATAAGCCCAACTGCGTTCCGGCACGTCGACGGTCAAGCTGGATTGTGAGGGCCGGGATTCCAATGCCTCCAGCTCTTTCATCGCGGTCTTGCGGGCGGTGCCATCCTTGGCCTGGTTGCGATCCACAACCTCTTTCAACAAGTCCGGGCGTTCCAGGACAATACATCCCCGGGTGGCTTTGGCGGCGGTTTCGCGAAAATCCTTCAAATACTTCGAGCTGGTAATGGTTTCCTTCAGCCCGCGCTCATCGTCAATTTTCTCGGTCGCGAATTGGATGATTGGACACGGCTCGATATCGCCCCATGGACTGATGTGATGACTGATGCCGGTCGCCGCCGGACAAAGCGCCTTGCCCTCGTGATCGTAATACGCGTCGATGATGCCAATCGGCTTCTTCACCCGCATGTTCACGACGAATTCCCGTATGCGCAGCTGCTGTTCCGGAGTGAGGGCCAACTGCGGATTCGGCTCGGGGCCAATCGTCCGATAGGTGTGATACCACATGTACATCACGCCCATTTCGATCAGCTTGTCGACCCACTCCTCTCGCACCAGTTCATCAATATTCGTCCGGCAGACGCTGGTGCAAACGCCCGTGATCAACTTGTTATTCACGCAGTTTTGGATGCCCGCCATGGTCTTGTCGTAGACCTCCTTGCCGCGACGACGCTCCTCGCTGACGAGCTTCGTGCCTTCCACGCTGATCAGCGGAGTGACATTGCCCATGCGGCGCAGGCGTTTCGCGACCTCGTCGGTGATGAACTGGCCATTCGTGAAAACCTGAAAATAGCAGTCCGGGTGAGCCTCAAGAATATCGAGCAACTCGCGATGCATGAAGGGCTCGCCGCCGAGAATACCGAAGAAGCTGTTGCCCGCGTCGACGGCCTCGCGAATCATCTTGTTCATCCGGTCGACGGGAATGCGTTCCTGCTTCGCGGACACGTCGACCCAACACCCCTGACAGCGCAGATTGCAGCTGTTGATGACGGAAATATAGAGAAAGGGTGGAAAATACTCGCCCTGCTTAATGCGCTTCTTGAACAGCTGCACCGAGCGCATCCCCTTGTACCCAAAATTCCACGCCAGCTTCCACAGCAGCCTTTTGTCGGTCTCCAACAGGAGACGTTTGGTCATTTTTAAATACATCGCATCAGTGAAAATCAATACCGGCGGCCGGTTTAACGACGGGGCCTGGCCGGGTATTCGTTCGCGCGAACTATAGGGACGCGATCCCGCATGCCAAGCGGCAACGCACCCTGAAGAATCCCACCGGTCACAAAAAAACCGCGGCTCGTCGGGGCTGGACGCCCACAAACGAACCGCGGTTGCAGATTTGCTGGATCCTTTTCGCTTAGCCTTTGATTTCGGCCGCGTGGAATTCCGCCCAGTCGTCGAGATTGTTCAAGTCAACCGCGCCCCGGAAGGAACAGGTGTCATCGGTCAATCCCGTGGCTCCAAAAATGCCGGCGCGAACGTCGTCACCGTGGTTGTAACCGCGGATGGCGTCGTTCGAGGCATTGATGGAGGCTTCGTCAGTCGACGTGCCGTTGGCTTTAACCCAGGCTTCAAACTCGGTGTAAGAGGGTTTGCTCTCCTTGATGTAGGCGATCGTAGCGTCACGATCCAGGCCCAAAGCGCCCAATGTCATGCCGTCATAACCGGCGCCACATTCGTCATAACCGTCGGCCAGCTTACCGGCGCCGGACAATGAAACTTTCTGCCAAAGTCGCGGCAGGTGAATCGCGCCGAGGGGACCCGCGACGCCCGAACCGATAAGGGGAACAATTTTATCACTCATTTTAATCTCTGTGTCTTGATCTGTATTCTGTGTATGTGTGTTGACGGCTACTGCCCTGTTAAAGGGCCGAGGATTAAAGGATATTCCCCGGGCAGGGTCAACGTGAATCTGGAGTCACGTTCAGTCGAGATTTACGGCCAATTCCACGAGATCGAACGCCTTGAGCCCACAGCAGAAGGCTGTCTCCTGGCCGACGCGCTAGTGTTCCGCCAATTCCACCACCGCATCCAGACCGCTGGCGCCGATAACCTTCACATTGACGCCCGCGTCGAGCATTTCCCCGTCGGAGATCACATTGACAATTCCCTCTCCGAAACGCGCCTTACCGCCTGGCCGCAGGGGCGAAATCGTCACGCCCGTCTGCCCCATGCGAGATTGTTGCTCCTCGCGAATTTCGATTTCTGCGCCGACGCCGCTCGCGGCCGCCGACATCATCGCGCCCGCCGCTGACTGGGTCTTCGCCATATGGGGAAAGACATAGTAATAGAGCCCGAACATCACCAACACCGTTCCGATACTCGCCTGAATCAGCATGATCGCCGAATTCTCCAGCGCCTGCCCGACGAAGGAAATATCGATCGGCGTGCCGGGGTAGAAGTCCGCCAGGGCCATGATCAGGGTCATGAGCATCATCCCGGCGCCAGTCAGGCCCAGCACAATGGTCCCTGGAAAAATAAATATTTCCAACCCCACGAGGACCATGCCAAGAAGGAAGATGATCAGCCATTCCATGCCCGCCAATCCAGCGGCGTAGCTGCCAAAGAAAAATAACGAAAAGGAGATAATGCTAACCGTTCCCGGAAGTCCGAAGCCCGGGGCCTTCATTTCAATCCAGATGCCGGCGATCCCGATAATGACCAGTAGAAAACCTATGGAGTTCAACCAACTGGCAAACTTTTCGACTCCCAAAGCCTCGACACGGGTAATCTCCGCCCCGCCGTAACCCAACTCCTCGATGAGTTCATTCATGTCCTTGAACGTGCCCAGGGAAAGCAACGGTTTCGCCGGCTCGCCATGTTCTCGTTCCGCCTCCATCGCGGTCAATGTCAGGAGATTGCCTTCATCACAAATGATCTCGCCATCGATAATCAACACCTTCTCCTTGTCGATCATCGCTTCGAGAACCTCACTGTTGTGGCTGTTTCTCTGCGCCTGAGTCCGAATCATGGCCTTGACCATTGAAACAACCTTCGCATCCATGGTCTCCCCTAAATCTGCGCCGCTGCCGCTCACCGGAGCCGCCGCGCCTATCACCCCTTCCGGCGACATGTAGATGCGCTGCGTTGCCGCTGAGATAAAGGAACCGGCCGAAATAGCTTTGGAATTAATGAAGGTGATCGTTTCGCCCTCGAACTTGCTGATTATGTCCATGATCTCCAGTGTTACGTCAATCCGACCGCCAAAGGTGTCCAAGTCGACGATCAACACATCTGCGTCGGCATCCATGGCGGCTTTGACTCCCCTTCTGACAAGATAGGTCAGAGGCGGCATGATGTCCTCACGAATCGGAATCACATACACTTTGGAGACCTTCGGAGAAGCAACGGACTCGTCCGATTCATCCAACGTCTCCTTGGCAGGCTCAGCCTTGACTGCGTCCGATTCCTTATTGACGTCGCCTTTCTCAGCCGGCGCTGCGGCGCTGACGCTTCCCAGCACGCCGAATATCAGAATCCACCTCGCCAATACTCCTAAAAACAATTTCTTCATCGGCATGACCGTATCCTTCCTGATTCGTTCGCGCAAGCGCGCCGCTCGTCATTTCGCTTTCGACCGCCGCCCGGAGGAAGCCTTGAATCCGGGCCGACTGAAGCCTTGCTCCTCATACTTCTGCAGCAGCGCTTGAAGCCGCTCAACCACGTCCGGACGCTTATCGCGATAGTTCTTCGTTTCCGCCGGATCGGTATCCAGATGATAGAGTTCCAGGGCGTCGGGCCCATAGCGCCCTTGCTGAAATTTCGCCAATGGCCCCACGCCAGCTGGCTCTCGATCGACTATCATTTTCCAGGGCCCTTGTTGAATGGACAGATGCGCGCTGAACTTCGAAACACAGACCGTGGCCTCGCGAACGGGCACGGCCTGCCTCACACCCATCATCTCCGGAAGCAAATTATGACTGTCCTGCGCCACGTGCGCGGGGAGTTCAACGCCCGCCGCGGCGCATGCCGTTGCGATGAAATCGACCAACGAAACGATTTCGAGGCTTTCGCTCGCCACCGGAATCTTGCCCAACCAACGGGCAATGAATGGAACGCGATGACCGCCTTCGTAGATGCTCGCCTTTTCGCCGCGCAAAAGGCCGTTGGACCGGTGCCCATATTCCAGGCCAAATCGAGTCAGGGCGCCATTGTCGCTGGTCACGATCAACAGTGTATCCTGATGAAGATTGTGCTGGCTGAGCTTCGACAGGATTCGCCCGACCTGCCAATCGAATTCCTGCACTGAGTCGCCGTAGTCTCCCATTTTGGATTTCCCTTTCCACTGCGCTCCCGGTTCCAGCGGCGTATGAACCGTGCAGGCGGGATAGTAGAGAAAAAACGGCCGGTCCTTGTTCTGGTCGATAAATTGTCCCGCCCGCTGCGCGAGTGTTGCTGTGATCTGCGTGGTCTCGCGCTTGTGCACAATGCCCTTCAATTCCTTTTGATTGCCTTCGATCTCAATCACCTCGCCCGGAGCCCGTCCCATGATCTTGTCGTTCTCCACCCACACATAGGGCGCCTGGTTGTGGCTGTTGATGACGCCAAAAAAGTAATCAAAGCCGACATCGTTGGGCCCGGGCGTCAATGGCTTGTTCCAATCGATCGACTCGCCGCGCTGCGCGCCCAGATGCCACTTGCCCACGCAGGCCGTCGCATAGCCCGCCTCCTTCAACAGACTCGCCACGGTCTCCTCGCCCTCGCGAATCACCAGCGGCTCACTGGCGGTCAAATGACGCGGGACCCGATTGTCACGCCACGGATACGCTCCGGTCATCACCGAGAATCGCGTCGGCGAACAAACCGAGGAGGGCGAATGCGCATTGCGGTAAAGACGTCCTTCGATAAAGACGCGGTTAATGTGGAGCGTGCTGAACTTGTCTGGATCCGCGCCATAGGGATGGGTGTCGCCCCACCCCAGATCGTCCGCCATGATCAGAATGATATTCGGCTTCCGCAACTCCTTGGGACCGGCAGGCTCAGCCGCGAACGAAGGGCAGACAGAGGCGAAACAAACGAACAGCGCCGCGACGAGCCGCCAGGCGGCGCGCGTAGTGAACGAAGGCCCGGAGGCGTCAGATTGGGATAGAGTTAGATACTTTAATTTCATGAACGACGGCCGGAATATTCACCCCTCGACCGATTTTGGCAAGTGGACCAGATGTTCAATGGTCGCTTCCCTCAAGGCTGGCCCGACAACTCGCCCGCCACTTCGCCAGGGCCTTTGCCATGCGCTTCACGACTTCCGGATGCGTCGCGGCGACATCGTTCTTCTCTCCCGGGTCCTCAGTCAAATCGTAAAGTTCAAACTTCACGCCGCTCAAGTCGCCTTCCGGGATCTTCGCTTTCTTGCCGCCCTTCGGCGCGTAGATCAGCTTGAACCGCTGCCCGCTCATCGCAATCTGGTTGCGCGACTCAAATCCAATGGGAGTCGGACGCTTCTGTTGCAGACCGGTCATCAACGGCGCCAGACTGACGCCGTCAACCGGACGCGCCTTTTCCGAATCCGCTGGGAGCCTGTCGTCACACCAGCAACAACCCGGCAAGATTCAGCCCGAAGCAGGCCACAATGGGCGACCATTCGTAATCAATAGCGCCCATTTGAAACCAATTAATCCTTATTTTGTCACAACCATGTCCTGAATTTCCGCTCAACTACGTTTCACCAACGAGAACGTCCAGTCCCGCATGTTCAAAGCCGTATGATGTATCAACGAACACCCAGGCGCAGTTTAACGCCTGTCGAAACATTGCGTCCGTGGAGATTTCGCGTTTCCGTCGCGCTCGTCTGTTGCTCCATCGGGACCAGCGGCGAGACCTCCGCACAGACTTCCTACTCCGCCTCTTCAGCGGGCGCCCCAACTGCGGCATTGGACGCCAGCATTGAATCGCCGGCCACACCGGGGCCACACCCCCCTCTTCCGCTTCCCGGTTGGGCCGCCTGGGGCAATCTGGAGATCACGGAGATCCTGCTCGACAACCACTACGCGATCTTGTCCGACCCCAATTTGAACAAACTTCCCTCCCGCTGGTTCTTCAAAGGCCGCAATAAGGACTCCGCCATGGCGATCTTGCGCGCAAGCGGCCTTACCGAAAGGCAGCTTGATCAGGCGCGGGAATGTTTCGTTGAGGAACCGAACAAAGCGGGTGTTTCGCTTCTCCCCGAGGCCGCGTGGGTCTTGGGGCTCAAGCCCGAGGCTCATTCAAGCGTCGCCTTCGAGCTCAGCCGGTCGTTGGAAAATCAACATTATTTCCGCCCCTACGCCAGACCAACACCGCAATTCAACGCATGGCTCTACTACGGCGAACTCTCCGCCGCAAGCCGCCCGATCGTGGCGTCTGCAGCCTACCCACAGGGCCCCTTCACCTGCATATCCGACAAAGCCGAGTTGTTCACCGCCATCGCCAACCAGGACGATCGGCGCCACATCGCCCGCTTCCTCTCCACGCGACGCTCCTTGTCCGTAAGGCTTCACCTAGGACCTGATTCGAACCTCGACGCTTTGGCCGAATATTGGGGGCGCGGCGGGCGCATTCGTCAGACTCTGCCGTTGCTGGAGGCGCACGCCAGAAACCCGGAGACGGCTCACATCGACATCGTAAATCTACTTCCTCCATTCGCGCGCCAATCGCTCAACACCTACCCCGCCTCCGACTCTCGCGAAAACTGTTTCTGGACCAGTCTAAATTTCTTTAACAACCGCGCGATCGAGGGCTTCGTCGACGTCGGCGAAGCCGCAGGAATCCTCGAGCGCGACTATCACCAAATCCCCGCTGCAACCTGGCTCGGGGATCTAATCCTGCTGCTCGACCACACGAACATGCCGCTGCATTCCATGGTCTTCATCGCCGAAGACATCGTCTTCACGAAGAACGGCATCGGCGACGATATTCCCTGGAGTCTCGGAAAGTTCGCCGAGATCACCGCCAGCTACCTCAGCAATGCCCCTCACGGAATCCGAGTCCAGATACATCGTCGAAAGTCCGCGTCAACCTCCGCGCGATCGGCGGGCAAATAGACTTCCGCGTCAATCGGCGCCGCATTCCCGGCAGGAGGTGCGACCGCAATCGAGTCAAATTTACTTGCTCGAATTCCCGTCAGCCGTTCGACTGGCGAGGTGAGAACTCGACTACAATCCACCTTGCTCTCCTCTCTTCGGACCAGCGCATGTGTCGCTTTGCTTTTCCTCGCGGCCGGAATCCTTTCCGCCGCCGCGCCGCCGAAGAACTTCGGCGAGCCGCTCAATCCCGGCAAACAGACTTTCGACACGCAGACGACTTCCCTGCAACTGCCCGACGGTTCCTCCTGGACCATCTGGAAAACCTATCACAAGTCCCAGGAACGCGTTCTCGTCCGACACTTCCCGGCCGCCGATCCGAAGTCCGCGGGACTCGCCGTCAACCTTTCGGGAAAGCCGAGCATCGTCGACGCGCCGGTCCTCGTCGCCGACTCAACGGGCAGGAGTCTCTGGGCATTCTGGTCGGCGCGCCGCGACGGACACTGGCGCATTGAAGGCCGAGCACACGCCGCCGGCAAATGGGGCGCAATCAAGACGCTTTCGCCAGCTGAATCCGACGCGATCAAACCCAACGCCGTGGTTCTGAAAAGCGGCGCCGTCACAATCGCCTGGCACGAGTTCGCCGCGGGCCGAAACGCCCAGGTCAGACTGCGTCATTTCGCTGATGGAACCTGGGGAGAGCCTCAAACCATCAGCCGCGCGTCGACCGATTCTTTTCGCCCAGCGCTGGCGGAGCTTGACGGCCAGGTCTGGGCTTTTTGGGACGAGTACGCCGCCGGTGAATACGCCGTTGCGACCCGCGCCATCCTGCCCACGTTGGGCGACATTGAAACCATTTCCCCAAAAGGTCCGGCAGGCCAACGCTGCATCAAACCTGCGCCGATATTTTCAAAGGAACACGGCCTTTGCGTCGTCTGGCTCAGGCTCGTTGACGTGATCGGCGGCGAAGGGGTCATCGACATGATTCACACCGCGCACGCGTCGGTCCGCAAGGACGGCAAATGGGTTCCGGTCCGCGACGCCAAGGACAACGACGAAGGCGCCGCAATGCTCAACGGACTCCTGCCCGACCTGCGGCCTGACAAGGGTTACCCCAGCGGCTACATCGGCAAGCGCCGGCATCCCATGTTGCTCGAGGCCGACGACTCCATGTGGCTGATCTGGGAGCGCAAGACCGTGCATGGCGGGAGCGGCACAAAGACCACCGGCCAGCTCCTCGGAAGACCCTTCGCCAACGGCGCCTGGGGCGAAGCCGTCCAACTTTTTCACGGCCTGATCGATTACAACCTCGTTCGGCCCGCCCGAGCGAAAGACAACCAATTCGACGTCACCGGCTCCGAAATCCCCAGGGCGTGGATTCGGCCCTATCACCAGACAACGATCGACCTGAAAGAGACTCAGCCTTTCGCCCCCGACGATTGGAGGAGTCAGTTTAAGCCCATCGATCTCGTCGGCGGATTTCAACCTCCGCGACACGGCATCGAAGTCGACGGTAAGAAATACCAGCTCTACTGGGCCGACCTCCATTGCCACAGCGGCCTCACCGGCGACGCCGAAGGCGAACCCGACGAAATCGTGCTTTACGCCCGCGACCGCGCCCGACTCGACGTCATGGTGATGCAGGACAACGACGACGTTCACGGCTGTCTGCTGACCGAGGGCGAATACTACATGGGCATGCTGCATTCGCAAAACTACACCGAGAACGGCCGATTCATCGCCCTGCCCGGCTACGAATGGACCCAGCGCAAAGGCCGCCCCGGAAAGGCATTCGATCCCTGGAAATCGGTCTACCTTCAGCCCAGCGGCAATTCCTATCCCAATCACCGCACCGTGATCTACCCGCCCAGCGGCGGACCGATCATCCGCTACACCGAAGTCGGCGGGGATTTCGCGAAACTCACCGCCGCCGCCCAGAAGTTCGGCGGAATTCTGAATGGCCAGCACCGCACCTTCGACATCGTCGACCACCCCGCCGAGGCCAATATGGAAGTCACCTCGTGTTGGGGAATTTACATCCACGACGTGCCTCAGAAATTTCACGGCGAGCTCGACGCCGGCAAGAAATTGGGCTTCGTCGGCTGCAGCGATTCCCATCGCCGCAACCCCGGGCTCTGCGGCGGACTCACCGGCATCTGGGCCGAGGAACTGACCGGCGAGGCCGTCCTGCGCGCGCTGCGAGAGCATCGTTGTTTTGCCTCCAACGGCTCGAAGATCATCGTCGATTCCCGCCTCGAAAGAAAACTCACCGACACTCGCCACGTGACGAAAAGGACCCGTCTGACATTTGACCTTCACGTTCGCGGCACGCGGGAAGTCGTCTCCGCAACCCTGATGAGCGACCGCGGCAAGGCCATCCGCACTTACGCGGGCAACGGGACCCAGGACCTAAAACTGAAGCACATCCAGCGCGATGTCGCCAAAGGCGATCACTGGTATTACTGGGAAATCCGCCAGGCCGGAAACTCGAAGCAATACAGAGGCAATATCAGCGTCGCCCAGGGCCACCTCGCCTGGTCGAGCCCGCATTTCATCACCGTCGAATGAGGCGATCGCCGATTTCTGAAAATTTATTCTAAACCAAATTCATCCAGCTGACGTCCAAACCGACCATGAAAACGATGTTCTCAAAAACACTGATCGCCACGGCGCTGATTTCCCTCGTCGCCGGAACCTCCGCCGCCCAGGACTCCCCCAAACCCGCCGCCACGCCCAAAGTCGAACTCAACGAGCTCGAAAAGAAATTTCAGAATAGCATGAAGAACGCCGTGTTCGTCGGCCGCTGGTGCCTGACCAAGGACGGCAAAATGGGTGAATCGAAGAAAGAGCGTTACACGATCAACAACGCGCAGAAGGTGACCGACAAGAGTTGGGTCATCAGCGCCCGCATGCAGTGGGGCGAAAAGGACATCACCGTCCCGATCCCCATCAGTCTCCTTTGGGCCGGCGACACGCCCGTGATCACTCTCGACAAACTCTGGATCCCCGGCGCCGGCACCTACTCCGCCAGAGTGATGGTCTACGACGACACCTACGCGGGAACCTGGTCCGGCCCCAGCTACGGAGGCCTCCTCAACGGCGTCATCACCCACCCGAAGAAGAAGGAGTAGGCGAGGTCAAATTAACGGGGCCATCATGGACCCGAACGAAAGCCGGGCGGTCCGAATGGGTTCAAACCACTTCGTAGCAGCCGAGGTCACGAGGCTCTTCTACCCGGTGTTACCTTTGATATGAGCCTCGTGACCGCGGCTGCTACGGCTCTATTGGTTCGCGCCATTCGGCGTGACCGCTAAATCTTCACCGTCCGCCCCTGCTCCGCCGCCTCGTAGAAGCCGTGGATGATTTTCAAGGCCCGCAGTCCGTCACGTCCGGTGATCGGAGCCTCACGCAATCCGGCGCAGGCTCGCACGCATTCGACGACGAAGGGTGTATAACCGCGAGGCTCGAATGGCCCTTTGTATTCCTGGATACCATCCGTCTTCGGCTCGACGGTCGACTGCCATTTCAACGGGGCCTCCTGACGTCCCCCCAGCCATTCCGTGTATTCGAGCCAGCCGCCCGAACCCCAAATGCGAATGTGGCTGTGATAACCCCGGTCCAGATAATACCCCGAGGTCAGCGTCCCAAAGCTCCCGTTGGCGTAGCGCAGGGAGAGCGCGGCGGAATCCTCCACATCGATCGGCTGCCCGCCTACGTTCCCGGCGAACCCCGCCACTTCCACGACATCGCTGCCCGTGAGATACATCGTCAGGTCCAGCCAGTGGATGCCCAGCCAGACCAGATGCCCGCCGCCCGCGCGTGCCTTTTGCGCATACCAACGTTCGTGATACGATTTACTCTTCAGGCGCGTCTGATCCGCGACCAGATGCGCTTCAACGCCATAGATCTTGCCCAGCGTGCCCGCCTCGATCAGCCGTCGCGCTTCCTGCACCGCCGGCGTCACCCGGTTGGCAAGCGCAAGCATCAGATGCAACTTCTTGCCCTCCGCCTTGCGAACCAATGGCTCGAAATCCTCCACGCGCACGCAGGCCGGCTTCTCGGCCAACACATGACACCCCGCCTCCAGCGCGGCGTCGATGGCCGGCGGAGCCTTGAGCGCCTCCATGCTGACCAGCGCCATGTCCGGCGCCGCCTCGTTCAACATCGCGTCGCGATTCTCATAAACCGCCGCCAACTTCTCGCCCAACGCCTTGCGCGCTGCGGGAAACGACGCCCCTCCCGGATCGCTCAGCACGACGTCGGAGACCTCCTCGCACTGGGCCAGGGCCTCAAAATACGCGCCCAGATGAGCGCCCTCCGCATGAGTAATAACACCGACTGATAACTTCGCCATAGTCGCGAATCGTGCCGAATTCAATCGGGCCGAGCGACGAAATAAATTTCTTGCGCCGCGCATCCAACTTTGGTGTCGTCACTAACACCGACACTCTATCAATCCATAATTCATCCTCTCCAGATTCATGAAAACGAAATCCGCCGCGCTGGCCCTGCTCGCCTGCTTCCTGCTTCCCCTTTCCGGCCTTGCCGACGACGACGCAAAAACCGAAGGAGAAGCGCTCTTCACGAAACTCCGCACAAAACTGCAACAAAGCGAGCTACGGGCGAAAATGACGTCTTCCACCCTCACCGCGAAGGACCTCGAACCCGAGTTCTCGCAATTCGACGCTTTGTTGAAAAAATACAAGGACCAGAAAACCGACGCCGTCGCGCAGATCCTGATCATGAAGGCGATGGTTCACATCCAGCTGCTCGACGAAACCGCCGCGGGCCTCAAGCTCATCGATCAGCTCAAGAAAGAGTTCCCCGACACGAAGCCGGGCCAGCAGGCCGATCAGATCGTCGAATCGATCAAGGCCCAGGCCGAAGCCAGGAAAGCCCAGGCCGAAGGCGAGAAGATCAAAAAGAATCTCGCCGTTGGAAAACCCTTCCCGGATTTCAAGGGCAAGAACCTGGCGGGCAAGGAATTCTCCCTGGCCGACTACAAGGGCAAAGTCGTGCTGATCGATTTCTGGGCGACCTGGTGCGGCCCCTGCGTGCAGGAAATACCCCATGTCAAAGAGGCCTATAAGAAATACCACGCCAAGGGCTTCGACGTGATCGGCATCAGCCTCGACCGCAGCCGCGGCGCGCTCGAAAGCTACATCAAGGAAAAGGACATGCCCTGGACCCAACACTTCGACGAAGGCGGCCTGATCGCCTCGCGCTACGGCGTCACCGGCATTCCCACCGTCTACCTGCTCGACGGCAAGGGAAACATCGCCGCAATGAACACGGCGCTCCGCGGCCCGGGCCTGGACAAGGAAGTCAAAAAGGCGCTCGGCGGCGAATAGATCGCTCCATCGAATTAGATTCCAATCAAAAAAAGGCCGGCCCATCTGGGCCGGCCTTTTGCTATTGAAGGTTTTGCCAGACTCAGATGAATTCCGTCTTGCCGGGCATGCGCACGGGGCGGACCGGCAGATCCATGTCCCACTTGATATTGTCAGGCACGAGTTTCTCCTGTGAATTCCAGGCCATGTCCCAGGTGATCTTCTTGCCGGTGTAGGCCGCCATGCGGCCCATGATCGCCGTCATCGTCGTGTTGATCATTCGATCGCCCGTGTTGATCGGGTTGCCGGCGCGGATCGAGGCATACATCTCGTCGTGCTCAGTCTGATAGCCGTTGTTCGAGGCGCCCTTCCAACGCCACTTCAGGTCATCCCCAATGAGAGTATGGTGCTTTCGTCCGCTCTCGCCGGTGTAGACGCCCTTGGTGCCATAGATGCGATCATTCACTCCGCCCTCGGTGTTGTCCTGTTGGCGGCTGTAGTGGTATCCGTCCACGCCGTTGGCCCAGTGGTATTCAATGGCGAAGTGATCGAAGATATTGCCGAACTCTTCTCCGGTGCGGACCTGCCGGCCGCCGGATGCGATCGCATACTCAGGCGGGGTGTCGTTCATCGCCCAATTCATCTTGTCGATGCTGTGCACCGCCTGCTCGACGCAATGATCGCCGGACAGCCAGGTGAAATAGTACCAGCGGCGGATCTGGTATTCCAGGTCGGTCTTGGTGTTGTGCTTGCCCCAGGTCGGATAGCGTTTGCGCGCGTTGCCGTTGTAGGCCGAGTAGATCGTGCGGATGTCGCCGATCTCGCCGCCGAGGATGCGCTCATAGGTGTCGCGCTGCGCGTAGGTCCAGCGCCAGACAAAGCCGTCCACCAGGGCGGTGCCCTTCTCCCGCGCCTTCTTGATGCTTTCCCGCACGGAGCGCGCGCCGGGCGCGTCGGTCGCCATGGGTTTCTCCGCAAAGACATGCACGCCGGCTTCCACGGCCGCGGCAATGTGCTGGGGACGAAAGCCGGGCGAGGTCGTCAACAGGACCACGTCCACTCCGCTGTCCAGCACCTTGTTAAAGCCGTCCAGTCCGGTGAATTTCCGCGCTCCCACGTTGTAGGCGTTCGGGTGCATTGTTTTCACCTTCGCCTCCGCTGCCTCCACCTTGTCCTCGAACACATCCGCCATGGCGTAGAGTTCGAGATTGCTGTCGGCCTTCATCGCCTGATCGATGGCGCCGGTGCCGCGGCCGCCGAGACCGACCCAGCCAATCTTCAACTTGCGGCTGTCGGGCGCGCCAAAATTCACGCCGGGAAAGGCCAATGTGGAGGCGAGCGTCGCGCCCCCCACGGCAACACCGGAGGTTTTAAGAAAACTGCGTCGGGTCGATTTCGAATCGTGGTTCGTTTTGTCCTGGTTCATAGCGTTTCTAGGTCGGCGCGCCTCGGACGCCGGATTGGGTTTCAACGGATTAAGCGGGAAGGCTGCCCGCGGCGTCGCATTCATTAAAGCGGAAAATTAGATAAACTGAGTGACGCCGGGCTTGGCGACCGGAGGTTCGGGCAAGGGTTGATCCCAGTCATAACTCGGCGGGCTCAGGTCTTCCTTCGAATTGATCGCCTGCTCCCAGGTCAGAGCCTTGCCGGTGTAGGCGGACATCCGGGCCATGATCGCCATCATCGTCGACTTGGCCATGTATTCGCCGTTGTTGATCATCTCCCCGCGCCGCAGAGACGCATACATCTCGTTGTGCTCGAGCTGGTGCATGTCCGTGCGTTTCTTTGCCACACGCTCGGTCGGCTTCCCGTTCTTGTCGTAGAGCGTGTACTTCATCAGGTCGCACCAGCCGTTGGTTCCATGCGCATGATCGCGCCAGATGCCGTCGGTGTTCGGCTCATGCCGGGTGGAAGCGTAGTATTTCACGCCGTTAGCGTAGTCGAAGTGGGCGTTAAAGTGATCATAGACATGGCCATACTTGCGTTCAGTGCGCGCGATTCTGCCGCCCGACGCAATGCAGCTCGTGGGATATTCGCCCTTCATCAGCCAGGCCATCTTGTCCAATTCATGGACGAACTGCTCGGCGATAAAATCGCCAGACAGCCAAGTGTAGTAGTACCAGTTCCGCATCTGGTAAACCATGTCCGTCCAACCCGGTTGACGCTCGGCAAGCTTGCCCACACCCCGGGTGTAGCGCGTCGATTCCAGGCTGACAATGTCGCCGATCGCGCCGTCGTGAATGCGCTTCATGACTTCCTGCATTCCGGTTTCATACCGCCAGCAAAGTCCGGAAACGATCGAGACGCCCTTCTTCTTTGCCAATTCCGCGGTCTCCAGAACCGAACGTACGCCTGGCGCGTCGACGGCAACCGGCTTCTCGGCGAAACAATGCCGGCCCGCCTCGACCACCTTGCGCAGGTGCTGCGGCCGGAAATGCGGAGGCGTGGCGATCAGCACCACATCCGGTCCGGCGTCGATCACCCGGTCGATGGCGTCCCAACCCACGAATTTCCGATTGCCGACGCTAAGCTTGTCCGGTTCCTTCTCGAACTGCTTGGCGAGATTCTTCTCGCTCTTGGTCAATTGATCTTCGAAGGCGTCGCCCAACGCCCAAAGTTCGACATTGCTGTCCGCCTTCATGGCCTGGGCGGCCGCCCCCGTTCCGCGGCCGCCGCAGCCGACCAGCCCGACCTTGAGTTTGCGGCTATTGGGCGCACCCAGCGTAACGCTGGGAAATTGGAGTGAGGAAGCCAGCGCGCCGCCCACCATGGCGGCAGAAGATGTCTTGAGAAAGCGGCGGCGGTTCGGAGAGTGTGGTTCGGATTCAGCGTTCATGGGTCTGGCAATTCCGGGAGCATGTTTGTGATAAAGATGCGCCCGACCTGCGTCAAGCAATTGAGCGGGCGCGGAATGGAGCGTTATTTCCCGCCCTTGGCTCTGCGCTTCATCGTGAAGCTGCCGTTGTTGCCCGAGGCGGATCGATAGTTGCCCACCAACGTCTGACCTTTGACATAGCCCGTCCATTGATAGCGGTCGCCGTTCACTTTCGTCGCGCCGGACAGCATCGTGCGGTTGCCTTTCCTCGTCAATTTGATGTCGGCGTCGAAATTGAATGGACTCCGGATTCCGGTCCCGGTGAATTTGGCTTTCCAGGTTCCCCCGCCCGCGTCCGTCATGGTGCAATAAAGCGGGCCGTCAGTTTTGTATTTCTTGTTGTTCCATTTACCGGCGAAACTGATCGCCTTGTCCGCGCAATGCCCAGCGGGGCCAAACGCAAGAATCCCGACAACCAGGAGAAGGAGGAACCGGACAACCTTGCGACGTCCGCCGTTAATGGGCTCAGAGAGCAATGGAGAATCATTCATAATCAAGTGTTTCTGGAAACTCATAGTGGCAGTCGGCCGCAAAATGTCATTCGTTTTCCTTGATCTCTTGGCGCGAACATTGCCACGACATCGCCAATCGGCTAAAAGATGCCTTCACTATGAATCGCCCCACGCTGAAGCTGCACAAAAAGTCTGCCCTCGGCCTGCAACTCCACAGCAACAAACGCCCCCAAGAGCATCGCTTCTGCGGGCTCGTCCTTTCTGAGAATCCGGAAGACAAACTCCTGACGCTTCAAACCAATTGATTCAATCCATGAAACGCATCACCGCCCTGCTCGCCGTTCTTCTAATTTCGCCGCACTTTCTTTTCTCGGCCGAACCCGCCGCCCCGCCGAATATCATCTACATCATGGCCGACGATCTCGGCTACGGCGACCTCGGCTGTTTCGGCCAGAAGGAAATCCAGACGCCCAATCTCGACAAGCTGGCCAGCGAGGGTATGCGCCTGACCAGTTTCTACGCGGGTTGCACGGTTTGCCGTCCGTCCCGCCTGTCGCTGTGGACCGGGAATCACATGGGCCACACACCCATTTCATCCAACGCCTCCTACGCGTTCAAACCCGAGGATCTGACGGTCGCCGAGCTGTTGCAAAAGGCCGGCTACAAGACCGGTGGTGTCGGCAAGTGGGCCATGGGCGGAGTCGAAACCAGCGGCCATCCAAACAAGAACGGCTTCGACTTCTGGATGGGCTATCTCGATCAGGGCGAGGCGCACAACTATTACCCCACCCATCTTTGGCGCAACATGGAGAAATTTCCGCTGCCCGGAAATGAACTGATGGAGCATCCCAGCGCGCGCGGCCGTGTCTCCTCAAAGCGCATGACCTACGCCCATGACGTCATGATCGACCAGGCGTTCGAATTCATTCGCGACAACCACAAGTCACCCTTTCTCTTCCATTTTCATCTGACTATCCCCCACGCCAACAACGAAGGCGATCGCGTGACCGGCGACGGCATGGAGGTCCCCGACTACGGCATCTACAAGAAGAAGCCGTGGCCCAACACCGCCAAAGGCCAAGCCGCCATGATCACCCGCATGGACTCCGAAATCGGCCGGCTGATGGAACTGCTCCGGGAATTGAAGATCGATGACAACACCCTGGTCATCTTCACCTCGGACAATGGCCCGCATTCCGAAGGCGGCCACCAACACGAATACTTCAACGCCAACGGCC